>AP017424.1:4480430-4803360 GCA_002355495.1 Streptomyces laurentii
GGGGGTTCTCGATACGACGGGGTGCGCGGCCGGCCTGCTGCCGGGGCCGCGGGCCGATGAGGCCGGCCCGGTAGAGCCCGTACGTGATCCGACGCCGGGCGGCGTCCTCCAGGGCGTCCCGGAGCGCGCCGTCGCGCAGCGTCGCCGCGGGCCCGAGCAGGCCCTCGACGACGGCCAGGGCCCCGGCGGCGTCACCGTGGTCCAGCCGGTCCCGTACACCGGCGAGGCCCTCGGGGCGACGGTGCGCGTCGTCGATGGCCCGCAGGCAGGGCAGCGGGGTGCCGGACAGGGCGGCCAGCAACTCCTCCCGCCGGACCTCGGCGGGCGAGTGGTCCAGCGCCGAGAGCACCCCGTCGACCAGCGCGATCCGGTGCCGGGCGCCCCGGCACACCACGGTCCGGGGCCGGCCCGGCTCGTGCTCCGCCGGCGGCGGCGTCTCCCGGGCGCGATCGGGTACGAGCGCGGCGGCGACCAGGGGATGCAGCCGGCCCGGATCGATCGCGCCGGCCCGCAACAGCAGCAGGTCCGGCGGGACACCGGCCGCCGCGTCGGGCAGCAGCGGCAACACGGCACCCGGGCCGCCGCGGTCGCCCCGCGGCTGCTCGGTGATCCGTGCCGCCGCCCGAGCGTCCACCGCGACGACGAACCGGCGGCCGGCCGCCCGTACGGCCACGTCACCCGACGTACGCCCCTCGGAACGCAGCAGGATCCGGGCCTCGGCCGCCCACCGGCCGAACGGCGACCCGTCCGGCTCCGGGTCGTCCACCGCCCCGGAGCGGGCCCGCAGTTCATCGGTCCGGCGCGCGTCCCAGAGGTGCCGGTGCAGGTCGAACCGGAAGCGCCGGCTGGGGTGCGGATGGGGATGCGGGTACGCGGGGCCGCCGGGCGGTCCGCCGTCCCAGAGCGCGAGACTGATCCGCTGCCCGCCGTCCGCCCAGGCGGGCGCCGTGCGGACCACGAGGGTCAGCGCGGACGGCACGTCCCGGTCGGGCGGTTCGTACCGGGCCAGAGGAACGGTGAGGCCGGGCCGCAGCAGCCCGTCGGGAGCGATCCGGGGCATGTGCCAGCGCAGCAGGTCGGGCGCCAAGTGCCGTAGATCCGCGCGGACATGGCGGGCCGCCTCGCTGCCGTGGGTACGGGCCAGGGACTTCAGGCCGAGGTCGAGATCGAAGCCCGCCGCGGCGCACGCACCGGCCCAGTCGCCGGTCCGGCGCCGTGCGGTCGCGGTCTCGATCATGGAGGCCGGCACGGCGAACTCGCGCACGCGCGGCCAGAAGGAAAGAGGAGTCGTACCGTTCGCGGTGTCGGTGAGCATCAGCACTCACCTTGCGCGGACGGGACCCCCGATCTGTGAGAGGTGTGAGTCGTCATCGCGGCGATCGTAACCGCGCGCGACTTCCCGGCGCCACACCCATGTCGCGGCCGCCGAACCATGCATGCGTGCTTGCTTGTTTTCGACGCCGGTGCCAAGGTCTCACCCAGCCGTCCGCCGCACCGCGCCCGTACCAGCGGCCGGCTGAAGAAACGACAGGTCGAGTTCGGTCGAACGACACCGGGACCCGGGTGGTGTCGGGCAAGATCCTTCGCCGGGAACCGAAGGGCCGAAGGCGCCCAGGGCGCCCAGCGCGCCCATGGCACCGAAGGCACCGAAGGCACCGACGACTTCGAAGGCACCGAGGGAACGGAAGGACCGGACATGAGCCTCATCCGTACGGCGTCCGAGCGCGGGATCACCACCCTGACCCTGGACTCCCCGGACAACCGCAACGCCCTGTCGGCGGCGCTCGTCGCCGAACTCTCCGACGCTCTCGCCGCCTGCGGCAAGGACCCGGCCGTCCGCGCGGTGGTGCTCGCCCACACCGGCACCACCTTCAGCGCGGGCGCCGACCTGAAGGCGCCCCCGAGCCCGTACACCTTCGTCGACCTGCTGCGGCAGATCGTCGAACTCCCCAAACCCGTGGTCGGCGTGGTCGACGGCCACGCGCGGGCCGGCGGGCTCGGACTGCTCGGCGCCTGCGATGTCGTCCTGGCGTCGGAGGGCGCGGACTTCGCGCTCACGGAGGTACGGATCGGGGTCGCGCCCGCCGTCATCGCCCTCACCCTGCTGCCGAAGCTCGAACCCCGCTCGGCGGCCCGCTACTTCCTGACGGGCGAGCGGTTCGGGACGGCCGAGGCGCGAGTGATGGGACTGGTGACGGGGCCGCTCGCCGACCTCGGCCAGGTCCTCGACGGACTGCGACGGGCCTCCCCGCAGGGGCTGCGCGCGACGAAGCGGCTGGTCACGGCTAGAGTCCTGGAAACCTTCGAGCGCGACGCGGAGGAACTGGTCCAGTTGTCCGCCACGCTCTTCGCCTCCACCGAGGCGAGAGAAGGGATGACGGCCTTCCTCGAACGACGGGACCCCGCGTGGCGACTGTGACTGGCGGCGGCCCGGCGGGCCCCGGAAGCGGTAACGGGGGCGGAAACGGCGGCGGAAGCGGGGGCGGCCGCGGCGCCGGGCCCAAGCAGGACCGCAGCCGCGCCACCCGGCAGCGGCTGCTCGAAGCGGCTGTCGCCTGCCTCGCCGAGTACGGCTGGGCCGGTTCCACCGTCTCCGTCGTCGCCGAACGCGCCGGGGTCTCGCGCGGCGCCGCCCAGCACCACTTCCCCACCCGCGAGGACCTGTTCACGGCCGCCGTCGAGTACGTCGCCGAGGAACGCTCCCAGGCCCTGCGCGCCCTGCCCACCCAGGACCGGCCCACGGTCGTCGCGGCCCTCGTCGACCTCTACACCGGGCCGCTCTTCCGCGCCGCGCTCCACCTGTGGGTCGCCGCCGCCGACGAGGAGCAGCTGCGGCCCCGGGTCACCGAGCTGGAGGCGCGGGTGGGCCGCGAGTCGCACCGCATCGCCGTCGAACTCCTCGGCGCCGACGAGTCCCGCCCCGGCGTCCGCGAATCCGTCCAGGGCCTCCTCGACATGGCCCGCGGCCTGGGCCTGGCCACGCTCCTCACCGACGACCGGGCCCGCCGCGAACGGGTCGTCGCCCAGTGGGCGAGGCTCCTGGACGAGGCCCTGGGCTGAGCGCTCAAGGGCCCGGGCGTCCCCGGCGGACGGCCCGGGCCCGCGCCCGTACACGAGCGGTACGGGCCGTACGACGCGTACCGCGCGCGTACGGCCGCCGGATCAGTTCGCGAGGTCCACGATGTCGCCGAAGCCCTCGATCTCGCGCGGGTCGCGCTGCCCCGGCCCGGTGTAGCGGGCGGACGGGCGGACCAGGCGGCCGGTGCGCTTCTGCTCCAGGATGTGCGCCGACCAGCCGGCCGTACGGGCACACGTGAACATCGACGTGAACATATGCGCCGGGACCTCGGCGAAGTCGAGCACGATCGCGGCCCAGAACTCCACGTTCGTCGCGAGCACCCGGTCCGGGCGGCGGTTGTGCAGCTCCTCCAGGGCCGCCTTCTCCAGCGCCTCCGCGACCTCGAAGCGCGGCGCCGCGAGCTCCTTGGCGGTCCGGCGCAGCACACGGGCGCGCGGGTCCTCGGCGCGGTAGACGCGGTGGCCGAAGCCCATCAGGCGCTCGCCCTTGTCGAGGGCCTGCTTCACGTACGCGGTCGCGTCGCCGGTGCGCTCGATCTCCTCGATCATGCCGAGGACGCGGGACGGCGCGCCGCCGTGCAGCGGCCCGGACATCGCGCCGACCGCGCCGGACAGGGCGGCGGCCACGTCCGCGCCGGTGGAGGCGATGACGCGGGCGGTGAAGGTGGAGGCGTTCATGCCGTGCTCGGCGGCCGAGGTCCAGTACGCGTCGACGGCCTTGACGTGCTTCGGGTCCGGCTCGCCGCGCCAGCGGATCATGAACCGCTCGACGATCGACCCCGCCTTGTCGATCTCGCTCTGCGGCACCATCGGCAGGCCCTGGCCGCGCGCCGACTGGGCGACGTACGACAGCGCCATGACGGCGGCCCGGGCGAGGTCGTCGCGGGCTCGCTCGGCGGAGATGTCCAGGAGCGGCTTGAGGCCCCAGACCGGCGCGAGCATGGCGAGCGCGGACTGGACGTCGACGCGGATGTCGCCGGAGTGCACCGGGATCGGGAAGGGTTCGGCGGCCGGCAGGCCGGGGTTGAAGGCGCCGTCGACGAGCAGGCCCCAGACGTTGCCGAAGGAGACGTGCCCGACCAGGTCCTCGATGTCGACCCCGCGGTAGCGGAGCGCGCCGCCCTCCTTGTCGGGTTCGGCGATCTCGGTCTCGAAAGCGACGACTCCTTCGAGCCCGGGTACGAAGTCGGACATGGGGCGGCTCCTCGATCGATCGATGGTGACGCAACGGAACGCGAACGGACGGCTGCGAAGAAGCAAGGGAATAATTGATCGATGATCAATCATTCGGCGGTCCGCTTGGGGGAGAGTGACAGCGATTCAGGGACGAGTCTGTACGGTTCCGATGGTGCGGGGAAGCGTGACATCCGGCACACTGCGCCGATCCGGCGAGGAAGGATTGGCACCCCGTGCCACTGGGCAGAATGAAGCGCTGCGGCAGGATGGGACACGTGACCGACGCCCTCGATCCCGCCGACGCACCCCGCGACGCGCACGACGCGCACGACGCGCGTGATTCCCGCGATACCGCCGGTGCGCCCCTCGAACCCCTCGATCCCGCCGACATGCGCGAGCAGTACCGGACCAGGGAACTGATCACGGACGATCTCGCGCCCGAGCCGATCGGACAGTTCGCGCGCTGGTTCAAGGAGACCGCCGCCAACCCGGCGATCCACGAGCCGAACGCCATGATCGTCTCCACCGCCGACGCCGACGGCCGCCCCTCCTCGCGCACGGTGCTGCTCAAGCACTACGACGAGGCCGGCTTCGTCTTCTTCACCAACTACGGCTCCCGCAAGGGCCGCGAGCTGACGGCCAACCCGTACGTCTCGCTGCTCTTCCCGTGGCATCCGCTGGCCCGCCAGGTGATCGTCACCGGCCGCGCCGAGCGCACCGGCCGGGACGAGACCGTCGCGTACTTCCGTACCCGTCCGCACGGCTCCCAGCTCGGCGCGTGGGCCAGCCGCCAGTCCACGGTGATCGGGTCGCGGGCCGAACTGCTCGCCCGGTACGAGGAACTGGCCGCCCGCTACCCAAAGGACGAGCAGGTGCCGGTGCCGCCGGAGTGGGGCGGCTTCCGGGTCGTCCCGGAGACGGTGGAGTTCTGGCAGGGGCACGAGAACCGGCTGCACGACCGGCTGCGGTACGTGGCCGAGGGCGGGTCCTGGCGGGTGGAGCGCCTGTCCCCGTGACGCACGGGCTCCCTGGTGTGCGGGTCCCGTGGTGCACGGGCTCCCGGATCTACGGGGTGACAGGCGGGGAAACGCAGACGACCCGTGGGCCTTGGTCCCGTCCGCCTAGGTTCGGACGGGAGCCGGTCGGACTGACCGGCGGCCCACGGGTCGGGTGACTGCGGTGGTGTCGGCAGACGGCCTGCCGAGCTGCACACGAGTGCGACGGCAGGCCTCAGCCCGCAGTCACCTCACGAGTCCGAAAAGAAATCATGTTTTCGGATCACCTCCTTTCGCGTGTACCCCCACCCTAGGAAGCACCCGTCTCCCGGCTCAACCGGTTTTTCGCGGTGGAATTTTTGTGGCGTCCTTACGCCGAACTTTCACCGAAGGGGCTGTGTCCTGGGTCACGTTTCGAGTTGAATGAGGCAGGGGGTGGCCTGATGAGTACTGGCTCTACACGCGACACGACCGGTACGGCGAGCGTCCCGGAGGTTCCGGGTGTCGATCTGCTCGCCGCCCTGCTCGACGGAATGGACGCCGCGCTCTGCGCGCTCGACGCCACCGGCACCGTCACCCACTGGAACCGCGAGGCCGAACGCATCCTCGGCTGGAGCGCCCGGGAGGCCGTCGGACGGCACGGGTTCGACGGCTGGGCGGCCCGCAGCGCCGACGCCGAGGAGGTCCTGGCCCGGCTGATGTGCGCGATGACGGTGCCGGGCCGGCAGGTCCACGAGTTCGCGCTGCTGCGCAAGGACGGCGGGCGGGTCCTCGTCCGCGCCCAGACGACCGGCGTGCGCGGCGCCGACGGGCGCCCGGCCGGGGTGTACTGCGCCTTCGGCGAGACCCACGTCCAGATCGACCTGGAACGCTCGCTCGCGCTCGGCGAGGGGCTGCTCGCGGACGCCGCCTGGGGCGTCGTCCTCGTCGACGCCGACCTGCGCCCCGCCGTGCTCAACGGTCACGCCGCGCGCGCGTTCGGCGCGCCCCGCGCCGCCCTGCTCGGCCGGCCCCTCGGCGACCTCGTCGGCCAGGGCGTCGACGAACTGGAGAGCGCCCTCCTGCACGTCCTCGCCTCCGGCAGCGCGCCCGAACCGGCCGACGTGTGGGTGACCCTGCGCGGCCCGCACGGTGAACGCCGCCGCTGCTGGCGCTGCGGGTTCGTCCGGCTCGCCTCTCCGTTCGCGGAGGCGGACGACCCCGTGCCGCTCGGCGCGGGCTGGCTCTTCCAGGACGTCACCGACGCCCGGCGGGCCACCCAGGACGCCGACCGGCTGACCCTGCGCTTCGCCCGGCTGCACCGCGCGTGCGCGGCGGCCGCCGAGTGCGAGGACCCGCTGCGGGCGGCCGGCGCGCTGCTCGACGCCGTCCTCACGGGGTACGCGGACCACGTCCTGGTCGACCGGGCCACCCCGGACGGGCGGCTCGTCCGGATCCTCGCGAGTCCCTCCGGCGCCGCCGCTCCCGGCCCGGTCGCGCCGGTCGCCTCCGGCGGCATCCCGACGCGCTACCCCGCCGCGCACCCCGCGCTGCGGGTGGTCGCCCACCCGGCCCCGGCCCGCGCCGAGGCACCCGGTGCCGCCGTGCCCGACACCTCCGCCTCCGGCGCCCCGCGCTGGGCCGCCGACCACCGCTGGCCGGCGGACACCATGCGGGCCCTGTGCCTGCCGCTGCGGGCCGGCGGCCGCACCCTCGGCGTCCTCACCTTCCTGCGGTCCGGTTTCCGGCCGCCCTTCTGCCGTGAGGACACGGCATATGCCGAGACGGTGGCGGCCCAGGTCGCGGCCCGGCTGGCGGTCCCGGCGGCGGAACAGCCGTGAACGACGGCGTGGGGGCCGTGGCGAGAACACGCCACGGCCCCCACGTACGCGCGCGTGAGCATCCGAATCGTTCAGTGACGGTAGAAGACGCGGTCCCCGTACTCCGTCATCACACGGCCGTTCCACTCGTGGCCGCCGTCCACGTTCCCCGAGCGCAGCAGCGGCGGCTCGATGCCGCGCGCAACCAGCTCCTCGACGGCCGCGGCCGTCATGGCCTGCATCAGGGCGCTGGTGACGACCGTCGAGGCGGGCGCGAACGGCGCCTCGACGGCCTCGTGGGTGAGCTCCGCGTCCCCGACCGCGATCTTGGAGTCGAGGACGATGTCGCAGTGGTCCTTGAGGTACGTGCCCGAGGCGTGCCGGGAGCGGGTCTCCGTCGCGTACGCCACCGAGGTCACCCCGATCACGGTGAGGCCCAGGGCGCGTGCGTTCATCGCCATCTCGACCGGCAGGGCGTTGCGCCCGGACAGGGAGATGATCACCAGGACGTCGCCGGCCCGCGCGGGGGAGGAGTCGAGGACCGCGCTCGCCAGGCCGTCGACCCGCTCCAGGGCCGAGCCGAGGGTCGCTGGCATGACGTCGACGCCGACGGCGCCCGGCACCGCCAGCAGGTTCATCAGGGCCAGACCGCCCGCCCGGTAGACCACGTCCTGCGCGGCCAGCGACGAATGGCCCGCGCCGAACGCGAAGAGCCGGCCGCCCGACACGACGGCTTCGGCGATGGCGGTGCCCGCGGCGGCGACGGACGCCGCCTCCTCGTCCCGTACCTTCTCGAGCAGGCCGATGGCGGCGTCGAAGAACTGCCCGGCCAGCTTGCTCTCGCCCATGGCGGCGGCTCCTTCTCCCTCGTGGTCGCGGATCACGGTGCGGTCTGGACCATTGCTCTGTCAATACCGCGTCGTCCGGCGAGCCACGGTTGTCGGTGCGATGCGTCAGAATTGGGGCAGGGCCAGCGCACGACTCATCGAGGGGCACGTATGTCCGGACTGATCGACACCACCGAGATGTATCTCCGCACCATCCTGGAGCTGGAGGAGGAAGGTGTGGTCCCCATGCGTGCCCGGATCGCGGAGCGGCTGGACCAGAGCGGTCCGACCGTCAGCCAGACGGTGGCGCGCATGGAGCGGGACGGTCTGGTGGCCGTCGCCAGCGACCGGCATCTGGAGCTGACGGACGAGGGCCGCCGCCTGGCCACGCGCGTGATGCGCAAGCACCGCCTCGCCGAGTGCCTGCTCGTGGACGTGATCGGCCTGGAGTGGGAGCAGGTCCACGCCGAGGCGTGCCGCTGGGAGCACGTGATGAGCGAGGCCGTGGAGCGGCGCGTCCTGGAGCTGCTGCGGCACCCGACTGAGTCGCCGTACGGCAACCCGATCCCGGGCCTGGAGGAGCTGGGCGAGCGGACCGAGGCGGAGTCCTTCCTGGACGAGTCGATGGTGTCGCTCGCGGACCTGGACGCCGGCGACGACGGCAAGACGGTGATCGTGCGGCGGATCGGCGAGCCGATCCAGACGGACGCCCAGCTGATGTACACGCTGCGGCGGGCGGGCGTGCAGCCCGGCTCCGTGGTGTCCGTGACGGAGTCGCCGGGGGTGTCCTGGTGGGCAGCAGCGGCGAGGCCGCCGAGCTGGACGCGGAGATCGCGGCGCACGTCTTCGTCGCCAAGCGCTGAGGCGCCGCCCGGCTCCCCGAGCCTGAGGCGCCGCGCGGCCCCCTGATCCCCGAACCCCGTTCGCTGATCCCCGGCCCCGGCCCCGGTCCCCGAGCCCCGAATCCCGATCCCTGATCCGGACTCCCGGCTCCGGATCGGGGGCCGGGGCGAGCTTTTTCCTGTCTTTCCCCGCCTCGCCGTCACGATTCACGGCGGAATGGCCGCGCGTGCGCCCCTTTTTGTGCCACGCTGGGGTGATGAGGGTCGCCCTCCCGACGACAGACGCAGCGAAGAACCCCGGCGCCGCATGGCGCCGGGGTTCGTCCTCCCCTGTGCTGACCCGGAGCCCCGAGCTCTCAGGGTCATTCCCCGCGGACCGGTTTCCCCGAGCGGTCCGCCCCCGCTCAAGATCTCCCCTCGGCCACGGCCGTCAACCCTTGAGGGCTGTCACTCGAAGGTGGGGTGTCGCGTGGCAGAAGGGCGTTTTCGAACGTAGGTTCGATAATCTGATGCAGTTCCACGGATCAAGCGGGGTCATGGGGAAAGAGGGGGTGTCGAGGAGCGTGATGCGACGACTCGACGTCAAGGGAGCCGACGGCGTACGCCTGGCGGCCTGGGATTTCACGGAACCGACCGCACCCGACAGCGGGCCCGGCGTCCTGCTGCTGCACGGTCTGATGGGCAGTGCCTCCCACTGGGCCCCGGCCGCCGCGTGGCTGGCCCCGCGGCACCGCACGATCGCCCTGGACCAGCGCGGCCACGGCGCCAGCGAGAAGCCGGCCGGCCCGTACACCTGCGAGGCGTACGTGGCGGACGCGGCCGCCGTCGTCGAGGACCTCGGCATCGGCCCGGTGACCCTGGTCGGCCACTCCATGGGCGCGCTCACCGCCTGGCGGCTGGCCGCCGAGCGCCCCGACCTGGTCCGCGCGCTGGTCATCTGCGACATGCGGCCCTCCGCGCTCGGCGTGGCCTCGCAGCGCGAGTGGCAGGACTGGTTCCACCACTGGCCGGTGCCGTTCCCGACGCTCGACGCCGTGCACCGCTGGTTCGGCGAGGACGACCCCTGGGTGGAGCGCCCGCGGCCGGCCCGGGGCGCGTTCTTCGCCGAGGTGATGGCCGAGCACGCGGACGGCTGGCGGCCGGTCTTCGACACGGGCCAGATGCTCACGTCCCGGGAGATCTGGGCCCGCGAGGCGCACTGGGACTCGCTGGCCCGGGTCGGCTGCCCCACCCTCGTCGTCCGCGGCCTCGACGGCGAACTCGGCCGGGCCGAGGCCCAGGAGATGGTCCGGGTGCTGCCCCGGGGCGCGTACGCGGAGATCCCCGACGCGGGCCACCTGCTGCACTACGAGCACGCCGACGCCTGGCGCGAGGCCGTCGAGCCGTTCCTGAACGGCGTCCTCGCCGTCTGACCCATCCCGGTCGTCTGCCCCGTCTCGTCGGGAACCCGCCGCCAAGCCCGGTTGGCGGGTTCCGTGCTGAGTACGCGTACTCATGTACTCCGTGGCTGCCCGCTGACATGCTCCGCGCCATGACGACCGACAGCAGAAGCGGCGGAAGTGGCGGCGGAACCGACGGCGGAACCGGTGGCGGACACGGCAGGGGCGCGCTGACGGCCCTGCATCTCTTCCTGGTCTGGGCGGCGATGACGGCCGCGGTGCCGATGCTCGGCTTCGGCGTGGTGGCGGCGGCCTGGAGCGGCGGGGCGGCACCGGTCTTCGCCGTGGCCGTGCCGCTGACGCTGGCTCTGCTGGTCCTGGCGGGCCTGCCGGCCAGGACCGTGGTGCCGATGTGCGGTTCCCGGTCGGGGCTGGTCGGCTGGGCCGCCCTGGTCTTCGCCCTCGGCACGATCGGCATCCTGGCGGGTCTGGCGGCCTACACCGGGGACGTCGACCTGGGGAGCGCCGGCACCCGGATCGCCCTGACCGGGGTGCCGTACGCCGTGGCCGCCGCGTTCTTCGTACCGGGCCGGTGGGTCCGGCCGGCCGCGCTCGCCGTCCTGGCCGCCGCGGTGGCGTACGGGGGTTTCGTCGGCCCGGCGCGCGCCGAGCGGCAGCAGGACGAGGCCGAGCTCGCGCGGTACCGGGAGCACAAGGAGCTGCTGTTTCTGGGCGACGCGCCGGCGGGCATGCGGGTGTCCCGTGCCCAGGTCGGCCCCACCGACTTCACCGTTGAGTACCGGCCCGTCCGGGAGAGCTACGTGTCGGGGTACGCGGGCCTCGCGGTGCGCCGGGTGTTCACGCCGGAACTCCGCTGCCCGGAGCCGGTCAAGGACAGGACCTGCGCGGTGGGCGCGGACGGCGTGATGAAGCTGGTCGACGAGTTCCCGGACGGCGCCCGCAAGGTCACCCTCGCGCGCCGCATCGGGAACGTGGAGGTCACGGTCGGCGACGGGACCGCGGACGAACCCCTGCTGCGCCGTCTCCTGGCCACACTGCACTCGCTGTCGGACGCGGAGCTGGAGAAGCTGAGGCAGGAGAAGGTGATCACCTTGCGCTGACCTCCGCATGGTCCGCCACAACGCGGAGGCCCCCGCCGCACGGCGAGGGCCTCCGAGATGTGATCGCCGACGGGCGACGGGCGACGGGCGACGGGCGACGGGCGACGGACGACGGGCGATAGGCGACGGGCGCCGCCGTCAGCCCTTGCTGACCGCTGCCAGGATCTCCGGCAGCCGCTTCGCGACCCGCGGGGCCGCCAGCTTCAGACCGCCCCAGATCAGCAGCGCCCCGTACAGCAGGCCGCCGAGCAGCAGCCCCATGCTCGTGACGGCGTCCGAGTCGTCCATCAGGATCGCCGGCACGAGCACCGGCGAGCACAGCGCCGCCGCCGCGAACATGCTGCCGAAGATGGACATCCAGGCGAGTCCGCCCTGCCCCGGCGCCACGTTCTTGTAGGCGCTGTCCTGCGGGATGGAGTACGGGAAGTACGCCGACGCCACCGCGCCGAGACCCACCATCGCGCCGAGGATCGCCAGCGCCGCGCCGAGGACCTGCGCGAAGCCGTTCCACTCGCCGAGGATCGCCGCCGTCGCCACGAACACCAACAGCGTGTACGGCAGCGTGATGGCCAGCAGCGCCATGGCCCGCGCCCGCAGCTCGGCGTAGGCGTCGGCCTTGGTGGCGATGGTCTGCGCCACCATCCAGAACGCCGAGGTGTCCTGGCCGAACTGGTTGAACATCTGCATGCCGAGCATGCTCGTGGCGAAGCACGCCCAGTACAGCGAGCCGTTGCCCTGCACGGTGTTGACCACCGGGACGATCAGGCCGACGGCGAGCGAGGTCACCCACGACGCCTTCGTCTTCGGGTCGCGCCAGATGTAGCGCAGGCTGCGCTCCATGACGGCGCCCGCGCGCCCGTCCGGCAGCATCCGGCCGAGCCGGCCCGCGCCGGCCGGCGTGTCCTCGGCCTTCGCGCCGCCGCCCCCGGACGCGCCGATCGTCGAACCGTCCGGCTCGGTCATCAGGCGTACCAGGCTGCGCTGCCACCAGGCGACGAGCCCGGCCAGCGCGGCGGCGGAGATCAGCAGCTTCACGGCGGCGACGGCGTAGTCCCCGTCGCCCGCCGCGTCGATCGCGGAGACGGCGGAGGCCGGCGGCAGCCAGCCCACCACCTCGGCGGCCGGCCGCAGCGTGGCGAGCCCGCCCGCCTCGCTGAGCCGCTGCGCGCCCAGGTTCACGAACTGCATGCCGACCGCGATCATCAGGCCGGACAGCAGGGCCAGGTCGCGCCCCTTGCGCGAGGTGAGGAGCCGGATGTTCGCGGCGGCGACCGCGCGGGACAGCGCCACGCACCCGACAAGGACCAGCGGTACGGCCAGCACGGCGACGACCGCCGCGGCCGCGCCCCGGGCCACGGCGAGGGCCGCGCCCAGCGTCAGGACCAGCGTGAGCGCCGGGCCGACGCCGACCAGCGAGGCCACGAGCAGAGCCCGCGTCAGCGGCCGGGGCCGCAGCGGCAGCATCACCAGACGCGAGGGGTCCAGCGTCTCGTCACCGCTGGGGACGAACAGCGGCATGACCGTCCAGCCGAGCGCGAGCACGCCGACGAGCAGCACCGTCACCGTGCCCGCGTCCGCGCTGCCGCGCAGTCCGAGGAAGGCGAACAGCATGCCGACGGCGAAGAGCGTGGCGAAGGCGATCGAGGAGATGTACGCGGCCATGCGGCCGCCCGACTGCTTCAGCCCGTTCTTCAGGATCGACAGCTTGAGCCGGACGAAGACCGAGGTCAGCGACGGCACCTTGGCGGCGGGCGCCGGGGAGGACGCCGGCGTGGGGGCCGGCGCGGGGGGAGTGGCGGTGGTCATCGGGCCGGACCGCCCAGCCAGTCCAGCGACTCGCCGCTGTCCCGCCCGTTGGCGCCGACCAGTTCCAGGAACGCGGCCTGGAGCGACGGCGCCGAGCCGCGCACCCGCTCCAGCGGGCCCTGCGCGCGGATCTGCCCGGCCGCCATGACCGCGACCCAGTCGCACAGCGACTCCACCAGCTCCATGACGTGGCTGGAGAAGACGACGGTGGCGCCGGAGTGGGTGTAGCGCTCCAGGACGCCGCGGATGATCTGCGCGGACACCGGGTCGACGCCCTCGAACGGCTCGTCGAGGAACAGGACTTCGGGGTTGTGCAGCAGTGCGGCGGCCAGGCCGATCTTCTTGCGCATACCGGTCGAGTAGTCCACGACCAGCTTGTGCTGCGAGCCCGCGAGGTCGAGGACCTCCAGCAGCTGGGTGGCGCGCTTGTCGACCTCGGCGCCGGGCAGCCCGCGCAGCCGGCCGCTGTACGCGAGGAGCTCACGGCCCGAGAGCCGCTCGAACATCCGCAGCCCCTCCGGCAGGACGCCGATCCGCGTCTTGACCTGGGCGACCGACTCGGGATCGGCCCATACGTCGTGCCCCGCCACCCGGATGCGTCCCGCGTCGGGCCGCAGCAGGCCCGTGATCATCGAGAGCGTGGTGGTCTTGCCCGCTCCGTTCGGGCCGACCAGACCGATGAACTTGCCCGCGGGCAGGACCAGATCGATCCCGTTCACCGCGATTTGCTGGCCGAATCTCTTCCACAGCCCCTCGACACGCACGGCGGGAGTGCCGCCGTCCTGCGGCGCACCACCCTCCGTACCCAACGCCCCGTCATATGCCTGGTCAGGCACCATATGCGTCAACCCCCTCGGTTGCCCGTTCGGTCTGGACCACCTTAGAGGGGGGTGCGCTCGGGTCATTTAGCCAAAATGTCGAGGAGCGTTCCCGTCGTTATGAATCGTTAAGAATGCGCGGCGGATCCGGTGTGCTTCGTGGTGGGGCCGGGGCGCTGCGGCAGCCGGGGGCGGTCCGGGGGGCCCGGCGGTCCCGGGCGCTTCGCGACGGCGTCGGCGCGTTCCATCCGCTCCGCGCGGTCCCGGCGCTCCACGCGCTCCATCCGCTCGCGGCGTTCCAGGTGGTCGCGGCGCTCGGCGTGCTCACGGCGCTCGGCCCGCTCCCTGCGTTCGGCGCGTTCGGCGCGCTCCGTGGCGTACGTACGGCCGGCCCGCTCGATCCGGTCCCCGCGCCGCGCCTGCTCCTCGTCCTGGTCCCGCGCGTCCGCCATCTCCCGGCCGCGCGCGTACGCGAGCGGGCCGATCAGCGACTCGACGTCCGGCAGCCAGCGGTTCGCCGGGGTCGGCTTGCGCGCCCACTGCACGACGCCGTAGCCGCCGACCCGGGTGGGCGGCGCGACCACGTACCGCCCCTCGCCGTACCCGGAGAGACCGAGCACGGACGGCATCCAGCCCAGACTGCGCACCAGGTCCGGCATCTTGCAGGCGGAGCCGGGCAGGACGAAGAAGTACATGCGGCGGTCCGGCGTGTGGGTCACCGGGCCCAGCATCATGTCCATCCGCTCCATCCGGGCCAGCGCCAGGAGGCCGGCCGTCTCGGAGACCTCGATCGCGTCGAACGTACGGCCCGTGGGCAGCAGGACGGACGCGGCCGGATGCTTCGACCACAGCCGGCGCGCACCGCCGGCACTGCCCGTGGCCTGGGTCGACCAGTCGGGCCTGACGGGGTGGGCGCCGGGCATCCGACAGGCGTCCCCGTCGCAGGAACAGCGCACGCGGCCGCCCGGCACGGCCTCCAGCCAGGTCCCCGGGAACACGTCCCAGTGCCGCTCTTCCGCGTACCGCACGGCGTTGTCCAGAAGCGACTCTCGTCGTTCCTTGGGGATCTGTGCGGATTTCGTGACTCCGATGGTCTCTTCCACACCCGACTCAACTCCCGCCGTCACCCGTGGTTACGGGCGTCACGCTCTGGTGGGTGGCGCATCGATCCCGTGCGCGGGGCGCACGGGTGCATGTGCGGGGGCGCGTGGTGAGGTGGGGGCGGTGGGGCGGGTACGCAGTGCGGAGGGCACCGCGCGGGAGCCCCGAGGGCTCCCGCGGCCGGCGTGTCCGGTTTCGCGTGTTCACATCTGCATTGACCGGATATCGGCCGGGCAGTGATCAGCCAGTCGATCGACGGGATCGATGAAGACCAAGGTGACCGACCGGATCGACGAACGCGACCGACGGGCCCGACCGGAGACCTGCCTCGCGTGGCGGGCCCGCCAGGACCGGCCGGAGCGACCGGCCCGGCCGGACCGGACACCGTTGGAACGACCGGACCGTACACCGCTGGAACGACCGGGCAGGCCCGAACCGAACGCCGGCCTCAGGGGGTAACAACCATGGCAGTCAGGCCACTCGTCGCCCGCCAGCCCAACGAACGGCTGCAGGCGCTCATCCAGGAGGCCGGGTGCTCCAACGCCGGCCTCGCCCGCAGGGTCAACATGGTCGGCGCGGAGCGCGGCCTCGACCTGCGGTACGACAAGACGTCGGTGGCGCGCTGGCTGCGCGGCCAGCAGCCGCGCGGCCGGGCGCCCGGGATCATCGCCGAGGCGCTGGGCCGCAAGCTGGGCCGTACGGTCACCATCGACGAGGTGGGCATGGCCAACGGCCGCAACCTCGCCTCCGGCGTCGGCCTCCAGTTCGCGCCGACCGTGCTCGGCGCGATCGAGCAGGTCTGCGAACTGTGGCGGAGCGACGTGGGCCGGCGGGACTTCCTGTCCGGCTCGGCGGTCGCCGCCTCCGCGCTCGTCGAACCGAGCAGGGACTGGCTGATCACCGGCCCCGACCCGTTGGTCGCGCGGGCCGCCGGGGCGCGGGTCGGGGTCTCGGACGTGGCGGCGGTACGGGCGATGACGGACGCGCTGGTCCGGCTCGACCGGCAGTTCGGCAGCGGGCACGTACGGCCGGTGGTCGTCCATTACCTCAACAGCGTGGTGTCCGGGATGCTCTCCGGCTCCTACCGGGAGGCCGTCGGGCGCGAGCTGTTCGCGGCGGTGTCGAGACTGACCGAGCTGGCCGGGTACATGGCCGTCGACACGGGGCAGCCGGGGCTCGCCCAGCGCTACTACATCCAGGCGCTGCGGCTCGCGCAGGCGGCCGGGGACCGGGCGTACGGCGGGTACGTGCTCGCCGCGTCGATGAGTCATCTCGCCGCCCAGCTCGGCAATCCGCGCGAGATCGCGCAGCTCGCGCGGGCGGCGCAGGAGGGGGCGCGCGGGCAGGTGCCGCCGCGCGCCCAGGCGATGTTCCTGGCCGCCGAGGCCCGCGGGCACGCGCTGCTGGGCGACGGGCACGCCTTCGACCTGGTCGTGGGGCGGGCCGAGGAGGCGCTGGAGCGGGCCGATCCGGAGGCGGGCGACGACCCGGACTGGATCGCGCACTGGGACGAGGCGTATCTCGCGGACGAACTGGCGCACGGCCACCGCGACCTGGGGCGGGGGCGGGAGGCGGCGGTCGCGGCCCGGAAGTCCCTGTCCGGGCATCCGGAGAGCCGGGCCCGGCGGCGCGCGATCGGCCTGGCGCTGCTCGCGGCGGCGCAGGTCCAGCAGCGCGAGGTGGAGCAGGCGGTGCACACGGGCGGCCGGGCGCTGGAGATGCTCCGGACGCTGCGGTCCTCGCGGGGGATGGAGTACCTCGGGGATCTGAAGGAGCGGCTCGAACCGTTCGCGGCGGAGGTGGTGGTACGGGAGTTCGGGACCCGGCTGGAGCTGTACGCGGCGTGAGAAGGCGGCGCGCATGACCCGGGCGGGCCTGGGTTCGGGGGCGCGTACGGGGTGGTGAAAGGAGCGAAGAGGTGTGAAGGGGAGTGAAGAGGAGTGAAGAGGAGTGAAGAGGAGTGAAGAGGAGTGAAGGCGGGGGAACCGGGCGCCGGAAGGAGGCCGCGTGGAGGAGCCGGCACGGAGGCGGCGGCCGGGAGGAGGGGCGTGAAGAAGGGGGCGTGACGGAGATCACCGACGTCACACCTCCGTTACACCTGGGTCGGACGTGTGTGCGGCGCCCCGTGACCACCCGGTAGCGTGAGCCGACGGTTCCGTAGGTAGGCGGACGCACACACAGTCCATTGGTAGGAGTCCCGGTGACGCACAGCGGACAGGGGCCGGAGCAGCAGTATCCGGCCGCTCAGCCCCTCCCCCCTGAGGTGACCCCTGGTGGCCCCTCGGACGCCCAGTCGACGCAGTACCTGCCGCCGATACCGGGCGCGGGGGCGCCGCCGCAGCCCGGTTACGGCTATCCGCATCCGCACGCCGCCCAGGCGCCGCAGCCCGGCGTCCCGCAGCACGGCGCGCCGCAGCCCGGATACGGCTATCCGCACCCGGCCGCCCCCGCGGACGCGCAGGCCACCCAGTACATCAGCCCCGTCCCCGGCGCCCCGGCCCCCGGCGCGGACAGCCAGGCCACGCAGTACCTGCCGCCGGTCCCGCCCGCGGGGGCGGACAACCAGGCGACGCAGTACCTCGCGCCCGTGCCCCAGCAGGGTCCGCCGCCGGGACACCCGCAGGGCCCGCCCCCCGGCGCCGTACCGCCGCCGCACGGGCAGCAGGAGCGGCCGCCGCTCGCCGACTTCGACAACCTGTTCCGCAACGACGCCCCGCAGCAGGCCCCGCAGCCGCAGCCGGGGTACGGCTATCCGCACCCCCAGGCCGCCCCGCAGCAGCCCCAGCAGCAGCACGGGTACGGCTACCCGCACCCGCAGGCGGCCCCGCCGCAGCAGCAACAGCCGTACGGCGGCTACCAGGACGCGTACCAGGACCCCCACTACGCGGAGCCCGAACCGCCCCGCCGCAAGGCGCCGGTGAAGCTGATCGCGGCCGTCGTCGCGGGCTGCGCCGTGGTCGGTCTCGGCGCGGGCGCGCTGCTCAGCGGGGGCGGCGACGACAAGAAGAACGTCGCGGGCAAGGGCGACCAGAACGTGGCCGCCAGTTCGCCCGTGCCGCCCACCGGCCCCGGGCAGGCCCCGGCGCCCGAGGCGACCGTCGACCCGGTGAAGACCCAGGCCGCGGCCCTCGACAAGCTGCTCGCGGACAGCAACAGCAGCCGTGACGCGGTGATCCGTTCGGTCGAGCTGATCAAGAAGTGCGACAACCTCGACCAGGCCGCGGCCGACCTGCGCGCCGCGGCCGCGCAGCGGCGCGGTCTCATCACCCGGCTCAAGACGCTGTCCGTGGACAAGATCCCGAACAACGCCGCGCTCACCGACTCCCTCACCCGGGCCTGGCAGGCGTCGGCCTCCGCCGACGACTACTACGCGGCGTGGGCGGTCCAGGCGAAGACCAACCACAAGGTCTGCAAGGGCGGTCACGTCAGGCCCACCAGCCAGTCCAAGGCGGGCGACCGGAAGAGCGGCGAGGCCACCGCCGCCAAGAAGCAGGCGTCCGGGCTCTGGAACCCGACCGCCGACAAGTACCAGCTGTCGCGGCGCGAATGGTCCCAGCTCTGAGCCGGCCGACGGCGCCGGTGACCTCGCCGGCGCCGGTCCGCGTCGACGGGGTGCGCAACCTCCGTGACGCGGGCGGCGTCGGCGCGCTGCCGCCGGGGACGCTCTTCCGTTCCGGCGCGCTGCACGCCCTCGCGCCGGACGGGGCACGGCAGTTGGCGGCCCTCGGCATCCGTACGGTCGTGGACCTGCGCAGCCGGCCCGAGGCCGCCGAACGGCCGGACGCCCTGCACGGCGTGGGGATCGCGCACGCGCACGTGCCGGTGTTCGCGGAACGGGGCTGGCCCGCGGGGCAGCCCGAGCTGTACGAGGCGATGGCCGGGCGGGCGGGCCACGCCACGCTGGCCGTCCTGCGGCGGCTGACCGCCGAGGGCGCCGAGGACGGCGGGCCGGTGCTCGTGCACTGCGCCTCCGGGAAGGACCGGACCGGGGTCGTGGTCGCCGCCGTGCAGAGCCTGTTCGGCGCGTCCGGGGCGGAGGTCACCGCGGACTTCGTACGGTCGAACGCCGAACTGGGGCTCTCCGCCGCGCCGTTGACGTCCGAAGCGATGCCCGGCCACAACACCCTGCCGGTCGCGCCCGCGCATCTGCTCGCCGCGCTGCGGTGGATCCGCGCGCACCACGGCTCGCTGCCCGCCTGGCTGCGGGCGCACGGCGCGACGGAGCGCGAGCTGGCGGCGCTGCCGCCCACCGCCGTCTGACTGCTTCCTGACCGGCGTCCGACCGGTGTCCGCCCGGCGTCAGGAGGCGCTGGACAGGACCGTCTTGCCGACATCGACGAAGCCCGGCCGCTGGGCGACGAGCCGGCCCTGCCGGACCACCTGGAACGTCACCGCGCGGTTGACGATCCGGGGGAAGCCCGGGGCGCCGAGGAGGTCGTCGTATCGCCAGCGCAGCGGGGGCGTCAGACCACCGGTGTCGATCTTCGCGCCCTGGTCGAGTGCGTGCGACAGCTGGTACGCGGTGACCCGGTCCTCGCCGAGCGACTCGACGAGCCGGCGCAGCACGGTGTACGCGATCCAGGTCGTCTGCACGCCCGCGTCGGTCGGGTCGACGCGGTTGTCGGCGAAGGCGTTCTCCTTGATCACCTTTCGCATGGGCTGCCACGCCGGGTCGTCGGCCTGCGGGTACCAGCCGGTGACGTACGCGCCCTCGAACGGCCCCTTCGCGCCGCCGGTGCGGTCGATCAGAGGCTGGTCGACGCTGCCGAGGACGGAGGAGATCCGCGGTCCGTTCTTCTCCTCGCCGGTGCCGGTGCCGGTGCCGGTGATGCCGCCGGCCGTGTCCTGTTCGGCGGGCAGGCGGCGGTACGAGTCGAAGAAGACCTGGGTGCGCTCGCCGAGGACGGCGGTGACGCAGCCGTCCGCGCCGCCCGCGCGGGTACGGGCCCGGGTGGCCTCCCGGGTGTACGTGTCGGCGTCCTCGGTCGCCGGGATGTCGGCCGCGCCGTCGTGGCCGGTCCGGCGCAGCCCGGAGTTCAGCAGGTCGGGCAGCCGGTCGCCGGCGATGGTGTCGGGGCGGACCAGGGAGACCCCGCGGCAGGACGCGGCGAGCTGGGCGCCGTGGCCGGCGACGAGGGCGGCCACCCCGCCGTTGACCGGGTAGGACAGCGGGCTGGTGAACTCGTCCTCCGAGATCCCGTAGCCGCCGATGTAGGGGATGCCGGCCGCCTCCAGCGGTGCGATGAAGGCGTCGCCGTTCTGGCTGTACGAGCCGACGACGGCGACGGCGCCCTCGTGGACGGCCCGCCGGGCGCAGTCGGATGCTCCGGCGCTGGTGTTCTGCTCGTTGCAGGTGAGGACACGCAGTTCGTGTCCGTCGATGCCGCCGTTGGCGTTGACCCAACGGGCATATGCCTGAGCCATGGCGGGCATGCCGGGCATATTCGTGGCGCGTGTACGGTCCGGGGCCCAGGTCATGACGGTGACGGGCTCCTTGGAGCCGCCCGCCATCACGGGGAGAACGCCACAGCCGCTGAGCAGCGTTGCCGCTGTCGCCATCGTTGTGGCATATGCGAGAAGTGAGGTGAGACGCCTGCCGGTCATGGACACGCACCATTCCTCCCGATGCGTAACACCGGAGTGAGCTCGCCCCAACGGAGGGTGACGGCAGGGTGAATTGCGAGACTCGGCGGCGGGCCTGTCGGCGGAGGAACGTACGATCGAACGGTGTCCAGCTCCCCCTCCCCTTCCGAGAACCCTTCCCGTCGCGGCCGTCGCTCCTCCACCATGGGCGGCATGCCGCTCAACGACATGCCGTGGTGGCGCTGGCGCGTGAACGTGCGCTCGGCGCTGCACATGCTTTCGGATCCGGGGTTCCACGAGACGACCTGGCGCACCGGCCAGGAGGGGTACGGCGACGTCACCGACGCCGTCTACCGCCTGGTGGAGGACACCTGGCTGGACAACTGGTCCGCGGAGAAATACGTGGGAGCGATCTTCCGCGACTCCGGCGAGGCCTCCCTCGTCGACCTCGTCGTGCTGCGCGTCCTGCGGATCATGCACCAGGTCGGCGCGGACGCCCCGGTCTCCGCGTTCCTCGACCACCACGAGTGGCCGGAGGCCGTGCGGGCCGCTCGCGAGGCACACGTACGGATGGCTTCCGCGGACGGCGAGGACCCGGACGTGCCGCCGCACCCGCTGGACGTGATCCGCATCATGACGCGGGCGGCGTAAGGCCGACGGGGCGCCCGCCCGGGCCCCGTGGCCGTTTCGACGGCCGTCCGGAGGTTGCCCGACGTCCGTCCGTCCCGCATCCGGCCGCCATCCGGCCGCCATCCGACCGCCGTCCGTCTGACGGACGGCGCGGCGGCCGGGCGGGCCGTCTGTGGCAGGCTGGGCCAATGACCGACCAGTACGTCCTCACCCTCTCCTGCCCCGACAAGCAGGGCATCGTGCACGCCGTGTCGAGCTATCTCTTCATCACCGGCTGCAACATCGAGGACAGTCAGCAGTTCGGAGACCGGGACACCGGTCTTTTCTTCATGCGGGTCCACTTCTCGGCCGAGGCGCCGGTGAACGTGGACAAGCTGCGGGCGAGCTTCACCGCCGTGGGCGACTCCTTCGCGATGGACTGGCAGATCCACCGGGCCGACGAGCGGATGCGCGTCGTGCTGATGGTGTCGAAGTTCGGCCACTGTCTGAACGATCTGCTGTTCCGGTCGCGGATCGGCGCGCTGCCGGTCGAGATCGTCGCCGTGGTGTCCAACCACACCGACTTCGCCGAACTGGTGGGCTCGTACGGGATCCCGTTCCGGCATATTCCCGTCACCAAGGAGACCAAGGACCACGCCGAGGCCGAGCTCCTCGAACTGGTGCGTACGGAGAACGTCGAACTGGTCGTCCTCGCCCGCTACATGCAGGTGCTCTCCGACGACCTGTGCAAGCAGCTGACCGGGCGGATCATCAACATCCACCACTCCTTCCTGCCGAGCTTCAAGGGCGCGAAGCCTTACCACCAGGCGCACGCCCGGGGCGTGAAGCTGATCGGCGCGACCGCGCACTACGTGACGGCCGACCTCGACGAGGGCCCGATCATCGAGCAGGAGGTGGCGCGGGTCGGCCACGAGGTCACGCCGGACCAGCTGGTGGCGACCGGCCGGGACGTGGAGTGCCAGGCGCTGGCCCGTGCCGTGAAGTGGCACGCGGAGCGCCGCATCCTGCTCAACGGCCACCGCACCGTCGTCTTCGCCTGACTCCCTCGTAGGTGATGCCGCCGCCCATCGCCTCGTCGCAGGTCGCGCAGCGCACGGAGAAGCGCGGGTCGACCCGGAGGAAGGCCGCGTTCTTCAGCTCTCGGATGCCACGCGTGAGCCGTCCGCGGCCGTCCGCGGCCGCCTACAGCCGGCTCAGGCCGGCCGCCGCCGAGAGGACGTCGCGGATGGCCTCGCGGTCGCCGTCCTGACCGACGGCCGCCTCTTCCGGCGGTACGTGTCCGGCGAGCAGCTGGCAGAACTCGACCCCGTCCATCGCGACCTGCGCCACCGCGTGCTCGCGCGAGCCCCGGGCCGCCGGCGAGTCGAGCGCGATGAACCAGTGCCCGCCGCCCGCGCCCTCGATCTCCAGATGCAGCGAACGCCCCGGCGCGCCCGCCGCCACCAGCTCCCGGGCCGGTCCCGCGAGTCCCGACCGCCGCCGCCCGGCCAGGGCCGCCGGAAGCTGCCGCGCCGCGAGGTCGATCATGCCGTGCAGATGGGCACCGCTCGGCGGCTCGTACGGATACGCCACCGCCTCCGCGATGTCCTCCGCGTGCACCCAGCACTCGAACGCCCGCTCCAAGAGCGCGTCCCGCAGGGGCATGGCGAAGTCCCCGTAGGTGACCGTCAGGTCCGCGACCCCGCGCCCCGCGAACGACACCGTACGGATCAGGGTGTGGCTCTGGTCCCGCCACGGCTCGCGGACCGCGCGGGTCGGCGGCTGGGACGAGCGGGTCCAGTACGCCTCCGTCCGCTCGGTCGGCGACAGCTCTCCTATGCCGGGGCCGAGCGGGTCGTCCAGGCCGAGGGCCGCCATGACCAGTCCGTCGACGGCGAGGAGATGGCCGATCACCCCGGCCACCGTCGTCTTCCGGTTCACCCTCCGCTCGTGCTCGAACCAGCGCAGCCGGACCGGCGCGTGCCACTCCGCCTCGCCGATGTCCCGCAGCAGCGCGTCGAGCCGCGCGGTCTCCGCGTCGTACGGCGTCGCCCACGTGGGCACCGGGATCCGGGCCGGGCGGCGGCCCAGGCAGTTCTCCAGGACACGGGAGCGCAGCAGCGGGTCCAGGTCCAGATCGCGTTCGGCGTGCAGCAGTCCGACGGCGTCGCGCAGCCGCAGCGCCTCGTCCGCGCAGGGCGCGCACTCGGTCAGATGGGCCTCGACGGCCAGGGTCTCCGCGGGCGAGCAGGCCGACAGCGCCCAGGCCCCGAGCAGCGAGGTGAGCACCCGGTGCGGCAGCTCCGCTTCCGGTTCCGCCGCGGTCTCCGTACGGGGTTCCGGCGCCGGCTCCGCTGCCGCCGCGGCACCCGCGTCCGGCCGCGCGCCCGGCTCGCCCGGCTCGCTTGGCTCGCCCATCCAAGGGAGGGGGTCCGCGAGCGGGGCCGGCGGCCGTGCGGCCAGGTCCGCGTGGTCGTCCGGCGACCGGCGCGGTCCCGGTATCCAGGGCGCGCGGGCGACCTCCTCGTGGTCGTCGTGTCCGGGGTTCACAGGGCCCGTCCGTAACCATGGGGACCAGGTGGCGAGGAGCCTTCCAGCGGCCGGGTGTTCGCCGTCGACAGGAGCTGGAGCCCGAGCCGCAGCCGGCGGCGCGCCTCGTCCTCGGTCACCCCGAGGTCGGCCGCGGTCTGCCGGTAGTCCCGGCGCTGGAAGTACGCGAGCTCCAGGGCCTGGCGCAGCGGGGTCGGCATGGACGTCACGATGTAGTCGGCGCGCGCCGCGACCGACGCCTGCCGCACCTTCTGCTCCAGTTCCTCCGCCGTGCCCTCGCCGCGCTCCGCGTACGCCCGGGCCTCGGTCTGCCGCAGCCGGTGCACGGCCTGCCGCTGGGTCAGCCGGGCCACCCAGGAGCGCAGGTTGCCCTGCTTGGGGTCGTAGTGGTCGGGGTTCTCCCAGACGTAGCCGAAGACCTCGCGGGTGACCTGGTCGGCGGCCTCGTCGTCGTCGAGGACGCGGTGGGCCAGGCTGTGTACCAGGCTGGCGAACTTGTCGTACAGCTCGCCGAGAGCCGCCGCCTCACCGCGCGCGAGCCGCTGCTGCATCCTGCGGTCCCAGCGCAGGGGTGTGTCCTTCGCCGCCATCCGATGCCCTCCCGACAGCGCTCCCGACCGTTGTCTCCTCCAAAGTAATGGGCCCCCGAGGCGGCGCACTCCGGTTTGTCACAAGTGCGCCCTTGACGGGGTACGGGATGGTAAGGAACGCGTCAAGCCTGGCTGCGGGGGTTTCGGACGGCTGTGAACGGGCAGCGGGAGGGGACGGGAAGGGCTGCCTCCGGTTGACCCCTGTTCAGCCCCGTTCGCCCCGTTCCGCTTCCCGCCCTCCCCACCCCGAAAGGTGCCGCTCGTGACGATCCAGGTCGACGAGGACGAGCAGGACCCGTGGACCGTGCTGCGCATTCGCGGGGAACTCGACCTCGTCACCTCCCCGCTGATCCGCAAGCGCGTGCACGCCGCAGTCGCCGGCGGCCGGCACGACGTGGTCCTCGATCTGTCCGCCGTCCGCTTCTGCGACTCCAGCGGCGTCGGCGTGCTGATCGCGGCCCGCCGCCTGATGCGCTCGTGCGGCGGCCGGCTCCGGCTGATCCTCCCGGCGCGGGGCGCCGAGGAGGGCGCGCACGTGAACCGGGTGCTGGCCGCGCTCGGGGTGCGCCGTCTGTTCGACGTGTACGCGGACGTCCCCGCCGCCGTCGAGGACGAGGCCCGCCCGCTGTCGGCCTGACCCGCGGCCCGGTCCGTACACCGACCCGCGCCCCGACCCGCGCCCCGGTCCGTACCCCGGTTCGTGCGACGCCCTCCCGCTACTCCGCCTTCTCTCCGTACCGCTCGCGCAGCCGGTATTTGAGCACCTTCCGCAGGGTGTCGTTGCGCGGCAGCGCGTCCACCACCTCCAGCTGTTCCGGCAGCTTGACGACGGCGAGGCCCGCGCCGCGCAGGAAGGCGGTGACCGCGTCCAGGGTCAGCGGTTCGGCGCCCGGCGGCTGTTCGACCACCGCGCACACCCGCTCGCCGCGCTCGGCGTCCGGCAGCCCGATCACGGCGACGTCCCCGACGCCGGGGTGCTCGTGCAGCAGGTCCTCGATCTCCTTCGCCGAGATGTTCTCGCCCTTGCGGATGATGACGTCCTTGAGACGTCCGGTGAGGACGAGATGGCCGCTCGGCGTGAGCCGGCCGAGGTCGCCGGTGCGCAGGAAGCCGTCCGCGTCGAAGGCGGCGGCCGTCTGCTCCGGGTCCAGATAGCCCTGGCACACCGCCTCGCCGCGCAGCAGTACCTCGCCCTCCTCGCCCTCTTCGCCCGCCTTTCCGGCGCCGGCGATGCGGATCTCCATGCCGGCGGGCGGGCGGCCCTCGGTCGTCGCCAGGTTCTCGGGGGTGTCGGCCGGGTCGCCCATGGTGATCATCGGGACCTCGGTCATGCCGTAGCCGTGGGTGAGCCGGCAGCCCAGCTCGCGGACCACCGCGTGGTACAGCTCGGGCGGTTTCGGCGCGCCGCCGCCGGTGAGCAGCCGCAGGCTCGGGATGACCGGCTCGTCCGGCCGCTTCCGCTGCTCGGCCAGGAACATCGCGTAGAAGGCGGTGGAGCCGCCGGCCACCGTGACGCCGTGGCGGCGGTACTCGGCGAGGGCGCCGGGAAGCGCGAAATGTTCGAACATGACAGCGGGGAAGCCGTACATCAGCAGCATCACCGTGTAGTCGGGGCCGGCGATGTGCGCGTACGGGAAGGCCATCGAGCCGACGTCGTCCGGCGTGAGGCGCAGCGCGTGCGCGAGGCAGGAGCCGCCCGCGATCAGCGAGCGGTCGGTGTGCAGCACGCCCTTGGGGTCGGAGGTGGTGCCCGAGGTCCAGTAGATCCAGCGCACGGCGGTGCCGTCGGCGGGCGCGGGCGGCGGCGGGAGGACGGCCGGGTCGCCGTCGGGGAGGCTGTCCGGCCCGTACACCTCGAGGATCCCGCGCGCGCCGAGCCGCCGGGCCATCGCCGTGTGGTCGAATCCCCGCCAGACGCCGGGGACGGCGAAGAATTCGGCGCCGGACGCGCGGAGCGCGTAGCCGACCTCCTTGTCCCGGTAGAAGGGGATGACCGGGGTCTGTACGGCGCCGAGGCGGGCGAGCGCGAAGGTGAACACCGCCGTCTCGATCCGGGTGGGCAGCTGCCAGGCGACGACCGTCCTGGCGCGCACGCCCCTGGCGTACAGGCCGGCGGCGGCGCGTTCGGCGCGGTCGCGCAGGCCGCCGAAGGTGAGGACGCGGTCGCCCTGGAGGAGGACGGGCCGGTCGGGGGTGCGGGCGGCGCGGCGTTCGACGAGTTCCCAGAGGGTGCGGGAGGCACCGAGGGCGTGCGCCGCCTCGACCGTGTCGTCCGTGCCCCCGCTGTCGGTGCCGCCGCTCTCGGACATGCCCGTACCCCCTTGCCCCGGAAGAAATCTGACGTTACGTCAGATCGGCTGTGCGGCAGAGCGTAGAGGGACGGTTCTTGTCGGTCCAGGGGTGCGGGGCTAGCCTGACCCCGGCATGAATCTGACGATCCATCAGATTCATGGGATCCATCGCCCACCCGATATCCGGCAGCCATCCCCGGAGGGGTCATGACGGAACTGCCCCGCATCATCAGCGTCGACGACCACGTGATCGAGCCCGCCCACCTCTTCGCGACCTGGCTTCCGGCGCGCTACCGCGACCGCGGGCCCCGGCCGCTCACCGCCGGCATCGGCGAACTCGCCTACGTCGGCGGCAAGTACCGGATCACCATGGACCCGGACGGGCCGCCCACCGACTGGTGGATCTACGAGGACCTCCAGTTCCCGTACAAGCGCAACATCGCCGCCGTCGGCTTCGACCGCGACGACATGACCCTGGAGGGCATCACCCGCGCGGAGATGCGCCGGGGCTGCTGGGACCCGAAGGCGCGGCTGGCCGACATGGACCTCAACCACGTCGAGGCGTCGCTGTGCTTCCCGACCTTCCCGCGCTTCTGCGGCCAGACCTTCGCGGAGGCCCAGGACAAGGAAGTGGCCCTGGCCTGCGTCCGCGCCTACAACGACTGGATGGTGGAGGAGTGGTGCGGCGACAGCGGCGGCCGGCTCATCCCGCTGTGCATCATCCCGCTCTGGGACATCGGACTCGCCGTCGCCGAGATCCGGCGCAACGCGGCCCGCGGCGTGCGCGCGGTGACCTTCTCGGAGATCCCCACCCACCTCGGGCTGCCGTCGATCCACTCCGGCTACTGGGACCCGTTCTTCGCGGTGTGCCAGGAGACCGGGACCGTCGTCAACATGCACATCGGCTCGTCGTCGCAGATGCCGGCCGCCTCCCCGGACGCCCCGCCCGCCGTCCAGGCCAGCCTCAGCTTCAACAACGCGATGGCCTCGATGATGGACTTCCTCTTCTCCGGCGTTCTCGTGCGGTTCCCGAGCCTCAAACTGGCCTACAGCGAAGGCCAGATGGGCTGGATCCCGTACGCGCTCGAACGCGCCGACGACGTGTGGGAGGAGCACCGCGCCTGGGGCGGGGTGCGCGACCTGATCCCCGAGCCGCCGTCCACGTACTACTACCGGCAGATCTTCTGCTGCTTCTTCCGCGACAAGCACGGCATCGCCTCGCTCGACGCCGTCGGCCGCGACAACGCCACCTTCGAGACCGACTACCCGCACGTCGACTCCACCTTCCCGCACACCAAGCAGGTCGCCCTCGACCATGTCCGCGGCCTCGACGACGAGACGGTCCACAAGCTGATGCGCGGCAACGCCATCCGCATGCTCGGCCTGGACCTCGTCTGATGGAGCTGGACTACTCGGCGGAGGAGGAAGAGTTCAGAGCCCGGCTGCGCCACTGGCTCGGCACCGAACTGCCCAAGCTGCCGGCCCGGCCCGACCCGCTGGACTGGCCGGCCCGGCGGGCGTACGACTGCGGCTGGCAGCGGCGGCTGTACGACGCCGGGTACGGGCACGTCCACTGGGACGGCTCGCCGACCCGGCGGCTGATCTTCCTGGAGGAGACGGAGCGGGCCGGCGCCCCGTACGTCGGCGCGGGCTTCGTCGGGCTGCTGCACGCCGGGCCCACCATCGCCGCCGAGGGCACGCCCGAGCAGCGGGAGCGCTGGCTGGAGCCGGTGCTGCGCGGCGACGCGGTGTGGTGCCAGGGCTTCAGCGAACCCGAGGCCGGCTCCGATCTCGCGTCCTTGCGCACCCGCGCGGTCCGGGACGGTGACGCGTACGTCGTCACCGGCCACAAGATCTGGACCTCGCACGCCGAGATCGCCGACTGGTGCGAACTCCTGGTCCGTACCGACCCCGACGCGCCGAAGCACCGTGGCATCAGCTGGCTCGCCATGCCCATGGACGCGCCCGGCATCACCGTCCGGCCGCTGCGCACCCTCGCCGGGACGGCCGAGTTCGCCGAGGTGTTCCTCGACGAGGTGCGGGTGCCGGTGGCGAACCGGGTCGGGGCGGAGAACGACGGCTGGCGCGTCACCCTCGTCACGCTCTCCTTCGAACGCGGCACCGCCTTCGTCGGCGAGGTCGTCGCCTGCCGCCGCGTGCTCGGCGAACTCGCCCGTACGGCACGGAAGAACGGCCGCTGGGACGACCCCGTCCTGCGCCGCCGGCTCGGCAGGCTCGGCGCCGAGTTCCAGGCCCTGTGGCGGCTGATCCAGTGGAACGTGAGCGAGGCCGCCGCCACCGGCGCGGTGCCCGGGACCGGCGGCTCCGTCTTCAAGCTGAGTTACTCGCACGCCCGCCAGGAGCTGTACGACGCGGCCGCCGCCGTCCTCGGCCCCGACGCGCTCGACCTCGGGCGGGAGTGGCCCCGGGACCGGCTGTCCTCGCTGTCGTACACGATCGCCGCCGGCACCTCGCAGATCCAGCGGAACATCGTCGCCGAGCGTGTCCTCGGCCTGCCGAAGGGGCGGTGAACGAGCCCATGGACTTCCGGCTCACCGACGACCAGCGGGCGCTGGTGCGCGGGATACGGGACCTGCTCGGGCGCCGCTTCGGGCCGGACGCGCTGCGGGCCGCCGCCGGCGCGGACGGCGCGGGGGAACTCGACCGGGGGCTGTGGCGGGAGCTGGGCGCGGCCGGGTTCTTCGCGCTGCGGCTCCCGGAGGACGCGGGCGGGGTCGGGCTCGGCCTGCCCGAGGCGGCGCTGCTCTTCGAGGAGGCGGGCCGGGCGCTGCTGCCGGGCCCGCTCGTCGCGACGCACCTGGCCGCCGGGCGGGTGCCGGGCGCCGCGGAGGGGACGGCGGTGGTCACCCGGGCCGACGGGGGCCTGGTCGAGTGGCTGGACGCGGCGGACGTGGTGCTGGGGGTGGGGGACGGGGTGACACCGCGGCCCCTCCGGTCGGTCGACCCGCTGACCCCGCTGCACCGGCTGGCATATGCCCGGCTCGATACGGGTGACGTACCCGACGCGCACGAGGCGTCCCTGCTCACCGCCGCCGAACAGCTGGGCAGCGCGGGCCGTACCACCGCCCTCGCCGTCGCCCACGCGCGCGTACGCGAGCAGTTCGGCCGGCCGATCGGCTCCTTCCAGGCCGTCAAGCAACTGTGTGCCCACATGCTCGTCCGAACTGAAGTAGCCCGCGCCGCCGTCTACGCCGCCGCCGTCACCGCCGATCCGGTCGAGATCGCGGGCGCCCGGCTGCTCGCCGACGAGGCCGCCGCGGAGTGTGCCCGCGACTGCCTCCAGGTGCACGGCGGCATGGGCTTCACCTGGGAGGCAGAGGTCCATCTGCACCTGAAGCGGGCCTGGGTACGGGCCGCCCGCGGACTCGGCGGCGCGGTGGCGGAGGAGGCGGTGGCGGAGAGCCTGGCGGCCACCCCGTAGCCGCGCGTCACGGAGCGTTCGTGCCGGATCGCGCCGGTCGGCGGGGCCGTCACGGCCTGGAGTCGACAAGGTGCTCCGGTACGCTCCGTTGGATGCGAGTGCTTGTGGGCCCGGATCACGCCGGTGCCGCCACCGAGGCGGCTCCGGATCCCGGGATGCCTGCGGTTCGCGCCCTTTCGGGGCGTTTTGTGAGCCCTCGTTCGACTCCCCGCAGCGCGCGTCGCACAGTATGGACTATGCGTACTCCTTCGCGCTGGAATATGCCCGAAGCGCTTGTTGCGGTGACTGTACGTCAACCATGCTGTCCCACAAGGGAATCACGTTCCGTTAGGTCGTCGATGACGCCGGTTCGGATGGTGTGAACGGTGCAGGTGCTTCAGGTTCAGTTGGAGGTCGGGGCGGACCCGGCGGAGGTGGGGCGGGCCCGCCGGTGGGCGCGGTCGCGGCTCGCCGGTTCGGGCATAGAGGAGGACGAGCCGCTCGCGGAGACGCTGGTGCTGCTCATCTCCGAGCTCGTGACCAACGCCGTGGTGCACACGGGCTGCCCGGCCGTGCTGCGGATGCTGTTCGGGCGGGCGGGGGTGCGGGTCGAGGTCGCCGACGCGAGCGACCGGCCGCCGGCGCCCCGGCGCGCGGACGGCGACGCGACGAACGGGCGCGGTCTGGAACTGGTCGACGGCCTCGCCGACCGGTGGGGCTGGCAGCGCGAGGGTGCGGGCAAGAGCATCTGGTGCGAGGTCGACCGGGCGGAGTCCGTCCACGACGAGGCCGGCCGGGCGGAGTCCGCGCCGGGGGTCGCCGCGCCGCGGGACGGGCAGCTGGACGGACAGCGGCCCGTGGTCCCGGCGCCGAGCGCGGGCACGGCCCGGGGGACGGGCGCTGGGCCCGTGCTGTGGCTGTCACCCGGACGGATGCGCTGTTGACGGGTGGTGGCGCATTGATCACCCTGGGGTGAGCGATTCGTCGTGCGAGGGGAGTCGAGGGGCGTGCCCCTCGGCGAGCGCGGGTCGTGACGGGTGGCGGCTCTCGTGCCGTGCTCGGGGCGCGCGCGGGCGCGCCGCCACCCGCGATCTCACCCCGCGATCTCACCCGCGATCGGTCTTTCCGCGGTCGGCCTCCCCGCGGTCGGCCTCCCCGCGGTCTTCCCGTGATCTTTTCGCCCGGTCCGCGCGCTACAGTTCATCGCCTGGATCGCCGCCCGCCGGAGCCCGTCCGATCCGCCCGCCCCGCTCACAGCAGGGCCACCGGCGCGACCGGCGCACCCGTCCCGCCCACGAAGGGCTCGGGCGTCGCCGTCAGCAGGAACGCGTAACGCCCTTCCTGTGCACAGGTTGTGGACAACTCTTCGAGGTTCCAGTTCTGCCCCTGCAGCATGCCCATCTCGACCAGGTCGAGCGCGTGCACGGGCATCCACAGGCCGTCGATCTCCGGCGGGAAGATCTCGAAGGTGAGCGTGTCGTTGGCGACCGCCGCCACGTCCCGCGCGTGGAACCACTCGGGCGTACGGACGGACAGGCCGGGTGACGGGAACGCGTAACCGTGCCGGTCGCCGGCCAGGTACGCCCGTATCTGCCCGGTCCGGACGAGGACGAGGTCCCCGGCGCGTACCGTGACCCGCCCGAACTCCGCTGCCTCGTCGAGGTCTTCGGGGGTGACGGCGTGGTCGCCGGGCAGCCGGTCGACCCCCTTGGCCGCCGCCACGTCGAGCAGGACGCCCCGCCCGGCCACGTGCCGGACGGTGTGGATGCCGCTGAACGCGGAGCGGCCGTGGGCGGTGACGGTCGAGGCCGGGCGGCCGTTGTAGATCCGGCCCGAGTGGGACGCGTGGGTGAGGGCGTCCCAGTGGGTGCCGGCCTGCAGGCCGAGGGTCACGGCGTCGTCGCTGGTCGCGACCGTGTCCGGGCCGAAGAGTTCCTGGTTGACCTGGACCATGACGTGCAGCGGGTTGACCCGGCCGGGGATCACGCCGGTCTGCACGCCGTCCTGCCTCAGCTCCAGCGCGAGCGGGACGCGCAGGCCGGAGCGGACGGTGTCGGCGGCCTCCCGTACGGCCTCGTCGTTGATGAGGTTGAGCGTGCCGATCTCGTCGTCCTGGCCCCAGCGGCCCCAGTTGTTGACGCGTGCGGCGATCTCGTGGAACTCGGCGGGAAGTGACATCGGGCGGCTCCGGGGTCTTGTTCTCCGGTCACGGACGGGTCGTAGAATCCAGCCCACGCACGAATCTAACGGACCGTCAGAAATCGCGGGAAGGGGCCGGGCGTGGGGAACTTCTTGGCAGGCAAGGTCGTCGCCGTGACGGGCGCCGGACGGGGGATCGGCCGTGCGGTCGCCCTCGCCTGCGCGGCGCACGGGGCCAGGGTCGTCGTCAACGACTACGGGGTGTCGATCGAGGGCGGTGAGCCGACGAGCGCGGTCGCCGAGGCGGTCGTCAAGGAGATCGAGGCGGCGGGCGGCGCGGCGGTCGCCGTCGCCGACGACATCTCGACCATGGCGGGCGGGCAGCGGGTGGTCGACACCGCGCTCGCCGCGTACGGGCGGATCGACGGCGTGGTGTGCGTCGCGGGCATCCTGCGCGAACGGATGCTCTTCAACATGTCGGAGGAGGAGTGGGACCCGGTCGTCGCCACCCATCTCAAGGGCACCTTCACCGTCTTCCGCGCCGCGTCCGCCGTGATGCGCCGGCAGGGCTCGGGCACCCTCATCGGCTTCACCAGCGGCAATCACCAGGGCTCGGTCGCGCAGGCCAACTACTCGGCGGCCAAGGGCGGCATCATCTCCCTGGTCCGCAGCGCGGCCCTCGGCCTGCACAAGTACGGCGTGACGGCGAACGCGGTCGCACCGGTCGCCCGCACCCGCATGTCCGCCAACGTGCCGATGGAGCTGAAGGAGATCGGCGAGCCCGAGGACGTGGCGGCGCTCGTCGTCTATCTGCTCTCCGACCGGGCGAAGGACACCGGCGGCGAGCGGATCACCGGGCAGGTCTACACGATCGCCGGACCCAAGATCGCGGTGTGGGCGCAGCCGAGGGAGCTGCGGGCGGGGTACGCGGAGGGCGGTGCGTGGACGCCGGAGCGGATCGCGGACTTCCTGCCCGGGACGGTGGGCACGGACCCGATGCCGATGCTGCGGCAGCTGGCCGAGATGGCCCGCGCGGCGGCGGAGGGCGCGCGTCCGAACCGTACCGAAGGCGCCGGCTCCCCTCAGGGGGAGGGGGCATGAGAGGGGTCGTGTACGACGGGGCGGCGGTACGGGTCGTCGACGATCTGGAGGTACGGGAGCCGGGCGCCGGGGAGGTGGCGGTCGCGATCCGGGCCGCCGGGCTCTGCCACAGCGATCTGGCGGTGCTGGACGGCACGATCCCGTTCCCGGTGCCCGTCGTCCTCGGCCACGAGGGCGCCGGCGTCGTCGAGGCCGTCGGTCCGGGCGTCACCCATGTCGTGCCCGGCGACCATGTCGCCCTGTCCACGCTCGCCAACTGCGGGGCGTGCGCCGACTGCGACCGGGGCCGGCCGACGATGTGCCGGAAGGCGATCGGGCGGCCGGGCCGGCCGTTCAGCCGGGCCGGTGCTCCGCTCTTCCAGTTCGCGTCCAACTCTTCCTTCGCCGAACGCACCGTCGTCCAGGCCGTCCAGGCGGTGAGGATTCCGGCCGAGGTGCCGTTCGCCTCGGCCGCGCTGCTCGGCTGCGGCGTCCTCACCGGCGTCGGCGCCGTCCTCAACCGGGCCCGGGTCGCGCCCGGCGACACCGTCGTCGTCATCGGCTCCGGCGGCATCGGCCTCAACGTCCTCCAGGGCGCCCGGATCGCGGGCGCGACCACGATCGTCGCCGCCGACACCAACCCGGCGAAGGAGGACACGGCCCGCCGTTTCGGCGCCACCCACTTCCTGACCTCGGCCGATCCCGCCGCCGTCCGGGAGATCCTGCCCACCGGCGCCGACCACGTCTTCGAGTGCGTGGGCCACACCGGACTCGTCCGTACCGCCGTCGACCTGCTCGACCGGCACGGCCAGGCGGTGCTGCTCGGGATGACCGCGCCCACCGCCGAGGCGACGTTCGCGCCCGCCGCGATGTTCCTAGACAAGGCCATCCTGGGCTGCCGTTACGGCTCCTCGCGGCCCCAGAAGGACATCGCGCTGTACGCCGAGCTGTACCGCGCCGGGCGGCTGCTGCTCGACGAACTCGTCACCGCCACCTACCCGGTGGAAGAATTCGCCCGGGCCGCGGCCGACGCCGAGGCGGGGAAGGTGGCGCGCGGCGTGCTCGTTTTCTGACGTGCGCGGCGGAAGGCGGCTCCCTTACGGTCGCACGCATGTCCTATCGCGAACTCGCCACCCGCCCCGTCCTGTCCTGGTCCGCCGTCGTGGTCGCCTCGCGGCTGCCCGTCGCCATGGCGCCGCTGGCGCTGGTCTTCCTGGTCCGCGAGCGGCCCGGCGGCTACACCCTGGGCGCGGTGCTGGCCGCCGTGTACGTGATCGGCGAGATCATCGCCGCGCCCGTCCTCGGCCTGCGGATGAACCCAGGCCGGGCCCGCCCCCAGCTGGTGGCCGGACTCGCGGCCGGCGCGGCCGGGTTCGCCGGGCTCGGGCTGCTGGGCGGCGACGGGCATCCGGTGCTGCTCGGCGGCTGCGCGTTCCTCGCGGGCGCGGGCCCGGCCGCCGTGCCCGGCGGGCTGCGCGCCCTGCTCACCAGCCTGGTCCCGGAGGGGGCCGTCACCCAGGCGATGAGCATGGAGTCGGTGCTGACCTTCGCGATCTGGGCCGCCGCCCCGGCGCTGGTCACCGGCCTCGCGCTCGGCACCGACCCCGCCGTACCGCTGCTGCTCCAGGGGGTGTTGCAGGCCCTCGCCGTCGCCGGGATGTGGCTGCTGCCGCCCGGCTGGCAGAACGATTCCGAGGACGGGAAGAAGGGGGCGGGAGCCGGTGCTTCCCTGGGCCGGCTGCTCGCCCGCGCCTGGCCCGTCTACGTCACCGGCGCGGCCGGCCTCACCCTGCTCGCGCTCGCCGAACTGATCCTGCCCGCCCTGCTCGAACAGCGCGCCGTCGCGATCGGCTGGGCCGGGCCGCTGCTCGCCGGGTTCTCCCTCGGCTCGGCGGTCGGCGCCTTCCTCTACGGCCTGCGCGGCTCCTGGCCCGGCCGGCTGCCGGTCCAGGCCGCCGTGCTGACCCTCGCGGTCGCGGCGGGCGTCGCGCTCGTCGCCGTCCTGCCGTGGACGGCCGCGATGGCGGCCGGCCTGGTCGCCGCGGGACTCCTCCAGGCCCCGGCCATGCTGACCCGCAACCTCGCCCTGCGCGAGGCCCTGCCGCCCGAGGCCGTCGCCGCCGGGTACTCGGTGATGTACGCGGCCGTCGGCGCCGGGTACGCCGCGAGCGGCACCCTCGCCGGCGGTCTCCTCAAGGTCGTCGCCCCCTCGACCGCGATCCTCTGCGGCGTCGTTCTGACGGTGACCCTGGCGGCCGTCGGCTTCTGGGGCGAGCGCCGGATAGCGGGCGCTCGGGCGGTGGAGGAGGGCCCGGGGGTGGTGAAGGAGGGCGTGTGAGCGGCGGTCAGCCGGCGCGGCGGGCGGTGTCCGCGCTGCTCGCCGCACTCGGTCCACCCGGTCCGGCCAGTCCACCTGCCCCGCCTGGTCCGCCGGGGACGCGGAAGGTGCGGCGGTACGCGCGCGGGGTCACGCCGATGGCCGTCTGAAGGTGGGTGCGCAGGGACTGGGCGGTGCCGAAGCCGGCGTCCCGGGCGATCTGGTCGATCGGCAGGTCGGTGGATTCGAGCAGATGGCGGGCCCGTTCCACGCGCTGCTGGGTGAGCCACTGGCCGGGGCTGAGGCCGACCTCCTCGCGGAACCGGCGGGTGAAGGTCCGGACGCTCATCGCCTCCCGCGCCGCCAGATCCCGCAGCTGCAGCGGTTCGCCGAGGCGGGCCAGCGCCCAGGCGCGGGCCGCGGCCGTGCCGGTGCTGCCGGGCTCGGGCAGCGGGCGCTCGATGTACTGGGCCTGGCCGCCGTCGCGGTGCGGCGGGACGACGGTGCCGCGGGCCACCCGGTTGGCGACGGCCGCGCCGTGGTCACGGCGTACGAGATGCAGACAGAGGTCGATTCCGGCGGCCACGCCGGCGGAGGTGAGCACGTCGCCGTCGTCGACGAACAGGACGTCGGCGTCGACCCGTATCCGCGGGAAGAGTCGCTGGAAGTGGTCGGCGAGGGCCCAGTGGGTGGTGGCCGGGCGGCCGTCGAGCAGGCCGGCGGCGGCGAGCACGAAGCTGCCGTTGCAGATGGACACGAGGCGGGTGCCGGGTCTGATGTGGGCGAGGGCGGCGGCGAGTTCGCCGGTGAGCGTGCCCTCCTCGTACACCGGCCCCAGCTCGTAGGAGGCGGGGATGACGACCGTGTCGGCGGTGGCGAGGATCTCCGGGCCGTGATCGACGTGGACGGCGAAGTCGGCGTCGGTCTCGACCGGTCCGGCGGCGGCCACGCCGCAGGTGAGGGTCTCGTACAGCGGGCGCCCGCGCGGCCCCTCGGCGTCCTTCGCGCGGCCGAAGATCCGGTGCGGGATGCCCAGCTCGAAGGGCAGCAGACCGGGCAGGGCGAGGACGACGACACGGTGCGGGCGCATGGCGGACGGCTCCGTAATTCAGTGGTGGTCCAGACCACACGCTGGTACGTGTGTCTGTTCGTGACGGACAACACGTACCAGTCTGAGGCCGCCGGGCCACTGCCCGCCCCGGCCGACCCGCTCAGAGCCCCCGCGGAGGCGGCTCCCGACTCTTCCGCCGACGGAACGGGGGAGGCCGGGCCGCCGGCCGCGAAGGTCTCCCTGTGGGGCCGGAACTTCCGGCTCTTCTTCGTCGCCCGAGCAGTCGCCGTCTTCGGCGAGGGCATGGTCCCGGTCGCCTTCGCCGCCGCGCTGACCGGCGCCGGCTACCCGGACGCCTCCGTCGGCTACACCCTCGGCGCCTGGACGGCCGCCTTCGCGCTCTTCGTCCTCTTCGGCGGGGTCCTCGCCGACCGGTTCACCGCCCGCCGGATGATGATCATCGCCGATCTGCTCCGGCTGCCCGGCGCCGCCGTGCTCGCCGTCTCCTTCAGCACCGGCAGCCCGCCGCTGTGGTCCGTCTACGCGCTCTCCGCGCTCAGCGGCGTCGGCGCGGCCCTCTTCCAGCCAGGCGTCGCCTCCACCATCCCGCGCATCGCCCCCGACGTGCAGCGCGCCAACGCCGTCATCCGGGTCGTCGAGGCGCTGATGGTGATGGCGGGCCCGGCCGCCGCCGGCCTGCTCGTCGCGCTGTCCGGAGCGGGAGCGGTGTTCGCCGTCAATGGCGCCTGCTTCGCGGTCAGCGCGGTCTGCTTCACCCTCATGCGCCTGCCGTCCGTGCCCGCCGACGAGGTGCGCCGCGCATCCCTCGGCCGTGAACTCGTCGGCGGCTGGCGGGAGTTCCGGTCCCGCAGCTGGCTGTGGGGGGTCATCGCGATCTGGACGGTGCACGGCCTGATGGTCGGCGGCCCGATGGTCCCGCTGACCGCGACGCTCGTGACCGGGGACCACGGCTCGACGACGTACGGCATCCTCATGACCGTCCAGGGCGCGGGCAGCGCGATCGGCGGCCTGCTCGCGGTCCGGCTGCGTCCCCAACGGCCCCTCGCCTCCGGCGCGTTGGCGCTGCTCGGCCTGCCGGTGTTCCTGGTGCTGCTCGGTACGGGCGCCCCGGTGCCGCTGCTGTACGCGGGCGCGCTGATCGAGGGCGCCGCGTTCGCCTTCTGGCTGGTGATGTGGTCGACCACGGTGCAGACGCACGTACCGCAGGACGCGCTGAACCGGATGCACGCGTACGACGTCGCCGGCTCGCTGCTCATGATGGGCGTCGGGCGCACCCTGTCCGGGCCGGTGGCCGCCGAGGCCGGTACGGAGCGGGTGCTGCTCGCCGGGTCCGGGGTCGCGTTGCTCGTGGTGGCGGCGCTGCTGCTGGTACGGCCGATCCGGACGCTGCGACGGGTGGGCTGAACACCGGCCGCTTGTGGGAAACCCTGGCCCGATCCTTTGGAAAGCTGTCGTCCGGGCCAGTGGTTCGCGGGGGAGCCGGACCGGATGCTGAGGGGCGTGACCCAGACAACCCCGTCCTCCTCGTCCTTCCGTCCCCCCGACCCGGGCTCCGGCTCGGGTTCCGGCCCGGTTTCCGATCCCGGCTCCGACACCGGCATCGGCCCCGACTCCGGTCCCGGCCCCGTCCGCTTCGCCCGCGTGCACCGCGCGTGGTTCGTCGCGGCCGTCACCTTCGTCACGATCATCGGCGCGGCGGCGTTCGCCTCCCTCCCCGGGCTCCTGATCGAGCCGCTGCACGAGGAGTTCCGCTGGTCACGTGGCACGATCGGGCTCGCGGTGTCGGTGAACCTCGCGCTGTACGGCCTGACGGCGCCGTTCGCCGCCGCGCTCATGGACCGGTTCGGCATCCGCAAGGTCGTGGCGCTGGCCCTGACCGTGATCGCGCTCGGCTCGCTGCTCACCGTGTGGATGACGGCGGCCTGGCAGCTCGTCCTCTTCTGGGGCGTCCTCGTCGGCCTCGGCAGCGGCTCGATGGCGCTCGCCTTCGCCGCGACCGTCACCAACCGCTGGTTCGTCGCCCGGCGCGGCCTCGTCACCGGCATCCTCACGGCCGCGGGCGCGTCCGGCCAGCTGGTCTTCCTGCCCCTGCTGTCCTGGCTGGTCGAGCACCACGGCTGGCGGCCCGCCGCGATCACCGTCGCGCTCGCCGCGCTCGCCGTCGTCCCGTTCGTCTGGCTGCTGCTGCGCGACCATCCGGCGGACGTCGGACTCGCCCCGTACGGCGGCGAGTTCGTACCGAAGCCCGCACCCGTCCCCGGTGCCGCGCGCCGCGCCGTCACCGTCCTGTTCCGGGCGGCCCGCACCGGCCCGTTCTGGCTGCTCGCCGGCTCCTTCGCGATCTGCGGCGCCTCGACGAACGGCCTGGTCAAGACCCACTTCGTACCCGCCGCCCACGACCACGGCATGCCGGTGACGGCCGCCGCCGGACTGCTCGCGGTCATCGGCGTCTTCGACGTCGTCGGCACGATCGCCTCCGGCTGGTTCACCGACCGCTTCGAGGCCCGCCGGCTGCTCGCCGTCTACTACGCGCTGCGCGGCGTCTCGCTGCTCTTCCTGCCGATGCTGCTCGCGCCGTCCGTCCAGCCGCCGATGCTGTTCTTCATCGTCTTCTACGGCCTCGACTGGGTCGCGACCGTCCCGCCCACGATCGCGCTGTGCCGCGAGCACTACGGCGCCGACAGCGCCATCGTCTTCGGCTGGGTCCTCGCCTCCCACCAGGTCGGCGCGGGCGTCGTCGCCTTCGCGGGCGGCCTGGCGCGCGACACCTTCGGCTCGTACGACGTCGTCTGGTACGCCTCCGGCGCGCTGTGCGCGGTGGCGGCCCTGATGGCCCTGGTCATCCGCCGCCGGGGCAAGGACTCGGTGGAGCTGCCGGCGGTGTAGCGGGACCCCGGTGGTGCGATCCCGTTCCGCAGGAGGCATGATGCGGGGCGGGAGGGGAATTGAATGCGTTCAGAACATCAGGAAGAGGTACTGGTAGGAGAGTTCGGGCCCGGACAGACGTGGGTGGGGGTGCGCCATCGGGTGGGGGCGATCCTCGTGGCGACGATCTCCGTGGTGATGGTCGAGGCGGTGGTCGGTTCGATCCTGCTGATCCTGGTGAGGCAGGCCGGGGAACAGCCGGACTCGATCGTCGAATTCGGCTTTCTCGAAGCCGTGTTGGTGGCGGGCTTCAGCGTGCTCGCCGGGACGGTCCTGCTCACCGGCCCGGCCGTGTTGGCGGCGTGTCTGGTGACGCCGCTGGTCGTGCTCGCGGGCTGGGCGGGCCGCCGGATCGGTGGCCGTGAGTCCTGGTGGTGGGTTCCGGCGGTGACGGCCGTCGTCCTTCTTCCGCTCCTCGGCGGGGCGTTGGCGCTGGGAGCCGGTCTTCCGTTGGCGTCGGCGGTGTGGTTCGCGGCCACGGTCGCGGTCGTGATCCCGGCGCTCGTCGTCCGTCGTCTGCTGCTTTCGGGCCGCCCGCGTCTGACGGGCGGCGCGATGTTCCTCCGGTTGGCGGTGGGAGGGCCGCTCGCCGTCATCGTCACCGCCGTGCTCGGTGGCCTCGGTTTGTGGGGCGGGCTGTTGTACGAGCCGCCGGAGCTGACGCGGGCCGGGGCGCGGTGTGTGGGACCAGACGGTGAAGACGACCGTCGAGGGCTGTTTCGGTCTCGGCCCGTGGGAGGTGATCGGGACGGAGGAGCACCCGAAGCTGTTCGTCTACATCGGCGGTGAGGGTTCCCGGGTTCCCGAGAACCTCTACACCCTGGAACGTGCCACCACCTCGCCGTGACGCCGGCCCGCCCGGTCCGGAGTCCGCGGGCGGGACAGCGGAGGGGGCGGAGAAGTGGAATCTCAGCCGGCTGCGCGGTCCAGGGGCTCGAAGCCGACGTTCAGGCGCATGCCGAGCGCCGCCGCCAAGCGTTCGAGCATGGGGAGAGTGGGCATGGTCCCACCCGCCTCGAACCGGGCGACTGCCGGCTGCTGAAGTCCGGACAGTCGGGCCAGGTGGCTCTGTGTCATTCCCAGTTCCTCCCGCCGCTCTCGCACGGCGCGCCCCAGTTCGTATCGGACGTGAGCGGCTTCGTAGGCGGCGGCGGTCTCGGGATCGCGCAGGGCGTCCTCCCGAAGCTCGGCCCAGTTCGCACGGCTGGTCATCGAGTCACCCCTCGTCGATGGTGTGTTTCTGTACGACGCAGCGGGCCCAGGCCCGGACGGCACGCTCGATCTCCTCCGGCTCTCGCTGTCGCGTCTTCCGGAAGGCGGTCAGAAGGATGATTCGTCGTGCTGGAGCAATCCAGTACGTGCGACGCTTCCCCGTGACATAACGCAGACGTTATAGCCAGCTTATCTCGCCCGGATGCGGACTGCCGAGGACTACTCGAAAGGGTGAGGGGCGGGGCCGCCCCCGGCGGGAGGGCGGGGCCGGAGGATCGTGACGAAAACGGGGGTGAGGTCGATGAAGACCGAGACGAAGGCGATGACCGGGCCGGGCTTCCGGCGGATGCTGCTGGTCGCGATGCTTGTCCTGTTTCTGGAGGCGGTGCTGGCGATTGTTCTGATCGCGCTGTTCGGGGACGTACGGGAGACGGGGCCGGCGCCCGGGTCCGGGGCGGAGGCGGAGGTGGACACCGGCGGCGGAGGTTTCGGCATCGTCCTCGGCCTCGTGCTGATGCCGGTCCTTCTGGGGCTGATCGCGGCCCCTCTGGCCGCCGGGGCGGCGGCGCTGGTGGTCCCGGCGGTGCTGTTCGGCGACCGGCTCGCGGGCCGTGTCGGTGGGCCGGCGGTCGGCTGGCAGTTGCTGTACACGGCGGCGGGGGCCGGTCTGGTGAACGGGGTGTTCGAGATCTGGCCGTTCAGGGGCTGGTGGGGGTGGCTCGCGGCGTGGGCGGGTCTGTTCGTCGCGGCGCTGGTCACCTGGCGCACGCGGCCCGGCCGGCGCTACCCGGTGCTGGTGTTCCTGTGGGGCCTGGCCGTCATCGTCGCGGTCCTCGCCGGCGGCCTCATCGGGGGGTGAAGCGCCCGAACCGGCCCCGGTGGAACAGCAGCGGCTCGGCCGGGGTCTCGCCGACGGCCCCGGTGTCGTCCTCCGCCGTGCCGAGGGCCGCGATCCGGCCGACCACGATCAGATGGTCGCCGCCCGTGTGGACGGCGTTGATCGCGCAGTCGACCCAGGCCGGGGCCTCCGGCAGTCGCGGCGAACCGGTCGCCGAGGCCGGCTCCCAGGCCACGCCCGCGAACTTGTCGGCGCCGCTCACCGCGAACGCCCGGCAGAGTCCGCCCTGTTCGGCACCGAGCACGTTCACGCAGAAGCGCCCGGCGCGCGCGATGCGCGGCCAGGTCGTCGACGTACGCGCCACCATGAACACCACCAGCGGCGGATCCAGCGACAGCGACGCGAACGACTGGCAGGCGAAGCCCGTCGGCCCGTCCTCGTCCAGCGCCGTCACGATCGTGACCCCGCTCGCGAAGTGCCCGAGTACGCGCCGGATTTCGGCGCCGCCCACCACCGGGGCCCGCTCGCCGTCCCGTACGGCCCGCAGCGCGGGGCGCCGGTGGCGCGGCGGTGCTTCGGCGGCCGTGGGTGCCCCGGCCGCCCTGAGGTATCGGACGGCGGTGGCCGCCATCCCCGCGTGTCCCATCACATCGTCCATTGAAACTGACGACACGTCAGATGACCAGGGGTGTGCGGCGTCGCCCGTTTCCGGCCCTGTGGCCTGCGGTCACGCGCGCCCCGCTCGTCCCCCTCCGTCCCCTGCGTGACATGCTCACGCGGCGCCGTCAGGTCGACGGCGCGGGGGAGGGGCACCGAATGACGAACGATCCGATCGCGGCCTACGCGGCCCGGCTGCGCGCGGAGCGGAACGATCCGGAACGGGCGGAGCGCCTGCGGGACGACCGGCGAAGGCGGCGGCGCGGGATCGCCGTGATCGCGGCGGGCGGGGTGCTGGCGCTCGGCGGGCTCGGGTTCTGGCTGGCGACCGTGACCGACGGGGAGCGGCCGGCGAATGAGCCGTTCGCGCCGGGCACGCTGGAGGAGGCGATGTGGCCGGAGGAATGGCCGGTCACCATCCGCATGCCGTACCGGAGTTCGCCCGCAGCGCGGTGGAAGAGCGGCGCCGAGGACATGGTGCCGCCCTCGGCCAGGCCGGTCGGCCGGCTCACCGGGCCGGAGGTGGAGGCGGGTCTGGAGGCCGTGCGCGGGTTCCTGGAGGAGGCCAATTTCTCGGGGGACACGCTGGAGGGGGAGGGCACGGAAGGGGCGCTGGAACTGCTCGCCCCGGGCGACCCGGCCCGGAGCCTCCTTGAGGACCTGCCGGGGCGCGGTGCCGAGGGGAGGGATCCGCTGCGGCTGGTCACCCGGTTCGACCCGGAGGAGGTGTACGTCGCCGAGGAGCCCCGGGTCCAGGGGAGCATGACCTACGAGGCGACGCCCGAGGGGGAGTTGCTGGTGCACGCCGACTACACGATCGTCTACGCGGTGGTGATGGTCGAGGGCGGCTGGGAGGTCGCTGGGAGGGAGGAGGCCACCCGGGTGGTCGTCCGGCGGGTGCTCGACACGGTCGTACGGGACGGGAAGCTCGCGCCCCGTACGTACACCAGCCTCATCGCCAACGACGACTGCACCGCTCCCGACGACGGCTTCGTCCACCCGCTCTTCTCCCGGGAACTGGCCGAGAAGAAGAATTGGAAGAAGGTCGACCCGTACGCGGCCGGCAGCCGGCCCGACGCCGCCATGCTCGGCGCCTGCCTGATGCCGACCCGCACCTGAGGGGCCTGAGTCGCCTCGGCGCGGTTACCGGCCCTCGTACACCGCCGACCGCCGTTCCGTGAACGCCGCCACGCCCTCCCGCGCGTCCCGTGTCGTCATGCAGAGCTCCTGGGCCGTCGCCTCCGCCGCGAAGGCGGCGGTGCGGTCCGCGTCCAGGGAAGCGTTGACGAGTTGCTTGGTGAGGGCGAGGGCACGGGTGGGGCCCTGGGCGAGGCGTTCGGCCCAGGCGCGGGCCGTCTTCTCCAGTTCTTCGGCCGTCACCACCCGGTTGACCAGTCCCAGCGCCGCCGCGTCCGCCGCCGGCACGGCGTCGCCGAAGAACATCAGCTCCTTCGCCCGCTGCGGCCCGATCAGCCGGGGCAGCAGATACGCCCCGCCGCCGTCCGGCGCGATCCCGCGCCGCACGAACACCTCCACGAAGCGGGCCGTGTCCGCCGCGAGCACCAGGTCGCACGCGAACGCCAGATGCGCCCCGAGTCCGGCCGCCGTCCCGTTGACCGCCGCGATCACCGGCTTCTCGCAGTCCAGGACGGCTCCGATGAAGCGCTGCGCGCCGCGCGCGATCATCCGCGCCACATCCCCCTGGACCCGTTCCCCCTGGACCCGTTCGCCCTGGACCCGTTCGCCGGTCCCCGGTGCGGCGGGGCCGCCGCGCAGGTCCGCGCCCGCGCAGAAGCCGCGCCCCGTGGCGGTGACGACCACGGCCCGTACGCCCGGGTCGGCCGACGCGTCGGCGAGCAGTGCGATGATCCGTTCCCGCTGGTCCCAGGTGACGGCGTTCATCGCCTCGGGCCGGTTGAGCGTGATCCACGAGACGCCGTTCTCGACGGTGTGCAGTACGTCCGGCACGTGCGTACGCCTCCTCGGTTTTCAGCGGCACACCGCGAGCGCGTCCAGGGCCACAGCCCCTGCCCGCGTGGCAGCACCATCAGCGGATTGATGTCCAACTCGGCCAGTTCGCCGTCGAGTTCGAGGGCCATGCGCTGCACCCGCAGCACCACCTCCACCAGCGCGTCGACGTCCGCCGCCGGCGCGCCCCGCACCCCGTCGAGCAGGGCCCGGCCGCGCAGGTCGCCCAGCATGTCGCGGGCCTCGCGCTCGCCGAACGGCGGCACCCGTACGGCCACGTCGTCCAGTACCTCCACCAGGACGCCCCCGAGCCCGACCGTCACCGTCGGCCCGAACAGGTCGTCCCGCCCGACGCCCACCACCATCTCGACGCCGCGCCCGATCATCTGGCACACCAGGATGCCGTCGAGGTCGACTTCCTCGTACCGGGCGATGTCGGTCAACTCCTTGTAGGCGTCCCGTACTTGGCTGGCCGAGGTCAGTCCGACCTTCACCAGGCCCAGCTCCGTCTTGTGCGCGAGCCGCGCGCCCGACGCCTTCATCACCACCGGGTAGCCGACCAGGCCGGCCGCCCGGACGGCCGCCGCCGCGCTGGTCACCAGCTGCTCGCGCGGCACCCGGATCCCGTACGCCCGCAGCAGCTGCTTCGCCGCGTGCTCGCTCAGCCGCTCGCCGGGCCGCAGCAGCGCCCGCGCCTTGCGCAGGGACGGCGACGGGGTGCGCGGGGCCTCGTCGAAGGGGGAGCGGTAGCCGGTGGTGAAGCGGTGGTGGTCGAGGTATGCCTTGACCGCGGTGACGCAGTTGCCGAACGTACGGAAGGTGGCCACCCGCGACGAGCCGAGCAGCGTCGTCCGGTAGGCGTCCTCCGTCCCGACCGGCGAGCCCCACACCACGCACACCAACTTGTCGGTCCGCTCGGCGGCGTCGACGAGATCCCGCGCGAGCTTGTCGCTCATGGGCGGGAACGGCCCGGTGATCGGGCAGACGAGGACGCCGACCTCCGGGTCCGCGAGGATCGCGTCGATGATCTTCGGCCCGCGCCAGTCGCCGACCGGATGCCCGCCGTTGTCGACCGGGTTGGCCACGCTCAGATAGTCGGGGATCCACTGGTGCAGCTCGTCCTGCCGGGCCCGGGAGAGCGTCGGCAGCCGCAGGCCCGCCGCCGTGGCCAGGTCGGAGAAGTGGGCGCCGGTGCCGCCGGAGATGGAGTAGACGACAACGCCGTCCGCGACCGGCCGGCGGGCCCGGGCGAGCAGGGCGGCGGTGTCCTGGAGCTGGTCGAGCCCGTCGACCCGGATCACCCCGAACTGCCGCATCGCCGCGTCGACGACCCGGTCCGCGCCGGTCAGCTTGCCGGTGTGCGAGGCGGCCATCCGCGCCCCGGTCTCGGTGCGGCCGACTTTCACCGCGACCACCGGCACCCCGCGGCGGGCGGCCTGGTCGGCGGCGAGCAGGAAGGCACGGCCGTCCTTGAGCCCCTCCACGTAACAGGCGATGGCCCCGACCTCGGGCCGGTGCGCGAAGTACGAGAGGAAGTCGGCGGTCTCCAGGTCGGCCTCGTTGCCGGTGGGCGCCCAGTGCGACAGCCGGACGCCCAGCTCCTGGAGCGCGAACACCGGCCGGCCCTGGTGCCCGGACTGGGTGATCAGCGCGATCGCCGGCCCTTCGAGGTCGTCACGGAACCGTTCGAAGGCGTTGAGGTTGGTGTTGGGGCCGAGCAGCCGCAGCCCGGAACCGGACTCGGCGGCCCGGCCGACGGCCGCCGCGAGCCGCTCCTGCGCCGCCGCGCCCTCCGCGCCCGCCTCGGCGAACCCGGACGCGAACGCGACCGCGAACCGCACCTTCGTCGCGGCGAGTTCCTCGACGACCGGGAGGGGGTCGGCGACGAGGAGGACCGCGAGATCGACGGACTCGCCGCGGGCTTCGAGCGCGGTGACGGAGGGTACGCAGTCGAGGCCGAAGACGGTCGTACGGCTCGGGTGCACCGGGACCACGCGCGCCCCGACCCGCGCCGCCCAGTCGATCAGCTGCCGGGTGATCCCGGTGTTCGGGCGGCCCTCGGTGTCGGAGGCGCCGACGACGGCGACCACCTCGGGGTGGAAGAACCGGTCCAGGTCGGGTACGGGCGCGTGCAGCGGGCGGCCGCTGACGTCGGTGTCGCCCTCGACGGCGGCGACGCCGTGAACGGCCGTCCGGCCGGCGGGCTCCTCGCCGCAGGCGACGACGCGGGCGCGGAGGTCCGAGGTGAAGGTGCCGTGGGTCGATCCAAGCATCGTGTCGCTCCGCCCGTCCGTCCGTCGTGGCGCGTGCTGCTCTGACTGTCCGTCAGGTTAGCGAACTGACGGAGAGTCAGGAATCCTTGTGACGTGGCCCCTTCCCGCCCTTCACGCCCTCTTCACCCTTGGCCTCTTACGTTCGTTGCCGCTTCCGCGCCTGTCGTCGCAGGGCCGTGACCGCTCAGGCCCGTGCCGTCTTCGGTGCCTGGCCCCTCTCGCGCGTGCCCTCGCCCCGGGCTTCCTTCACCCCTGCCTCCTTCGCCCCCGCCTTCTTGCGCGCGTGGCGTTTCTCGCGCTCGCGGGTGCGGGCGATCCGGCGCGCGATGCGCTCGGCGTCGAGGCCCAGCTCGCGCAGCATCCCGCTGAGCGGGTTGGTGAAGCCCTGGAAGTAGATCCCGGGGGCCTCACCCGCGCACCGGGCGCCGCGCACCGCCGGCCGGCCGCGCTCGTCCAGCACGCCGAGGTGCCCGACCAGCGCCTCCAGGGCCCGCCGGTAGCCGGTCGCGGCGATCACCGCGTCGGGCGCTATGCGAGACCCGTCCGCGAGCAGCACCTCGCCGTCCTCGAAGCCCGTCACGGCCCCGACCGGCTCGACCCGGCCCGCCCGTACCGCCGCGACCAGACCCACGTCCTGCACCGGGATCGCGCCCGCCCGCGCCCGCGCGTACAGGCCGCCGGTCGGGCGCGCCATCCCGTACCGCGAGAGATCGGCGGCCAGGAACCGGCCGGCCAGCCGCGCCCCCGCGTCCACCAGCGCCACCGGCAGCCGCCGCGCCAGGATGCCGCTGCGCTGGCTGGGCCAGCCGAGCGTGGAGCGGCGCACGATGTACGGCGCGGTGCGCACCGCGAGCCGGACCCGGGCGGCGCCGCCCTCCGCCAGGTCGGCCGCGATCTCGGCGCCGGTGTTGCCGACGCCGACGACGAGGACGTCGCGGGCGGCGTACGGCTTCGGGGTGCGGTACGCGGCGGCGTGCAGCAGCTCGCGCCCGGCGGTCCGCGCGTACGCCTCGGCGCCGGGCCACTCGGGTATCCGGGGCGTGTGGTTGAAGCCGGTCGCCACGACCACGGCGGACGCGACGAGCCGCCGTCCGCCGGTCGCGTACAGGGTCCAGGTGGGGGGCTCTTCGGCGTCCTGGGGGGTGCGCTCGACGCGGTCGACCTCGACGCCCGTCACGATCTCCAGGTCGTGGACCTCCGCGTACCGCTCCAGATAGCGGACCACGTCCGCGCGGGCCACCCAGCGGCCGAACGAGCGGGGCATCTTCAGGCCGGGGAGGGCGGACAGCCGGCGGGTGGTGTGCAGCCGCAGCCGGTCGTAGTGGCGGCGCCAGGACGCGCCGACGGCGTCCGCCCGCTCCAGGACGACGGTCCGGACACCGCGCCGCGTGAGCGCGGCGGCGACGGCGAGTCCGCCGGGGCCGCCGCCGATGACGTAGACGGGATGGGGCAGGGGGGTGGTCATGATTTCCGAGCGTAATGACGCCTACACGTAGTGGGTCTCGGTCACGACGGGGTTCGGTTGCGAATCGATCACGGGTGGGGTCTTGCGGACGGGGCCCATCGTCCGCTGCACTGGGATGAACTGACGGAGTGTCAGTTCATCGGGTGGGAGGGTGCGGCCCATGCGCACGATCTGGCTCACCGGCGCCGAATGGCTCGCCGTCCTGCGGATCGGCCTCGGCTTGTGGTGGCTGGAGAGCTGGCGCCACAAGGACAAGAAGGGCTGGTTCGAACGCGGTACGGGCATCGCCTGGGCCGCCGGCGTCGCCGCCGAGCACCGCTGGCCGGCCGTCGCCACCGGCTTCCGGAAGATTGTCGCCCCGCGCCCGCGGCTCATGGCGTACGTCGTCGTCTACGCCGAACTCGCCCTGGGCCTCGGCCTGATCACCGGCCTGCTCACCCCCGTCGCGCTCGTCGCCGGCCTCCTCCTCAACCTCCTCTACCTCGTCCTGATGATCCACGACTGGGCCGAGCAGGGGCAGAACGCGATGATGGCGCTGATCTCGCTCGTCGCCCTCCTCGCCGTCTCCTGGCAGACCTGGTCCCTCGACCACGCGATCGGACTCTTCTGATGACGGCCACCCCGGAAGCCGACGTCTTCAGCCGCGCCTACTGGGACGCGGCCGCCGACGGCCGCCTCCTGCTGCGCCACTGCGCGGACTGCGACCGGACCCACCACTACCCGCGCGAGTTCTGCCCGTACTGCTGGAGCGAGTCCGTCACCTGGCGCCAGGCGAGCGGCCGCGCCACCCTCTACACCTGGTCCGTCGTCCACCGCAACGACCTCCCGCCCTTCGGCGAGCGCGTGCCCTACGTGGCGGCGGTCGTCGACCTCGCGGAGGGGCCGCGCATGATGACGCAGGTGGTGGACTGCCCGGAGGAACAGCTGCGCATCGGGATGGAGTTGACGGTGACGTTCCGGGCGGAGGGGGAGGCGGGGGAGTTCAGGGTGCCGGTGTTCGAACCTGTGCGATAGCGGGCGCGCTTGCCGCACAGCTCGACCATGTCGTCCACGTCCGACGTGACGATGACCCTGGGGCCTGCGCAGCCCGGAGCCGTGGCGGCGACGACGGAATCGATTGCCCGCGAGCCGAGCAGCGGCAGGAGGCGACGGTTCGGCCGGCTTCCTCAAGCCTGTCACGCTGCGTCCGCCGTTCCACCGCGGCGTCGGCCCAGGCCGGGAATCCGCGCGCGCCGGCCCCGGCCTTCACATCGGCGGCACGGTCGGCAGACAGGGAAACGCCGGCCTTCCGCGTGGGGGCGTGCTCAGGGTGGGAGCCCATGGCGCGACGGCAGCAATTGCCGCGGCAACCCGGCGGTTCTCCGACAGTCCCCCCCCGGGTCAGCGGCGCCCGCCCGGGTACCAGGTGTGCGCCTCGATCGCGGCGTACCGGTCGTCCGCCTCCGTCAGCACGGCGCGCGCCGCGGTCGCGTCCGGCGCCCGCAGGATGGCCGCCGTACCGAGCCAGGTGGTGCCGTCGTCGGACAGCATCGGCCCGTAGGAGATGAGGTCGCCGCCCGGGTCGGCCGGGAGGGCCAGGTCGGGGGCCGTGCCGTCGTCGAGCGGGACGGGGATGCCGAGGCCGAGCACCAGGAAGCGGCTGCCGGCGTCGTCACCGCCGAGGCCGCCGGGGAACTGCCACATCGTGCGCCCGAGCAGGTTGTGCCACCGGCGCACCAGGACGTCCCGGTAGCCGCCCGCCTGATACGTCGGCTCGTCGAACGCGAACGCGCGGGCGGCGGCCGGACCACCCGGCAGATCGACGATGTGCACGCTCCCGGTCGGCGTCTCGCCGTCCTCGGCCATCGTCGGGCCGCGCGCGATCAGCTCCTTCTCGTACCCGTCCATGTAGGACCAGTGCGCTTCCAGCAGGTCCATGCGCACGGGGAGGGAGCCGGGCCGGTCGCGGTGATAGCAGAGGAATTCCATGGGGCGAGGATGGGTGGGGAGGGGCGGGGCTGTCGAGCGGTTTCGGCGGACTCGGGTGGCTCCCGGATCGCGTCGCGGGTCTGCGGACCGTGGACGCCGTCGCCGGACCGGGCGGGCCCCTGTCCCGTGCCGTCCCGGGGATGTCCCGGATCCCGTCCCGTCCTGTTTCCCGTGGGTCTCCCGACCGCTTCCCGTGCCCGGGCCAGGATCGGGTCTCCGGGTCAGGGCCCGGTTCCGGGTCAGGGATGGATCGCACCCAGCGGGGAGCACTCCTGTTCCTTCTGGCTGGGAATCGCTCCGCAGACCGTGATGGTCTCCCACGTCGCGTCCGGCGAGGCGGCCAGCATCCGTGTGTAGGTGTCGTGTTCCATCCGGATCTTGGCCTCGTCGGACGAGCCGCGCTTGTCCCTGATCACGACCGTGTCGCCGATGTCACCGTTCTCGATCCGCCCCCACACCGCCTGGCACGCCTCGCTGTAGCGCAGCTGGATGCTCATGCCGCGCAGGAAGGTCTGCCGCACGGTCTTCGCGTCCCACTGGCAGTCCTCCGCCTGTGGCTCGCGGAGCAGACAGGTGTCGCTCTTGCAGCCGACCTTGACCGGCGCGCTCGGCCGGGTCCGCGCGGGCGCCGCCGGCGGTGACGCCTTCGCCGCGGCGTCGTCCGCACCGGCGGGTTCGATGACGAGGAGGGTGACGAGGCTGCCGAGCAGGGCACCGGCCAGGATCCCGGCCGCCGAACGCAGAGCCCGGAACCAGGGCGACAAGCGGCGTCCCGGGCCGACTCCTTCCGGCTCTGAGGCGCCCGGTCCTGAGGCCCTTGGTCCCGGGGTGGAGGCCCCCGGTGCCATTCCCTGGGCCACCGTCGGCGAAGCGGAAGGACCGGCCTCCCCCGGCGTCGGCCGCTCCGCGGTCCTGGCCGCGGACGAGGGTGCGGGCACGGAGGCGGACGTGGCCGCGGACGTGGACGCCGGCTCCTTTGCCGGTGCCTCGTCGCGGGCGACGGCCCGGTCCAGGAGGGCGAGCAGCGGCTCCGGATCGGTCCTGGCCGCAGCGGCGAACTCCTCGATCGTGATCCGGGACGGGACCTGTTTCCCGTTCAGGAAACGCTCCCAGGACGAGCGGCTGTAATGGGTCTTGGCCGCCAGACGGTTGTAGCTCAGCCGGGACGCGTCCTTGATCCGCCGCATCTCGGCGAAGAGGTCGCCTCTCGGGCCCTCGCCACCACCCGGCTCCTGCGGTCCCCCTGCCATCACGTGACTCCCCATGTCTCGTGCCCTGGCCGTTCCCCCGGCCCGCGGCGCGGGAACAGTACCAGCCACGAAAGGCGACGAGCCCATGGTTGCGGCCCCCCGGAGCGTCGCTTCCGGGGGGCCGTGTCGAGGCAGGACCACCGCTCCTGCCGGCGGACGGATCAGGCGATCAGCCGGCTCCAGGTGCGCGCGTCCACGACGCCGTCTCCCGGCAGCCCGCGCGAACCCTGGAACGCCGTCACCAGGGCCGCCGTACCCGGCCCGAACACTCCGTCCGCCGTGGTGGCGAAGCCGAGGTCCGTCAGCCGGCTCTGCACGGCCGTCACCGCCGCGCCGGCCGCGCCCTGCGCGACCGGCGCGCACAGCTGGTTCCAGGTCTGCTTCCCCGCGACCCCGTCGATGCCCGCCTCGATCTGCTTCTGGAACGCGCGCACGGCGCCCTCGGTCGCGGGCCCGAAGGCGCCGTCCGGTGTGATCGTCGCCCCGCGCTGGACCAGCAGGTACTGGAGGGCGCGGACCCGCTCGCCCGTCTCGCCCGTGGCCAGCACCGGCCACACCGGCGCCGCCGGATCGCCGCCGATCCGGGCCGCCACGTCGGCGCGCAGCTGCGGAAGCCGGGCGTAGAGGCGGTCGCCGGGGCACTCGGTGTTGTTGAAGTCCCGGTGACCGTAGATCTGGTAGGGCCGGATTCCGTACTGGCGGCAGATGCGGACGCAGAGGTCGACGAGCACCGCGTACTGCTCGGGGCGGGGTTCCTCGGCGATGTACGTGCCCTCGTTCTCGATGCCGATGGCCACGGTGTTCTGGCCGGTGCAGTGCGCGGACTCGACGATCCGCGTACCGCTGTCGAGCGCGGCCAGGCTCCCGTGCCGGCCCTCGGTGACGAATGCGCCGCGGCTGATGGTGAAGTGCTGCCCGGTGTCGATCCAGCCCTCCTTGTCCATCTGGTACGTCTGCATCGCGCGGGCCAGCGCGAACGCGTGGTCCTGCCCGTAATCGGTCACGTTGTCGGTCGCCGTGTGGTGGACGATGATCTTCTGTGCCCCGGTCGCGAGCACCTTCACGGGGCTTTTCGGCGCCCGAGCGCCCCATGCCTCGCAGCCGGATACCAGCGGGCCGTCGGTGGCCCATGCCCGCCCCGCCCCCGTACCCAGCGTGGTCAGTGCCGCCCCCAGGGACAGCGCGCCGGCGAGCAGAGAGCGTCGGCGGAGCAGCATGCGTGCCGTCGGCGTAGTCATACGGGTCCTTTCACGGAGTCGGCAGTCGAGCGGAGTCGGCCGGGGACTGCCGGGCGGTCGGTCCGGCGCTGGCCGGGAAGTCACGGACCGACGCTAGGAACGAGGGAACGCCGGGACAAGGCCTCACGCCCGTCCCGGCGTCCCGTGTCTTCCCACGCGACCGTGGGACGGCACGGGACGCCGGGAAGCGCCTGATCCGGGCCTGGGGTCTGTCCGGCGGATCACCTCCGAGGACGGCACGTCCGGGCCTCGGCCGGACAAGGCGATCCCCGCATCCACTGATGCTTCCCGCACGCTGTCCCCGTCCGCCCGTCCGCCCGTCCGCCCGCCCCTACCGCTTCGTCTTCGTCACCACCGCGCCGAACAGCGCCAGGCCCTTGATGACCACGCGCGGCGTGCCCGGCTTCGGGATGTGGTTCTTGGCGCGCTTGTCGAAGACGCCGAAGAGGCCGATGCCGCGGATGTCTACGTCGATGTCCTCGGGGACGATGATGGAGGTGCCGCCCCAGAGGGCGAAGGCGCGGATCACGGTGTCGTGGCTGGTGAAGCGGGCCTTCCTGAGGTCGAGACGGCCGCCGCCCCACATGGACCAGGTGGTCATGCGGGCCGGGACGATCCACGAACCGGCGCGTTCGAAGCCGTAGAAGACGCCCGCGACGAAGCCGCGTGAGGTGGCAGGGCGGTCGACCACGAGGGAGTCGCGCGGACCGGGGACGGGCAGGCCGCGGCAGGCGGTCTCCAGGTCGCCGCGCGTGCGGGCGGTGTGGACCTCGTCGAGACGGGCGTCGAGCTCGGCGAGGGGCAGCCGGCCGGTCTCGACGGCGGCACGCAGGCGTTCCTCGGCGGCGGTGCGTTCGGTGTCGGAGGCGCGTATGTCGAGGTCGGAACGTCCGGGGAGGGGCTGCGTCATGGCGTGTGTCCTTCGAGATAGTCGGCGAGCGTGGCGGTCAGGGCGGTACGGAACGCGTCGTCGCGGCCCGGCTCGTCGGGGTCGTGCCCGAGGTCGGTCTGCCAGTAGCGCCGGCCGAGGGCGTAGCCGTACGCGCCGGACATGGCGAGGAGCACGACCGTCTCGATCCGCGCCCGGTCCGGCCCCTTCGGCGGCGGGAGCACGCTGTGGACGCCGGCCTCGATCGCGTCGACGAGCCGGGAGAGGTGGGTGGGGGAGCCGGGCGTCTTCCCGACGTCCCAGTCGTGGAGCTGGGACCACGCCCACAGCCGTACGTACCGTTCGTCGCCCAGGATCTCGAACAGGACCCGTGTCATCCCGTCCGCGTACGGCACCTGCCCGTCCGCGCGCATGCGCTCCCGTACGAGGTCCCGCTTGCGTTCGTTCTCGCGCTTCAGCACGGCCCGTACGAGGGCGCGGTACGTGCCGAAGTAGTGCGTGACCAGCCCGTGCGTCACCCCCACCGCCTCGGCGACCTTGCGCAGTCCGACGCCGTCGGGCCCGTGGCGGGCGATGAGGTCGGTGGCGGCGTCCAGGATCTCGGCGCGGGCCTGCTCGGGTGTGCGCCGCTTGCGGCGGCGCTGCTGTTCCGCGGCCATGACGGACACCCTCCCCCTTGTTGTCCACTCGGACAATAACGTGTTGTCCACCGTGCCAACAAGGCGTCCGGGTCTGTCCAGTTGATGTCAAGAGGCGGACACCCTCGGCGACCCCGCCGCGGTGTTCCTCGCGTCGGTCGGCGCGATCGGGGCGGTACCTGGCGCGTGTCGCGCGCGACGCATATGCCCTATCGACATTGCCCCCGGCTGATGGCGGAGGCACGCCACGTATTCACTCGTCCGAATGATGGGGCGGGTCGGGCGAGCGGACTACCGTGGCTGCATCGGGACGAATCATCGCGAACCCGCGCCATGCGGGGATTCGGCTTCGCCGCCGCCCCTGCGGACGGCCGGAGCGGGCGGGCACGCCGTCTCGGTACGACAGCCCTCTTTCATCGACAGATCCGGCGACCGCGAGCACGGCCGTGCACGGCCGAGCACGGCCGCCGATGAGGACGCCCGCCTCCGGCGGTGGTCCGACCACCGTCCGTTCCGGGGGATCGCGCCGACCGGACCGCCAGGGGCGGCCCGCCCGCTGAAGCGGACAACCGGAACGCGACCCCGGCTCGAAGACCCGCACCCCGAACCGATTCGCCGCGGACGAGCGCGCGCCCTCGGCCCCGGAGCCTCCCCGGTGAACGGCCGGGCCGGCGAGCCCGCGAGCCCGCGACAGCCATGCGGGGCGCACCCGCGCGCGGCCGTCGATCCGCCGTACACCCCACCCCTCACGCGGAAGGAAGCGCCACCATGAACGCTGACTGGGACGACATCCTGGTCCGGGACAATGTCCAGGACGTGGGACAAACCCCCACGAACGACCCCGTCTGGCAGTCCCCGGACATCATCCCCTTCGGCAGCGGCCTCCTCGACTTCGATCTGGCGGAGTCGAGCTACAACGGCCCCGACCTCGGCCTGAGTCACCCCGTCGTGTACGGGCAGCTCAACCGCTTCTACGTCCGGGGCAAGAGCCTGCGGAGCGGCTGCCCCACCTCCGGAAACGTCAGGCTCTCCTACGTACGCGGAGGGCTGGCCCCGGACCCGAGCGCGTGGACGGCGATCGAAGTGGAGGGGGGGCGGCACCGTCGTGCCGCTCGTCGTGCGTGGCGGCTCCAGGGAGATCCCGCCCGGACGGATCTGCCTCACCGAGCGGCCGTTCATCTGGCCGAGCCGGCTTCCGCCGGGGCACTACTGCACGCTCGCCACCGTGGACACGCCCGCCCACCCCCTGTCCCGGCTGCCCTCGTTCAATTCGACCGCCGCCTACCTGAACTGGGTCAGGTACACGCCCAACGCCTGCTGGCGCAACGTCGACGTCATCCCGTGCCGGCAGACGGACTACGTCATCACCGACCTGGCCGTCACCAACCTGAACGACACCCCGACGCGATTCGTCTTCGGGGTCTCCGGCGTCGACCTGCCCAACGGCACGGCGACCTTCTCCAACGCCGACCAGCAGGCCCCGTTCAGCCTGACGGCGCCGATCTACGCGCCGGGCAGCGACGAGGGGTACACGCGCTCGATCGTCCTGCCCGCCGACTACCGCGGCACGGTCACGGTCGTGATCCGGCTCGACCAGCCCCTCCCCTGCGACGCCCGGATCGTGCTGCGCGCCTACAACCCGGTGACCGGCGCCGCGGGAGAGCTCGAACGACGACTCGCCGTCCCCCGCGCCGGCGTCCCCGGACTTCAGGACGCCCTGTTCCTCGAAGTCGGCGCGTTCACCTTCGTCGCCGTGGACAGTCAGTGACCTGTCCGGAGACGTGGTCTCGCCCTCGCCCTCTCCCTCGATGGGGAGATCGGAGGGGGCGGGGCGGGGCGAGGTGAGGCGAGGTGAGGCGAGGCGAGGCGAGGTCGCGTGGGAGTCGCCCCCCGGAGTGCCGTGACCGCCGGCGATTGCCGTTGCCTCTCGGGGTGTGGTCTGCTGGCGGCAGCATCGCGTGCCGGTGACGGGCTGCGTCAGGCATGGAGGTGCGGAACCGAAGGGACTGCCCTCCGTGGCCTCCCGTCATGACGGCGACCGTGTGGTCGCCCTGAGTCTTCAACTCTCCCAAGCGCACGAAGAACTGCTGCGCCAACTCCGCGGGATCCGCGCCGGCCTCGGCACACGCCGACTGGACGACGATGTGCTCCTCACCCACTGCCTGGCCTTCTGCACGGCCTTGACCGCGCACCACGAGGGCGAGGACGAGGGCATGTTCGCCGAGCTGGTGCGGGTACGGCCGGACCTCGACCCGACCGTCGACAAGCTCGTCGAGGATCACGGCCTCATCTCCTCGCTCCTCTCCCGCGTCGGCGAACTCGCCGACCGGGCCGCCGAATCGTACGGCCCGGACCTGCGAGCGATCGGCGGTGAGCTGGACGGGCTGGCCGCGATCATGGAGTCCCACTTCGGCTACGAGGAACGGGCGATCAGCCGGGCGTTGGACGGCGGAGTGCCCGAGGAGGGCTGGTCGGACCGGGTGTTCCGGTTCGCGGCGGAGTGAGGGTGAGGGTGAGGGTGAGATCGAGGTGAGTACGGGCGCCGGGGCTGGGCGGTGGTGAGTGGGAGGTCTCGGCGGTGGAAGGCGCGACTCCCGGAAAGAGGGCGGCCACACCAGAAGCTCGCCAGAACCTCAGCCCGCGGTGCCCTGGACCTTCGGGCGGGCCAGGAGCTGGGACAGGGCGACCAGCGCGAGGCCGGCCAGCAGGAGCGGGACGTCGACCCCGGCCGGGAGGAAGCGGACCGTTCCGATCGCCCCCGCCATCAGCACGGCGCCCGCGCCCCACATCCGGGGGCGGGTCACGTTCCGGCCCAGCCAGGCGACGGGGACCCGGTCGTTCACCAGAGCGCGTACGCCCGCCACCGCGAGTGCCAGCGCCGCCAGCGCGACGACGACCAGATAGAACGTCAGCATGGTGCCTCCTCGGCTTGTCGCTGCCGCGATGTTCCCAGCGGGGGCCCGGTGGCGACCATGCCGGACCCCGGCAGAATCCGACCCCGCCGCCTGCCCGCCCACGGCAGCACACGTACCCGCGGCAAGTCGGCGACTCGGCGACTCGGCAACTCGGCAACTCGGCAAGAAAGTCGCAGATTCCGCCGCACCACCGATGAGTTCTCGTCCTCGCCGCCGTCTACCCCCTGAACGCAGCGAAACGACGAGGAGACACGCGATGCCCTACGCCGACGTCAACGGAATGTCCCTGTACTTCGAGGAGCACGGTTCCGCCGCGGCCGGCACCCCCGGAACCACCACCGAGCCGCCCCTCCTCCTGCTCCACGGCGGGTTCGGGTCCGGCGAGAGCTTCGCGCCGCTGATCGCCGGCGGCCTGGGGGAGGGGCGGCGGGTGATCACCGTGGACCTCCAGGGCCACGGACGTACCCCCGACGTCGCCGGCCGCCCCATGACCATGGAGGCGATGGGCGACGACGTCGCCGCGCTGATCAAGCACCTCGGCATCGAGAAGGCCGACCTCCTCGGCTACTCCCTCGGCGCCGGCACCGCCGCCCGCGTCGCCGTCCAGCACGAGGAACTGGTCAACCGCCTCGTCCTCGTCTCGATGCCCGCGCGCCGCGACGGCTGGTTCCCCGACGTCACGGCGCAGATGGACCAGATGAGCGAGAGCGCGGCGGAGTTCCTCAAGGACTCCCCGATGTACGCGCTCTACGAGCGGCTGGCGCCCCGCCCCGAGGACTGGCCGGTCCTCGTCGGCAAGGTCGCCGCGATGAACCGGCAGGACTACGACTGGACCGACGAGATCGCGGCCCTCTCCGTGCCCGTCCTCCTCGTCTTCGCCGACGCCGACGGCATCCGCCCCGCCCACATGGCCGAGATGTTCGCCCTGCTCGGTGGCGGCCTCAAGGACCCGGGCTGGGACGGCGGCGGCCGCCCCGCCTCCCGGCTGGGCGTGATCCCCGGCGCCTCGCACTACGACCTGATGTTCTCGCCGCTCCTCGCGCCGACCGTGCGGTCCTTCCTCCAGTGACGTTTCTGCGGTGAAACCCGTCCGCCGAGAGAGTGAGTAACGGCCTTGTAACGAGACATTCCGGATTCCGTCCCGAAATCATCAGGTTTTGGCAAAGACCCGTGTGTTGAAGACCTGACGAGGAGTCGGAACATGAGTTATGGCAGTGCTCTGCGCGACCAGATCGCCGCTCCGGGGACCACCCCGCTGATCGGTGTGTTCGACATGTACTCGGCGTCCGTCGCGGCCGAGCACTACGACGGGATGTTCGTGTCCGGGTTCGGGTTCGCCGCCTCGTACTACGGGCTGCCGGACATCGGGTTCATCGCCTGGCCCGACATGCTCGGCTTCGTCCAGCGGCTGCGCGGGGCCTTCCCGCGCCACCACCTGCTGGTCGACATCGACGACGGCTACGTGGACCCGGAGGTGGCCTGCCACGTCGTCGAGGGCCTGGAGCGGATCGGCGCCTCCGGGGTGATCCTCGAGGACCAGAAGCGGCCGCGCCGCTGCGGGCACGCGGACGGGAAGCAGGTGCTGCCGCTGGACGAGTACCTGGCCAAGCTGGAGATGGTGCTCCAGACCCGGCGGGACCTCGTCGTCGTGGCCCGGACGGACGCCACGGACGAGGACGACATCCTGTACCGCGCCGAGCGCCTGGCGGCCACCGACGCGGACGTCGTGCTCGTGGACGGCGTACGGAGCGTGGAGTGGATCCGCCGGATCCGCGAGGTCGTCGACGGCAAGCCGTTGCTGTTCAACCAGATCGCGGGCGGCAAGTCGCCCCGGCTGTCGCTCGGGGAACTGTCCGGACTGGGCGTGGACGTGGCGATCTACAGCACGCCGTGCCTGTTCGCCGCGCACGTGGCCATGGACTCGGCGCTGTCCGAGCTGAAGCGGGCCGACGGCCGGCTGCCGGTCTTCGACACGGCCGACGGCGTCGGGGTCGCCGCCTCCACCCGTCTCCTGGAGCGCAACATCGCCCGCAACCAGGAGCCCCGCCACCAGCAGCCGCGCGAGCGGGTGGGCGCGTGAGACGGACGCGGGGCGTGAGGCGGACGAGGGGCGGGAGCGCCCTCAGGGGTACGGGGCCGCTGGCCGCGCTCGGGCTCGCCGCGGCGGTCCTGGCGGCAGGGGCGGCGCCCGCCCTCGCCGACGGCAGCCTGATCACCGTGATCGACAACCGGGAGGCCGACTCGATCCTGGAGGTCGACCGTACGGGCAACGTGCAGTCCGGCAGCAGCGGCAGTACGGCGGGCAGCGATCACGACGGCAGCGCGGTCGACGCCATCCAGGCCCTCTTCGGCGAGGCCGAGCCGGACGACGACTGACCGACGCGGCCAGACCCGCTCGCGGTCACGAGGTGCGGCGGCGCTCCACGATCCCGCGGATGTACGCCGCCTGGCCCGCGTGCTGGTTGCCCTCGGCGACGAGGCTGATCAGGCGCGGGCCCAGGGTGACGTGCGGGGTCCAGCGGGTGTCGACGACGCGGTCCAGGCCGGCGGCGGTGACGGAGCCGACCTGGTCGAGGACGCGCGCGTGCACGGCGTCGTGGTAGCCGAGGAGCAGGCCGGCGTCGGCGCGGACGGCGGCGACCTGCGCGCTGTCGTGGCCGAAGCCGACGTCCCCGTCCGGGAAGGGCAGCCCGAAGCGCCCGGACCAGTCCTCGCCGGTCCACGCCTGCCCGGTGTCGAACGCGTCGGCCAGATGATCGTCCGTGACCCGGGTCAGATGCCAGACCAGCCAGCCGATGGAGTTGGCGTCCGGATCGACCCGCACGGCCAGCTCGTCGACCGACAGGCCCTCGACGGCCTCGTGCACGGCTTCCTGGATCCTGCCGAAGGCATCCAGCAGCAGCTCGGCGCTCTTCATGGCCCTCCTCGTCGGGTGGGTGGGGCGGCGGTGTGGCGGCGCGGTCCCGCCGCCACGGTACGACGAACGGGCCCGGACCGCCGCGCGGCGGTCCGGGCCCGTGGCGCACACGGAAGCGCACGGAACCACTCAGGGCGTACGGGCGTACGGGCGTACGGGCGTACGGAGCGTCCGCGCCGTACCGACTGGGGCAGGGGGCCAGGGGGTCAGCGGCGTCCCGGATGGTTCCGGCGCCATTCGGCGGCCGCCGCCTCGACGTCGAAGGGCTTCAGGTTCAGCGGCGGGCCGGCCGGGGGCCGGGCCAGGGCCTCCGCGATCTGTGTGTTGATCTCCCCGAGAACGCGCCGCAGTTGTGCCTCGGACGCGGCCGTACGGGCGGCCTCCGCCGCGTCCTCGGCCGCCTTGCGCAGGGCCAGGGCCGGAGGGAGCGCCGCGAAGCCCTCGCGGTGCATCTTCTGCTTGACCCACCAGAGTTCGTCGTAGGGCGCGTTGTCGTCGGCGAGTGGCTTGCCGAAGCCGGACAGGCCCGCGAACTCCCCCCGTTCCTCCGCCTCGCGGATCTGCTTGTCCACGAACGACTCGAAGTTGACTCCCGGCGGTTTGCGATCGGTCATGGCTCCACCCTAGGGAACCGCCGCGATCCGTTCCAGGGTCTGTCGCGGCGCACGATCTTCCGGCACCCTGTCCTGGCCTCTGTTCAACGCGCGTCGACCTTCTCAACCTCTACGGGAGCCACGCATGCGTTCCAGATCCACTCGCACCGCCACGCGTACCGCGCGTACCACCCGTCCCACCCGCACCACCGCCCTCGGTGGTCTGCTCGCCCTGATCGCCGGGCTGCTCACCGTCCTCGCCGCCACCCCCGCGCAGGCCGCGCCGCTGTTCAAGGCGCCCTTCCCGTGCGGCCAGACCTGGACGTACAGCCACCACTCGGCCGAGGTCCGGCTGGCGCTCGACTTCATCCGGACGGACGGCGGGAGCACCGCCGGCACCCCGGTGCTGGCCTCCGCCTCCGGAACCGCGTACCGCTACTCGCAGCCCAGCGGGGCCGGGAACTACATCGTCGTCGACCACGGTGGCGGCTGGCAGACGTACTACTTCCACCTCAGCGCGTACTCCGTCGCCAACGGCGCCGCCGTGAGCCAGGGCCAGCAGATCGGCGTCACCGGTTCGACCGGCAACAGCTCCGGGGCCCACATCCACTACGAGCAGCTCTACAACGGTGCCGGCCAGAACATCGTGATCAACGGCGCCTCGCTCGCCCCGTACCCCGGCTCGTACGGTTCGAAGTCGCTGACCAGCGACAACGGCTGCTCGGGCGGGGGTGGCGGCACATACTGGGCGGACACCTTCGCCAATGCCACGGGCTACGCCCAGGCCAACACCAACGACGCCCAGGGCGTGCTGAACGCCGGCACGAACTACGTCTACTGCAAGGTCTGGGGCGAGGAGGTCCGCGTCGGCACGAGCTTCAACCACTGGTGGCTCAAGACCGACCTGGACACCGTCTACGCGGGCAAGAACGGGCGCGGCGCGTACGTCTCCGCGTACTACCTGTCCCGCTGGGGCAACGACGAGGCCCGGGACAACAGTGGAGCGGTCATCCGGGACTGCTGATCCCGAACCGCTGATCCCGAACCGCTGATCCCGAGCCGCCGATGGCAGCTCGGGATCAGGCCCGAAAGGGCAGGAGCCCCACTCGTGCGCGTCGCGCGCAGCGGAGTGGGGCTCCTTGGGTACTGCTCTAGAAAGTCTGCGTCGTCCAGCGACTCAGATGGCGGTGACGTTCTCCGCCTGCGGACCCTTCGGGCCCTGCGTGACGTCGAAGCTCACTGCCTGGTTCTCCTCGAGGGAACGGAAGCCGTTCGCGTTGATCGCGGAGTAGTGGACGAAGACATCCGGGCCGCCGCCTTCCTGGGCAATGAAGCCGAAGCCCTTTTCAGCGTTGAACCACTTCACGGTTCCGGTAGCCATGAGCCCTCCTATGGGCCAAAGGGTCGCCCTGCTCCAGAACCTGCAAACAAGTCTGAAAACTACAAAAGCCTGCGGGTTACATGCTCCGCAGGCTCTGTACTGCAAGGGAAACCAAACTGCAACTTGCGCCGAGCGTAGCACGCAGCGTCCGCGAAGGGGTAGAGGGAAAGATCACGCCACTCGCATGTTTGACGGGCTCCCCAACCCCTGACGTACGACCCGGCGCTGTCCAGGCCACGGGACGGGTCTAGCCTCGCGTTGTGGACAATGCAACCGATGACCACCAGAGCAGCCGGCCACGAGTCGGACACATCCAGTTCCTGAACTGTCTGCCCCTCTATTGGGGCCTGGCCCGCACCGGGACGCTCCTCGATCTGGAGCTGACGAAGGACACCCCGGAGAAGCTCAGCGAGCGGCTGGTGCGCGGCGACCTCGATATCGCTCCCGTCACCGTCGTCGAATACCTCAAGCACGCCGACGAGCTGGTCGCGCTGCCGGACATCGCCGTCGGCTGCGACGGGCCCGTGATGTCCTGCGTGATCGTCTCCCAGCGGCCGCTGGACCAGCTGGACGGCGCGCGGGTCGCGCTCGGCTCGACCTCGCGTACGTCCGTACGGCTCGCGCAGCTCCTGCTCGCCGAGCGGCACGGGGTGAAGCCGGACTACTTCACCTGCCCGCCCGACCTCGGCCTCATGATGCAGGAGGCCGACGCGGCGGTGCTGATCGGCGACGCGGCGCTGCGCGCCTCGCTGCACGACGCGCCGCGGCTCGGCCTGGAGGTGCACGACCTCGGGCTGATGTGGAAGGAGTGGACGGGACTGCCGTTCGTCTTCGCCGTCTGGGCGGTCCGCAAGGACTTCCTGGCGCGCGAGCCGGAGACCGTCCGCGACGTGCACCGGGCCTTCCTGGCCTCCCGGGACCTGTCCCTGGAGGAGGTCGCCAAGGTGGCCGAGCAGGCGGCGCGCTGGGAGGCCTTCGACGCCGAGCTGCTGGAGCGGTACTTCCGGACGCTCGACTTCCGCTTCGGGCCGGATCAGCTGGTCGGTGTGCGCGAGTTCGCGCGCCGGGTCGGTCCGACGACCGGCTTTCCCGCGGACGTACGGGTGGAACTGCTCGGCGAGCAGTAGTCCACGCGCGCGAGCAGGAGCGCACGCGGGTACGAAGCAGTACGAAGCAGTACGAAGCAGTACGAAGCGGCAGGTACGGGCGGGGCCGGGTGGCCCCGCCCGCCCGTGTACCCGGGCCCGGACCCGGGTACACGGGCGGGCCGGCCCACCGGCCGGCCGCGGGTCAGGACGACGAGGCGACCGGGCCCTGGAGGTACTGGCTGATCCAGGCGATCGAGCCCTCGTCCATGCCCTTGATGTAGGTCCGGGCGTTGTGCCCGCCGTTCTGGATCACCTGGAGGTGGGATTTCACCGGACCCTTGTTCGTATAGGCCTGGATGAAGTGCTTCAGCATCTTGATGCTGGTCTCCTTGGTGCCGATCTGGAACGCCAGATAGACCCGGTTCCCGGGCGTGTCGGGCTTCTGCGCCAAGGCCGTGGCCAGCCGCTCCGGGTTGTTGGCCTGCTTCTGTGCCTCGTACCCCCGCCACAGCGGCGAGTCCGGGACGGTGTCCGGACCGGAGGCGATGACCGCCTTGAAGCGGTCCGGTCTCTGCAGGACGGCCTTGAGCCCGGCGAACCCGCCCGAGGACGAGCCCATGAAGGCCCAGCCGTCGCGGGACGCGAACGTACGGAAATTCGCCTGTACGAAATCCGGCACGTCCTCGCTCAGCCAGGTGCCCATTCTCGGCTGTCCCGGAATATCACTCCCATCGTAATAATGCTTGTTGTCGGGGTTGAGAACAGGCATCACGACGATGAACGGAAGGCCTTTCCCCTCCTCCGACCACCGGCTGATGTTCGATTGCAGTCCGAGGTCCTTGCCCATCCAGTAATTCACCGGATAGCCGTAGCTGCCGGGCAGCGAGATGAGTACCGGGAAGCCGCTGTCCGCGTACTTCGGATCGAAATACTGCTTCGGCGCCCAGACCCACACCTTTCCCGTGAATCCGGACTTCGCGCCGTGGAGTTCCGTGACGCCGATCTTCGTGCCGTCGTCCAGGGTGGCGGCGGTCGTGAAGCTCGCCTCGGGGCCGGTCGGGAAGACCGTCCGGGGCACCGGAGTCTTCGCCTCCGAATTCCCCGGACGGGTGGCGGCCGCCGCCTGCTGGCGGCCGGCCGGAGAGTGGCGCGGCGTGTCGAAGGAGACCGCGTCGCCGTCGTCCGACGACGAGCAGCCGGTCAGCAGGGCCAGTGCCGTCAGGGTCGTCAGCGCCGTGCCGGCGGCGACCGCGCGGGGGAGGCGGGAGAAGGGACTCCGGGAGAGATGACGTGTCATGGCTGCTCCGGTGCGTCGAGCGGTGCGTGTGGGGGTGCGGAAGGTACGAGGGGGCGGGGCCGGTGGAGAGCGGGAGAGCGGGCGGACCTCCGTGTCTCCGGAGGCGGACCGCCGCCAGGGGCGGAGGTTTCGGGGCATACGGAGGATTCCGCTCTAGGAGAGGGGCCCGGCGCCGGATCGGTTGGCTCGGGACCGGGCCGAATCCGTACGGGGACGCTGGCGTAGGCTGGCTCGGTCCATTCCGTACGCGTCCGTACCGCCTCCGCACCTTCCCGGCACGCGTCCGCACTCCTTTGAAAGGGACAGCCCGGTGACCGAGAAGGCCGAACTCCAGTCCGTTCTCGACCGCGCCGCCGCGGGTGGCCGGATCACTCCCGAGGAGGCGCTCGACCTGTACCGTTCGGCGCCGCTGCACGCGCTCGGCGCCGCCGCCGACGCCGTGCGCCGCCGTCGCTACGCGGGCACCGAGCACATCGCGACGTACATCATCGAGCGCAACATCAACTACACGAACGTCTGTGTGACGGCGTGCAAGTTCTGCGCCTTCTACGCCGCGCCGAAGGACACCAAGAAGGGCTGGACCCGCGACCTCGACGACATCCTGCGCCGCTGCGCGGAGACCGTGGAGCTGGGCGGCACCCAGATCATGTTCCAGGGCGGCCACCACCCGGACTACGGGGTCGAGTACTACGAGCAGCACTTCTCGGCCATCAAGAAGGAGTTCCCGCAGCTGGTCATCCACTCCCTCGGCGCGTCCGAGGTCGAGCACATGGCCCGCATCTCCGGTGTCTCCGTCGACGAGGCCATCACCCGCATCCACGCGGCCGGTCTCGACTCCTTCGCCGGTGCCGGCGCCGAGCTGCTGCCCGCGCGGCCGCGCAAGGCGATCGCCCCGCTGAAGGAGAGCGGCGAGCGCTGGCTGGAGATCATGGAGATCGCCCACAAGCTGGGTGTCGAGTCCACCTCCACCATGCTCATGGGCACCGGCGAGACCAACGCCGAGCGGATCGAGCACCTGCGGATGATCCGCGACACGCAGGACCGGACGGGCGGCTTCCGGGCCTTCATCCCCTACACGTACCAGCCGGAGAACAACCACCTGAAGGGCCGCACCCAGGCGACCCTGTTCGAGTACCTGCGCATGATCGCCATCGCGCGGATCTTCCTCGACAACGTGGCCCACATCCAGGGCTCCTGGCTCACCACCGGCAAGGAGGTCGGCCAGCTGTCCCTGCACTACGGCGCGGACGACCTCGGCTCGATCATGCTGGAGGAGAACGTGGTCTCCTCGGCGGGCGCCAAGCACCGCTCGAACCGCCTGGAGATCATCGACCTCATCCGCAAGGCCGGGCGCGTGCCGGCCCAGCGCTCCACCACGTACGAGCACCTCGTCGTGCACGACGACCCGGCGAACGACCCGGTCGACGAGCGCGTCGTCTCGCACATCTCGTCCATCGCGATCGAGGGCGGCACCGCCCACCCCGAACTGAAGCTGCTCGACGCGAACTGACGCGAACTGACGCGGACCGACGCGGACCGACGCGGACCGAGGAGCTGTCGATGCTGACGCTGCACACGGCGGATCTGCTGCTGCCCGGCGGGGACGGGGCGCCCGTTCCCGGCGGGGCGGTGCTGGTCGACGGGGCGGTGATCGGCGCCGTCGGCCCGTACGACGAACTGGCCGCCGCCCATCCGACGGCGCGGACGCGCCGCTGGCCGGGCCTGCTGACCCGGGCGCTGCTCAACCCGTACGGCCCCGAGCTGCTGGAACAGGCCTACCACCCGGACCCGCGTGAGGCCGACGACTTCGCGCACGGCACCGATCCGGTGACCGGGCCGGACCTGGAGCGCCTCGCCCTGGACGACACCCGCTGGGGTGCCGGCGCGCGGCGCGGTCTTCAGCGGATGCTCGCCCACGGCACGGTCGCGGTCGGCTTCCCGCCGGAGGGGCCGGTGCGTCCCTCCGTCCGTGAGGCGCTACGGCGCTCCGGCCTGGTGACGGGTACGCGCGCCGCCGTCCCGCCCGGGGTGCCCGCACTCGACCCGTACGCCTCGGGTGCTCCGGTGACCCACCTCCACCACTTGGTGCCGCGCAACCACGCCCGCTTCGCCGTGTTCGACGTACGCGACGAGGCGGAACTCGCGGCGCGCGGCGCGGGGACGTGTGTGGCCACCGTCCTCGACGGGCGGCTGGTCTTCCGCCGCCGGTAGCCGCCGGTAGCCGCCTCGGCGGCCGGTGGTCGGCGGCCGGCGGAGGCGCTTCCGCTCACCCGCCCCGGACCGGGGTGTCCTTCTTCCGCACCGGGTACTCGTCCGCGTACCGCAGCGGCTCGGTGAAGCGCGGGTCGCGCACCACCGCGAGCAGTTGCCGCGGTGTGACCGGCCCCCGCCCAGGCCGGCGGTCTCGCAGGTGGTCTCCTTCGCCGGGGGGTTCCGGCACTCCTGGAGCCGCTCGCCCTCCGCCGGCCGGCAGGTGGGTGAGGCGGACGGGCCGGGCGCGGGGCCCGTCCCCGGCCGTCCGGGGGCGGCTGCCACAATGGGTCGGTGAGCCGAGCATCCCTGGACAAGCAGCCGCACGAAGTCGCCTCGATGTTCGACGCCGTGGCGGCGAACTACGACCTCACCAACGACGTGCTCTCCCTCGGGCAGGACCGGCGCTGGCGCAAGGAGGTCGCGAAGGCGGTCGACGCGCGGCCCGCGCAGAAGATCCTCGACCTGGCGGCCGGGACGGCGACCTCCTCGCAGCCGTTCGTCCGCGCCGGGGCGTACGTCGTGCCCTGCGACTTCTCGCTCGGCATGCTCCAGGTGGGCAAGCAGCGCCACCCCTGGATGCCGTTCACCGCCGGTGACGGCATGCGGCTGCCGTTCAAGGACGACGTCTTCGACGCGGTCACGATCTCCTTCGGCCTGCGCAACATCCAGGACACGGACGCCGCGCTGCGCGAGCTGTACCGGGTGACGAAGCCCGGCGGCCGGGTCGTGATCTGCGAGTTCTCGCACGCGACGTGGAAGCCGTTCCGCACGGTGTACGAGGAGTACCTGATGCGCGCCCTGCCGCCGGTCGCGCGCGCCGTGTCGTCCAACCCCGACGCGTACGTCTACCTCGCCGAGTCCATCCAGGCCTGGCCCGACCAGCCGACCCTCGCGGGCAAGCTGACGAAGGCCGGCTGGTCGAAGGTCGCCTGGCGCGACCTGACGGGCGGGATCGTGGCCCTGCACCGGGGCTTCAAGGCGTAACCCGCCGCAATAGACTGCAATCGCCGCGATTCCGCGGCCGCCCTTCCTTTCCTCGACCTCCCCGGGAGACTCCGCCGTGACCGAGCAGCCCCTGTCCGAGCACAGCGCAGACGTGATCGTCGTCGGGGCCGGCCCGGCGGGCTCCACCACCGCGTACTACCTGGCCAAGGCCGGACTCGACGTCCTGCTCCTGGAGAAGACCGCGTTCCCGCGCGAGAAGGTCTGCGGCGACGGTCTCACCCCGCGCGCCACCAAGCAGCTCGTGTCGATGGGCATCGACATCTCCGAAGAGGCCGGCTGGCTGCGCAACAAGGGCCTGCGGATCATCGGCGGCGGCGTCCGGCTCGAACTGGACTGGCCGGACCTCGCCTCGTACCCGGACTACGGACTCGTCCGCAAGCGCGACGACTTCGACGAGATGCTCGCCCGGCAGGCGCAGAAGGCCGGCGCGCGGCTGTACGAGCGCTGCAACGTCAGCGGTCCGGTCATCGACGACCGTACGGGCCGGATCACCGGCGTCACCGCGAAGCTCGGCGAGGAAAAGCGCCAGGTCACCTTCAGCGCGCCGCTCGTCGTCGCCGCCGACGGCAACTCGACCCGGCTGTCGCTCGCGATGGGCCTGCACCGGCGCGAGGACCGGCCGATGGGCGTCGCCGTCCGGACGTACTTCACCACCCCGCGCCACCAGGACGACTACCTGGAGTCCTGGCTGGAGCTGTGGGACCGGCGCGGCCCGCAGGACCGTCTGCTGCCCGGCTACGGCTGGATCTTCGGCATGGGCGACGGCACCTCCAACGTCGGTCTCGGCATCCTCGACTCCTCCTCCGCCTTCCGCGAGCTGGACTGGCGCGAGGTGCTGAAGGCGTGGTGCGCGTCGATGCCGGAGGACTGGGGCTTCACGCCGGACAACATGACCACCCCGATCCGCGGCGCGGCGCTGCCGATGGCCTTCAACCGGCAGCCGCACTACACCCGCGGGCTGCTGCTCGTCGGCGACGCGGGCGGCCTGGTCAACCCGTTCAACGGCGAGGGCATCGCGTACGCCATGGAGTCCGGCCAGATCGCGGCCGACGTCATCGTGCAGGCGCACGCCCGGTCCACTCCGGCGCAGCGCGAGCTGGCCCTGCGGAACTACCCGCAGATCCTCAAGGACACCTACGGCGGCTACTACACGCTGGGCCGCGCCTTCGTGAAGCTCATCGGCAACCCGAAGGTCATGAAGATCGCGACCCAGCGCGGCCTGACGCACCCGCTGCTGATGAAGTTCACGCTGAAGATGCTGGCCAACCTGACCGACCCGACGGGCGGCGACGCGATGGACCGCATCATCAACGGCCTGTCGAAGGTCGCTCCAAAAGCCTGATCACTCAAGTCCTGGCCGCTCGGTGAGGTGCCGAGCGGCCAGGACCGCGGCGGTTCGGCCTTCAGACGTTGACGATCTTCACCTTCGGTGAACCGGGAAGCTCCTCGGCGGCCTTGCACAGGGCCGGAATGTGTGACTTGTCGGACGTGACGAGCAGCACCGGGGGTGGGCAGAGCGCGGCCGTGGCCACCACGAGTGCGTCCACGAGGCACTCGTGCCCGTCAAGACCCGAGACGTCCAGCAGCTTCGCCGCGGCGTCCGTCACCGCGTCGTTGACCGGTTTCACGTCGAACCGGGACAGCAGGAACCGGAGTCGCTTGGCGGCTTCCCCTGTCCGACGCACCTCCAAGGGCGTCAGTGCGGACAGCGCCACGCGCCGGCCGCTCTGCTGAGCGACCTCGATGCGCGCGCGCATCCCCTCGTCACCGTCGACGTGCGGTGAAAGCCCCTGGGCGTCCAGGACGAGCGTGCCCTCGCTCTTTGCCTTGATCTTGAGGCGCTTGCTTACCACTCCTGTTCCGCCTGCCGCCGTGCTTCGGTGGAGACGGGGCCGAACGCCTTGCGGTCGGCGGTCACGACCTCGCGAAGCTTCTGCGCGGCGAGCCATTCCTCCAGGGCTTCGGCCACAACGGAGGAGAACCCGCTCTTGCCGGCACGTTCCTCGACTTCCTTGATCAATGACTGGGCGAGCGACACGGATCTCTTGCCGGCCCGCTCGACGGCCTGGGGTGCCACGTGACTGCTCATACCTAAAACGTACCACCGGCGGTAGGAAGGCTCGTCGACACGGCGGCTCCTCCACGCGCGCGTACGGCGAAGGGCCGCCGCTCCCCCGAGGAGCGACGGCCCTTCACCGTACGGACGTGAGGCGCCGGATCAGAGGATCCGGACGGCGCCCGACGGCGGGTCGTAGTCGAGGGAGCGCTCGACGGTGCCGGTCGAGGAGTTCTGGGCGCCGACGAACTTGCCGCCGCCGACGTAGATCGCGACGTGGTACGAGCTGCTGCGGCCGCCCCAGTAAAGGATGTCGCCCGGCTGGAGGTTGCTCAGCGAGACGGCGGTGCCCTTCATGGACTGGGCGCTGGAGACGCGCGGCAGGTCGATGCCGGCCTGGCGGTACGCGGCCTGGACGAGGCCGGAGCAGTCCCAGGAGTTGGGGCCGGTGCCGCCGGGGACGTACGCGTCGCCGACCTGGGCGCGGGCGAAGGCCACGATCGAGGCGGCGGTGCCGGTGGCGGCCTGCGAGCTGCTGCTGGAGGAGGAGGCGGAGGCGCCGGTGGAGGAAGAAGAGGACGAACCCGAAGCGGAGTACGAGGTCGTCTGCGCGAGCTGGGCGCGCTGGGCGTCACGGGACGCGCGGGCCTTGGCCTCCGCGTCGGCGCGGGCCTTCTCGGCGCGCTCGGCCTGGGCCTTGCGCTCGGCCTCCGCCTTCGCCTTCTTGGCGTCCTTGGCGGCCTTCTGGAGGGCCGCGTCCTCCTGGGCCGCCAGGTCCTGGTCCAGGGCCTCCTGCTGGTTCGCCTCGGCGGAGGCGGAGACGGCACTGGCGATGTCGGTGTCCAGGGCGCCCAGGGTGGGCATCTCCAGGGTCGCCTCGGTCACCGACTCGGCGGACGCCGGGGTGGCGGCGCCGGCCACCGCGATGGTGCTGAGCACGCCACCGGCGACTCCGGCCCGCAGCGAGAGCTTCGTGGCGCTGCGGCGGGGCTTCCGGTGGCTGGGTATGGGAGCGGTGGTGTGGGACATGGGAACAACCGCTATCAGGGCATCAGGGTTCCCTTCAAGAAACGTGGTCTGCGCCACAGTTGTGGCCGGAGTGGCCGAATCCGCTTCCTTCAGACCCTTATTGACGGCGTAACGGACATAGCGGTCAGCCCCTCGCGGGCTCTTGATCACGTGTTTTCGATGAAACGTCCGAATTGCCCGCCACTTACCATCTCTTCACGTCGATGGCCAAGCCCTGCTCTTTCCATGCTCGCGCGCGCGTGACGCAGGTCACAGTCTTGATCGACAGGGACCTTCGCGTCCACCTGGGTCCGTCCGGCCCCTCGACCGGGCGATGGCCGGTTCTTTATCACCCGCAGGCGTCTCGTCGCGAATTTGCGTGCACGCACCACCTCTTGATAGAGCGACACCCCTTCCGACCAGCGATTTCAGGCTCGGATGTCACCTCTGGTGATCACTTGCGTGCTTCACGCGACAAGATCACCGTCCATCCGGCTTCATGATCGTTCGTCAGGTGGTGGAGATCACAAAGCTGTTGGCGTACCCCGTGTCGCAGATCACAGAGGGTCAGGCTTAAGATACGCGGACGTCGGGCTTGTGAACTGCCTCACATGGTGGCGATCTTTCGCGCGAGGCTCCCCGAAGCTCCGCGCCCCGGCTTGCTAGTGCGGTCCAACGGTCAAGGACGACTGGAAGGAGCGAGGAGCGTGAATGCGTACGCGCCCATCCTCGTGCTCGGTGCCCTGGGAGCGGGGTTTGCGATCTTCTCCGTGGTCATGGCCACGCTCATCGGGCCAAAGCGGTACAACAGGGCAAAACTTGAGGCGTACGAGTGCGGCATCGAGCCCACCCCTACGCCGGCCGGAGGCGGTCGCTTCCCGATCAAGTACTACCTGACGGCGATGCTCTTCATCGTCTTCGACATCGAGATCGTCTTCCTCTACCCCTGGGCCGTCACCTTCGACGCCCTGGGGATTTTCGGGCTCGTGGAGATGCTGCTCTTCGTGCTCACCGTCTTCGTCGCCTACGCGTACGTGTGGCGGCGCGGCGGCCTGGAATGGGACTGAGGGGCTGAGGAGCACCCATGGGACTCGAAGAGAAGCTGCCGAGCGGTTTTCTGCTGACCACCGTCGAACAGGCCGCGGGCTGGGTGCGGAAGTCCTCCGTCTTCCCCGCCACCTTCGGCCTCGCGTGCTGCGCCATCGAGATGATGACGACCGGCGCCGGCCGTTACGACCTGGCCCGGTTCGGCATGGAGGTCTTCCGCGGTTCGCCGCGGCAGGCGGATCTGATGATCGTGGCCGGCCGGGTCAGCCAGAAGATGGCGCCCGTGCTGCGGCAGGTCTACGACCAGATGCCGAACCCCAAGTGGGTCATCTCCATGGGCGTGTGCGCGTCCTCGGGCGGCATGTTCAACAACTACGCGGTGGTGCAGGGCGTCGACCACGTCGTGCCGGTCGACATTTATCTGCCGGGCTGCCCGCCGCGCCCGGAAATGCTGATGGACGCCATTCTCAAGCTCCACCAGAAGATCCAGACCTCCAAGCTCGGCGTGAACGCGCAGGAAGCGGCCCGTGAGGCGGAGGAAGCGGCGCTCAAGGCGCTGCCGACCATCGAGATGAAGGGTCTGCTCCGGTGAGCGACGAGACACCCAATCCCGAGAAGGAGCTGAGCGCTCAGAACCTGCCAGGCCAGCGCGGCGACCATGGCGAGGAGGTGCGCGTCCAGCGCGGCATGTTCGGCGCCAACAACGGCGGCGACACCTCGGGTTACGGCGGGCTCGTCCGCCCGGTGCGTCTGCCGGGGGCGGCCACCCGCCCGTACGGCGGCCCACACGGCGGAGGCGCATACGGATCCTTCGACGAGATCGCCGACGAGCTGGAAGGCGCCCTGGAGGAGCAGGGGCTGGTCCCTTCGAGCGCCATCGACAAGACGGTCGTCGACCGGGGCGAGCTGACCTTCCACATCGAGCGCGAGCACCTCGTCCGGGTCGCCCGCACCCTGCGCGACGACCCGGCGCTGCGCTTCGAGCTGTGCATGGGGGTCTCCGGGGTCCACTACCCGGGCGACAAGGGCCGCGAGCTGCACGCCGTCTACCACCTGCGCTCGCTCACCCACGGCCGCACGCTCCGCCTGGAGGTCTCGGCGCCCGACGCCGACCCGCGCATCCCGTCGATCGTCCCGGTCTATCCGACCAACGACTGGCACGAGCGCGAGACGTACGACTTCTTCGGCATCGTCTTCGACGGCCACCCCGCCCTGACCCGGATCATGATGCCGGACGACTGGCAGGGCCACCCGCAGCGCAAGGACTATCCGCTCGGCGGCATCGCCGTCGAGTACAAGGGCGCCCAGATCCCGGCTCCGGACCAGCGGAGGTCGTACTCGTGAACACCCCATCTGCCGGCGCCCGGGACACCACCGAAGGCACCGTCTACACCGTCACCGGCGGCGACTGGGACGAGGTCGTCCAGTCCGCCGCGAAGGCCGACGACGAGCGCATCGTCGTCAACATGGGTCCCCAGCACCCGTCCACCCACGGCGTGCTGCGGCTCATTCTGGAGATCGACGGCGAGACCGTCACCGAGGCCCGCTGCGGCATCGGCTACCTCCACACCGGCATCGAGAAGAACCTCGAGTACCGGACCTGGACGCAGGGCACCACCTTCGTCACCCGGATGGACTACCTCACCTCGTTCTACAACGAGACGGCGTACTGCCTCGGCGTGGAGAAGCTGCTCGGCGTCACCGACCAGGTCCCGGACCGCGCCAGCGTCATCCGCGTCCTGCTGATGGAGCTGAACCGGCTCTCCTCGCACCTGGTCTGCATCGCCACCGGCGGCATGGAGCTCGGCGCCACCACGATCATGATCTACGGCTTCCGGGACCGCGAGCTGATCCTGGACCTGTACGAGTTGATCACCGGCCTGCGCATGAACCACGCGTTCATCCGGCCCGGCGGCCTCGCCCAGGACCTGCCGCCCGGCGCCGTCGACGCCGTCCGCGAGTGCGTGAAGACCCTGAAGAAGAACCTGCCGGAGTACGACAAGCTCGCCACCGGCAACCCCATCTTCAAGGCACGCATGCAGGATGTCGGCTACCTCGACCTCACCGGCTGCATGGCGCTCGGCGCCACCGGGCCGATCCTGCGCTCCGCGGGCCTCCCGCACGACCTGCGCAAGACCGACCCGTACTGCGGCTACGAGAACTACGAGTTCGACGTCCCGACCGCCGACAGCTGCGACGCGTACGGCCGTTTCCTCGTCCGCCTGGAGGAGATGCGCCAGTCGCTGCGGATCGTCGAGCAGTGCCTCGACCGCCTGGAGCCCGGCCCGGTCATGGTCGGCGACAAGAAGATCGCCTGGCCCGCGCAGCTCGCCCTCGGCCCCGACGGCCTCGGCAACTCCCTCGACCACATCAAGAAGATCATGGGCACCTCCATGGAGGCCCTGATCCACCACTTCAAGCTGGTCACCGAGGGCTTCCGGGTGCCGGCCGGGCAGGCGTACGCGGCGGTCGAGTCGCCCAAGGGCGAACTCGGCGTGCACGTCGTGTCCGACGGCGGCACGCGCCCCTTCCGGGTCCACTTCCGCGACCCGTCCTTCACCAACCTGCAGGCCATGGCGGCGATGTGCGAGGGCGGCCAGGTCGCCGACGTCATCGTCGCCGTCGCCTCCATCGACCCCGTGATGGGAGGCGTCGACCGATGAGCGACGGAACCCCCGCCCGCCCCGCGGACGGTCAGACCCCGGGAGCGCGGACCGGTCCGACCGGTCCGACCGGTCTCGGCATGCCCCAGCTGCCCGCGCCCGACTATCCGGCCGAGGTCCGCGCCCGGCTGGAGACGGACGCGAAGGCGATCATCGCCCGCTATCCGGGCGAGCGCTCCGCGCTGCTGCCGATGCTGCACCTGGTGCAGGCGGAGGAGGGGCACGTGACGCGTACGGGCATGCGGTTCTGCGCCGACATGCTCGGCCTGACGACCGCCGAGGTCACCGCCGTCGCCACCTTCTACACCATGTACCGGCGCAAGCCGTCCGGTGACTACCAGGTCGGCGTCTGCACCAACACCCTGTGCGCGGTGATGGGCGGCGACGCCATCTTCGAGACGCTCAAGGAGCATCTCGACGTCGGCAACGACGAGACGACCGCGGACGGCAAGATCACGCTCGAACACATCGAGTGCAACGCGGCCTGCGACTTCGCGCCCGTGATGATGGTCAACTGGGAGTTCTTCGACAACCAGACGCCCGAGTCGGCCACGGCCCTCGTCGACGACCTGCGCGCCGGCCGCCCCGTCTCGCCCACCCGCGGCGCGCCCCTGTGCACCTTCAAGGAGACCGCCCGGATACTGGCCGGTTTCCCCGACGAGCGCCCCGGCGCCGTCGAGGCGAGCGGCGGTGCGGGTCCCGCGTCGCTCGTCGGCCTGCGCCTGGCCAAGGGCGAGACCCCGCAGCAGGCGAGGCAGCAGCACCAGCCCCGGGTCGTCCACCCGCGCGGCGAGGCAGCCAGTGAGGAGGGGGAGTGATGACTTTGGCGGCCGAGATCAACAACAGCAGCCCCGAGAAACTGCTCTCACCCGTTCTGTCGGCCTTCTGGGACCAGCCCGAATCCTGGACCCTGGAGACCTACCGGCGGCACGACGGGTACGAGGGCCTGCGCAAAGCCCTCGCGATGTCGCCCGACGACCTCATCGCGTACGTGAAGGCGTCCGGTCTGCGCGGACGCGGCGGCGCCGGCTTCCCCACCGGAATGAAGTGGCAGTTCATTCCGCAGGGCGACGGCAAGCCGCACTACCTCGTCGTCAACGCCGACGAGTCCGAGCCCGGCACCTGCAAGGACATCCCCCTCCTCTTCGCCAACCCGCACTCCCTCATCGAGGGCATCGTGATCGCCTGTTACGCGATCCGGTCCAGCCACGCCTTCATCTATCTGCGCGGCGAGGTCGTGCCCGTCCTCCGCCGCCTCCACGAGGCCGTACGGGAGGCGTACGCGGCGGGTTACCTCGGCCGGGACGTCCTGGGCAGCGGTCTCGACCTCGACCTCACCGTGCACGCCGGCGCCGGCGCGTACATCTGCGGCGAGGAGACCGCCCTGCTCGACTCGCTCGAAGGGCGCCGCGGCCAGCCCCGGCTGCGACCCCCCTTCCCCGCGGTCGCCGGTCTGTACGCGTGCCCCACTGTGGTGAACAACGTCGAGTCCATCGCCTCTGTTCCCGCGATCCTGAATCGCGGCAAGGAATGGTTCACGTCGATGGGCACCGAGAAGTCCCCGGGCTTCACGCTCTACTCGCTGAGCGGGCACGTCGCCTCGCCCGGCCAGTACGAGGCCCCGCTCGGCATCACCCTGCGTCAGCTGCTCGACATGAGCGGCGGGATGCGGCCCGGGCACCGGCTCAAGTTCTGGACCCCGGGCGGCTCGTCCACCCCGATGTTCACCGACGAGCACCTCGACGTCCCGCTCGACTACGAGGGCGTCGGCGCCGCCGGGTCCATGCTCGGCACCAAGGCGCTGCAGTGCTTCGACGAGACGACCTGCGTGGTGCGGGCCGTCACCCGCTGGACCGAGTTCTACGCGCACGAGTCCTGCGGCAAGTGCACGCCGTGCCGCGAAGGCACGTACTGGCTGGTCCAGTTGATGCGCGATATCGAAGCCGGCAAGGGCGTGATGTCGGACCTCGACAAGCTCAACGACATCGCCGACAACATCAACGGCAAGTCCTTCTGCGCCCTCGGCGACGGCGCCGCCTCGCCGATCTTCTCGTCCCTGAAGTACTTCCGCGACGAGTACGAGCGGCACATCACGGGCAAGGGCTGCCCCTTCGACCCCGCCAAGTCGACCGCCTGGGCGGACAAGAACCGGGAGGTGAACGCATGACCGCCAGTACGTCCGCCGCCTCCGGGAAGGGCACCGCGGCAGTGCCGGAGGACCTCGTCACGCTGACCATCGACGGTGCCGAGATCTCCGTCCCCAAGGGGACCCTGGTGATCCGCGCCGCCGAGGAGCTCGGCATCGAGATCCCCCGCTTCTGCGACCATCCGCTGCTCGACCCGGCCGGTGCCTGCCGCCAGTGCATCGTCGAGGTCGAGGGCCAGCGCAAGCCCATGGCGTCGTGCACCATCACCTGTACCGACGGGATGGTGGTCCGCACCCAGCTGACGTCGAAGGTCGCCGAGAAGGCCCAGCACGGGGTGATGGAGCTGCTGCTCATCAACCACCCGCTGGACTGCCCGGTCTGCGACAAGGGCGGCGAGTGCCCGCTGCAGAACCAGGCCATGTCGCACGGCCAGGCCGAGTCCCGCTTCGACGGGAAGAAGCGCACGTACGAGAAGCCGGTGGCGATCTCCAGCCAGGTGCTGCTCGACCGTGAGCGCTGCGTGCTGTGCGCCCGTTGCACCCGCTTCTCCCTCCAGGTCGCGGGCGACCCGATGATCGAGCTGATCGAGCGCGGCGCGCTGCAGCAGGTCGGCACCGGCGAGGGCGACCCGTTCGAGTCGTACTTCTCCGGCAACACCATCCAGATCTGCCCGGTCGGCGCGCTCACCTCCGCCGCGTACCGCTTCCGCTCCCGCCCCTTCGACCTGGTGTCGTCGCCGAGCGTGTGCGAGCACTGCGCGGGCGGCTGCGCGACCCGCACCGACCACCGGCGCGGCAAGGTCATGCGGCGGCTCGCCGCCGAGGACCCCGAGGTCAACGAGGAGTGGCTCTGCGACAAGGGGCGGTTCGGCTTCCGGTACGCGCAGCAGCGCGACCGGCTGACGACGCCTCTGGTACGCGACGAGGCCGGCGTCCTCGAACCCGCGTCCTGGCCGGAGGCCCTGGAGGCGGCGGCGCGCGGGCTCGTGCGCGGGCGTACCGGCGTGCTGACCGGCGGCCGGCTGACGGTCGAGGACGCCTACGCGTACGCCAAGTTCGCGCGGGTCGCCCTCGACACCAACGACGTCGACTTCCGGGCCCGCGTCCACTCCGGCGAGGAGGCCGACTTCCTGGCCGCCACCGTCGCCGGCCGCGGCCGGGACCTGGACGGGACCGGGGTCACGTACAGCTCGCTCGAAGCCGCCCCGTCGGTACTCCTGGTCGGTCTGGAGTCCGAGGAGGAGGCGCCCGGCGTCTTCCTGCGGCTGCGCAAGGCGTGGCGCAAGAAGGGGCAGAAGACGTACGCCCTCGCGGCCTATGCCACCCGCGGTCTGGAGAAGACGGGCGGCACGCTCCTCGCCGCCGCGCCCGGCACCGAGACCGAGTGGCTGGACGCCCTCACCTCCCGCGTCGGCCTCTCGCAGGACGGCTTCGCCGCCGCCGAGGCGCTGCGCGAGGAGGGCGCCGTGATCGCCGTCGGCGAGCGGCTCGCCGCCGTACCGGGCGGGCTCACCGCCGCCGTACGGGCCGCGACCGCCACCGGCGCGACGCTGGTGTGGATCCCGCGCCGGGCGGGCGAGCGCGGCGCCGTCGAAGTGGGCGCCCTCCCGACGCTGCTGCCCGGCGGACGGCCCGCGACCGACCCCCGCGCGCGTGAGGAGATCGCCGCGGCCTGGGGCATCCGCGAACTGCCCGCCGGGTTCGGCCGCGACACCGGCCACATCGTGGAGGGCGCCGCCACCGGCGAACTCGGGGCCCTGCTCGTCGCCGGCGTCGACGTCGACGACCTGCCGGACCCGGCACGCGCGCGTGAAGCACTCGACGCGGCCTTCGTCGTCTCCCTGGAGCTGCGCCCCGGCGCGGTCACCGAGCGGGCCGACGTGGTGCTGCCGGTCGCCGCGGTCGTCGAGAAGTCCGGCACCTTCCTCGACTGGGAGGGCCGCGCCCGGCCGTTCGAGGCCGCGCTGAAGCCGGAGCAGATGACGAGGTCGCTGGCGCCCACCGACGCGCGCGTCCTGCACATGCTCGCCGACGCGATGGACGTCCACCTGGCGCTGCCCGACCTGGTGTCGATCCGGCGCGAGCTGGACCGGCTGGGCGGCTGGACCGGCGAGCGGGCCTCCGGCCCGGCCGAGCCGGGCCAGGCGGCCGCCCGCCCGGGCGAGGGCGAGGCGGTGCTCGCCGGACACCGGCTGCTGCTCGACCTCGGCCGCCTGCAGGAGGGCGACGAGGCCCTGGCCGGCACCCGGCACGCCGCCGTCGCCCGGCTGTCCGCCGCGACCGCGGAGGCCACCGGCGTCAAGGACGGCGACGTCCTCGCCGTCAGCGGCCCGGCCGGGACCACCGAACTGCCGCTGGCCGTCACCGAGATGCCCGACCGGGTGGTCTGGCTCCCGCTGAACTCGACCGGCCGCGGCGTCCTCGCCGACACCGGCGCCCGCCCCGGCGACCTGGTCCGCATCGGCCCGGCCGCGGCCCCGGCCGCCACCCCGACGGAGGTGCAGGTGTGAACACGCCGCTCGCCGCCGAAGACCTCTCCCTGTTCGGCACGGACCCCTGGTGGCTCGTCCTGGTCAAGGCCGTCTTCTGCTTCGCGTTCCTGATGGTGACCGTGCTCTTCTCCATCGTGTGGGAGCGCAAGGTCGTGGCCTGGATGCAGCTGCGCGTCGGCCCCAACCGGCACGGCCCGTGGGGTCTGCTCCAGTCCCTCGCCGACGGCGTCAAGCTGATGCTGAAGGAGGACCTGATCGTCCGCCGCGCGGACAAGCTCGTCTACGTCCTCGCGCCGATCGTGGCCGCCATCCCGGCGTTCATGGCCATCGCCGTCATCCCGTTCGGCCCGTCCGGCAACGAGGTGTCGATCTTCGGCCAGCGCACCACGATGCAGCTGACCGACCTGCCGATCGCGATGCTGTACGTCCTCGCGGTCGCGTCCGTCGGCATCTACGGCATCGTCCTCGCGGGCTGGTCCTCCGGCTCGACGTACCCGCTGCTCGGCGGTCTCCGCTCGGCCGCGCAGATGATCTCGTACGAGATCGCCATGGGCGCCGCGTTCGCCTCCGTCTTCCTCTACTCCGGGTCGATGTCGACCTCGGCGATCGTGGAGGCGCAGGCCGACCGCTGGTACATCGTGCTGCTGCCGGTCTCCTTCCTCATCTACATCGTGACGATGGTGGGCGAGACCAACCGCGCCCCCTTCGACATGCCGGAGTCCGAGGGCGACCTGGTCGGCGGCTTCAACACCGAGTACTCGTCGATCAAGTTCGCGCTGTTCATGCTCGCCGAGTACGTCAACATGGTGACCGTCTCGGCCGTCGCGACCACCCTCTTCCTGGGCGGCTGGCGCGCCCCGTGGCCCGTCTCGGGCTTCTGGGAGGGCGCCAACCACGGCTGGTGGCCGATGCTCTGGTTCGTCCTCAAGGTGCAGCTGCTGCTGTTCTTCTTCATCTGGCTGCGCGGCACCCTGCCCCGGGTCCGCTACGACCAGCTGATGAAGCTGGGCTGGAAGATCCTCATCCCGGTCTCCGTGGTCTGGCTGATGCTGGTCGCCACCGTCCGGGCGCTGGGCAACGAGGGCTACGACTTCCGGACCATCGTCCTGTCGGTCGCCGGCGCCGTCCTCGCGGTGCTGCTGCTGTCCTTCGTGGCGGACGTCTTCCGCGACAAGAAGGCCAAGGGCGAGGCCGCGGAGGCCGAGCGCGAGGCCCCGTTCGACCCGATGGCGGGCGGATTCCCCGTACCGCCCAAGCCAGGACAGTCCCTGCCGCCCGTACCGAGGCGCCGGTCCCGCGGTGAGCGGGAGCTGATTGTCAGTGGTGGCCCCGATACTGCTACCGCGAGTGAGGGAGAGGAGACGGACCGTGTCTGATTTCCAGAATCCGGTGGCCGGTTTCGGCGTGACCTTCAAGGCCATGTTCAAGAAGCGGCTGACCGAGCAGTACCCGGAGCAGCAGAAGACCACGGCGCCCCGCTTCCACGGCCGGCACCAGCTCAACCGTCACCCCGACGGTCTGGAGAAGTGCGTCGGCTGCGAGTTGTGCGCGTGGGCCTGCCCGGCCGACGCCATCTACGTGGAGGGCGCCGACAACACCGACGAGGAGCGCTACTCCCCGGGTGAGCGGTACGGGCGGGTGTACCAGATCAACTACGCCCGCTGCATCCTGTGCGGCCTGTGCATCGAGGCGTGTCCCACGCGCGCGCTGACGATGACCAACGAGTTCGAACTGGCCGACTCCTCCCGCGAGAACCTGATCTACACCAAGGAGCAGCTGCTCGCGGGCCTCGACGACGTCATGGTCGACACCCCGCACGCCATCTACCCGGGCATGGACGAGCAGGACTACTACCGGGGCCTGGTCACCGAGGCCGCCCCCGGCACCGTCCGCCAGGTCGCCGTGTCCAAGGGCGAGAAGGGCGAGCCGGAGGGGGCGGACGCATGAGCGTGAACCCCGGCCTCGACCTCGCGGCGAACTCCCTGGCCGCCGCGGCCGCGTCGACCACCTCCACGGGCGAGGCGTTCCAGTTCTGGGTGCTCGGCGTGGTCGCCGTCCTCGGTGCCCTCGGCACGATCCTGATGCGCAAGGCCGTCCACTCGGCGCTGTGCCTCGCCGGCACCATGATCGTCCTGGCGGTCTTCTACCTCGCCAACGGCGCGTACTTCCTCGGCATCGTCCAGGTCGTCGTCTACACCGGCGCGATCATGATGCTGTTCCTCTTCGTCGTCATGCTGGTCGGCGTCACCGCCGCCGACTCGGTGAAGGAGACCATCAAGGGCCAGCGCTGGTGGGCCGCCCTGTGCGGTCTCGGCTTCGGCATCCTGCTGATCGCCGGCATCGGCAACGCCTCGCTGAAGTCGTTCAACGGCCTCGGCGCGGCGAACTCCGCGTACGGCGGGAACGTCGAGGGCCTGGCCGCCCTCGTCTTCACCAAGTACGTCTTCGCCTTCGAGATCACCGGCGCGCTGCTCATCACCGCGACCGTCGGCGCGATGGTCCTCACCCACCGCGAGCGCACCGAACGCGCCCACACCCAGCGCGAGCTGTCCGAGCAGCGCGTACGGGAAGGCACGCACCTGCCACCGCTGCCCGCGCCCGGCGTCTACGCCCGGCACAACGCGGTGGACATCGCCGGTCTGCTGCCCGACGGCACCCCGGCCGAGCTGACCGTGATCTCGACGCTGCGCAAGCGCGGCCAGATCCGGGACGTGTCCCGCGAGGCGATGGCCGACCTGAAGGCGCTGGAACAGCGCTCGGCCGAGCGCCTCGGCCGCGGCCCGAGCGATGCCGAGGGCCGGGACCTGGTCCGGGACGAAGAGGAGGCCACCCGGTGAACCCCGTCAACTACCTGTACCTCTCCGCCCTGCTGTTCACTATCGGCGGTGTCGGGGTGCTCATCCGGCGCAACGCGATCGTGCTCTTCATGTGCGTCGAGCTGATGCTCAACGCCTGCAACCTCGCGTTCGTCACCTTCTCCCGAATGCACGGCAACCTCGACGGCCAGATCATCGCCTTCTTCACGATGGTCGTCGCCGCCGCGGAGGTCGTGGTCGGACTCGCGATCATCGTGTCCGTCTTCCGTGCCCGTCACTCGGCCTCGGTCGACGACGCCAGCCTGATGAAGCTGTGAGGGGCTGACCGTGGACAACCTCATTGCGCTGCTCGTCGCGGCGCCCCTGCTCGGAGCGGCCGTCCTGCTGTGCGGCGGCCGCCGGCTCGACAAGGCCGGGCATCTGCTCGGCACGGTGATGGCCGCCGCGTCGTTCGTCATCGGTGTCGTCCTGTTCGTCGACATGCTCTCCAAGAGCGCCGACGACCGGGCCCTGCACCAGTTCCTGTTCAGCTGGATCCAGGTCGGGGGCTTCCAGGCGGACATCGCCTTCCAGCTCGACCAGCTGTCGATGACCTTCGTGCTGCTGATCACCGGCGTCGGCACGCTCATCCACGTGTACTCGATCGGGTACATGGAGCACGACGAGCGCCGCCGCCGCTTCTTCGGCTACCTCAACCTGTTCGTCGCGGCGATGCTCCTGCTCGTCCTCGCCGACAACTACCTGCTGCTGTACTTCGGCTGGGAGGGCGTCGGCCTCGCCTCGTACCTCCTCATCGGCTTCTGGCAGCACAAGCCCAGCGCGGCCACCGCCGCGAAGAAGGCGTTCCTGGTCAACCGGGTCGGCGACATGGGCCTGTCGATCGCGATCATGCTGATGTTCACCACCTTCGGAACCTTCGCCTTCAAGCCGGTCCTGGACGCGGCGGGCGACGCGACCGAGGGCAAGCTGACCGCGATCGGCCTCATGCTGCTGCTCGCCGCCTGCGGCAAGTCGGCCCAGGTGCCGCTGCAGTCCTGGCTCGGCGACGCGATGGAGGGCCCGACCCCGGTCTCGGCCCTCATCCACGCCGCCACCATGGTCACCGCCGGCGTCTATCTGATCGTCCGCTCCGCCGACATCTTCAACGCGGCGCCGGACGCCCGGCTCGTCGTCACCATCGTCGGCGCGGTCACGCTCCTCTTCGGTGCGATCGTCGGTTGCGCGAAGGACGACATCAAGAAGGCGCTCGCCGGATCGACGATGTCGCAGATCGGCTACATGATCCTCGCGGCCGGTCTCGGTCCGATCGGCTACGTCTTCGCGATCATGCACCTGGTCACGCACGGCTTCTTCAAGGCCGGGCTCTTCCTCGGCGCCGGTTCGGTCATGCACGGCATGAACGACGAGGTCGACATGCGGAAGTTCGGCGGCCTGCGCGCGTACATGCCGGTCACCTTCGTCACCTTCGGCCTCGGCTATCTCGCGATCATCGGCTTCCCCGGCCTGTCCGGCTTCTTCTCCAAGGACAAGATCATCGAGGCGGCGTTCGCCCAGGGCGGCACCGAGGGCTGGATCCTCGGCTCGGTCACCCTGCTCGGCGCGGCCATCACCGCGTACTACATGACGCGCGTGATGCTGATGACCTTCTTCGGCGAGAAGCGCTGGCAGCCGGACGAGCATGGCGCGCTGCCGCACCCGCACGAGTCGCCCCGCTCGATGACGCTCCCGATGATCCTGCTCGCGGTCGGCTCGGTCGCCGGCGGCGCGGTCTTCGAGTTCAGCGGCTTCGTGGAGTGGCTGGAGCCGGTCACCGGCTTCGCCCACGGCAACCCGCCGATCAGCGCCGGAGTCGTCACCACGGCCACCATCGTCGTGATGATCCTCGGCGTCGGCCTCGCCTATCTCCAGTACGGGCGGAACCCGGTGCCCGTCGTCGCCCCGCGCGGCTCGCTGCTCACCCGGGCCGCCCGCCGCGACCTGCTCCAGGACGACCTGAACCACGCGGTCTTCGTGAGCGGCGGCACCCATCTGACCCGCTCCCTCGTGTACGTGGACCACAGCCTCGTGGACGGGGTGGTCAACGGCACGGCGGCCTCGGTCGGCGGGCTCTCCGGCCGGCTGCGCAAGCTCCAGAACGGCTACGCGCGGTCGTACGCGGTCTCCATGTTCGGAGGCGCGGCGGTGCTCATCGCCGTGACCCTGCTGATGAGGGCGGTGTAACCCCCATGTCCTTCCCGCTCCTGACGGTGACGGCAGCGGTGCCGGCGGTTGGTGCGATCCTCACCGCCGCCGTGCCCGCGGCCCGCCGTACCGCCGCCAAATGGCTGGCGCTGGGCGTCTCGCTCGTCACGCTCGCGTGCGCGGCGGTCGTCTTCGCCCGCTTCGAGCCCGGCGGCGCCCGCTACCAGCTCACCGAATCCCACTCCTGGATCAAGGAGTTCGGCGTCCGCTACGAGCTGGGCGTGGACGGCATCGGGGTGGCGCTCATCGGCCTCACCGCGCTGCTGATCCCGTTCATCGTGCTGGCCGGCTGGCACGACGCCGACCCTCTGGAGACGTCGTCCTCCCGGTGGCGGCCCACGCAGGGCTTCTTCGCCATGATCCTCATGGTGGAGGCGATGGTGATCCTCTCCTTCGAGGCCACCGACGTCTTCCTCTTCTACATCCTGTTCGAAGCCATGCTCATCCCGATGTACTTCCTCATCGGCGGCTTCGGCGACCGCGCCCACACCGGCACCGACCAGAACGCGGCGGCCCAGCGCTCGTACGCGGCGGTCAAGTTCCTGCTCTACAACCTGGTCGGCGGCCTGATCATGCTGGCCGCCGTCATCGGTCTGTACGTCGTCGCCGGCGGCTTCTCGCTCCCCGAGATCATCGAGGCGCGGGCGAACGGTTCGCTGGAGATGGCGGGCAGCACCGAGCGCTGGCTGTTCCTCGGCTTCTTCTTCGCCTTCGCGGTGAAGGCGCCGCTGTGGCCGCTGCACACCTGGCTGCCGAACGCGATGGGCGAGGCCACCGCCCCGGTCGCCGTCCTCATCACCGCGGTCGTCGACAAGGTCGGCACCTTCGCGATGCTCCGCTTCTGCCTCGGGCTCTTCCCGGAGGCGTCGAAGTGGGCCACGCCGGTGATCGTCGCCCTCGCGCTCGTCAGCATCGTGTACGGCGCGCTGCTCGCGGTCGGCCAGCGCGACATCAAGCGCCTGGTGGCGTACGCGTCGATCTCGCACTTCGGCTTCATCGTCCTGGGCATCTTCGCGATGACCAGCCAGGGCCAGTCCGGCGCCACGCTCTACATGGTCAACCACGGCATCTCCACGGCCGCCCTGATGCTCGTCGCCGGCTTCCTGATCTCCCGGCGCGGCTCGCGGCTCATCGCCGACTACGGCGGGGTGCAGAAGGTCGCCCCGGTGCTCGCCGGCACCTTCCTGATCGGCGGCCTGGCCACCCTGTCGCTGCCCGGACTCGCCCCGTTCGTCAGCGAGTTCCTGGTCCTGGTCGGCACCTTCTCGCGTTACCCGGTGGCCGGGATCATCGCCACCACCGGCATCGTCCTCGCCGCGCTCTACACCCTCGTCCTCTACCAGCGGACGATGACGGGCCCGGTGAAGGAGGAGGTGAAGAAGCTCCCCGACCTGCGGCCGCGCGAGCTGGCGGTGGTCGCCCCGCTGATCGCCGTCCTCATCTTCCTCGGGGTCTTCCCGAAGCCGCTGACCGACATCGTCAACCCGTCGGTGCGGCACACCATGTCCGACGTCCAGCAGCAGGACCCCAACCCCGAAGTGGAGGCGGCCAAGTGAGTTCCTCCGCCGTCGCACCCGCCGTCCACACCCTGTGGACGGCGGCGGCCGGGCCGGTCGACAAGATCCCGGCCCCCCACATCGAGTACACCCAGCTCTCGCCCGTGCTCATCGTCGTCGGCGCGGCCGTGCTCAGCGTCCTCGTCGAGGCCTTCGTGCCGCGCCGGGGCCGCCACGGGACGCAGGTGTTCCTGAGCGTCCTGGCGCTGGCCGCCGCGTTCGCCGCGGTCGTCGGCCTCGCCGCCGGCGGGTACGGCTCGACCAAGGCGCACATCGCGGCCATGGGCGCCGTCGCCGTCGACGGGCCCGCCCTGTTCCTCCAGGGCACCATCCTGCTGGCCGCGATCCTGTCCATTCTCACCTTCGCCGAGCGGCGCCTCGACCCGGCCGACGGCGGACACCGGGTCGACTCGTTCGCCGCCGAGGCCGCCGCCGTACCCGGCAGCGAGCAGGAGAAGGCGGCCGTCAAGGCCGGCTTCACCACCACCGAGGTCTTCCCGCTCGCCCTGTTCGCGGTCGCCGGCATGCTGGTCTTCCCGGCCGCCAACGACCTGCTGACGCTCTTCATCGCGCTGGAAGTCTTCTCGCTGCCGCTGTACCTGCTCTGCGCCCTCGCCCGCCGCAAGCGGCTGATCTCGCAGGAGGCCGCGGTCAAGTACTTCCTGCTCGGCGCCTTCTCCTCCGCGTTCCTGCTGTTCGGCACGGCGCTGCTGTACGGCTACGCGGGCTCCGTCACATACGCCACCATCGCCGACGTCGTCAGCGGCGCCGTCACCTCGGCGGACCCGGCGCTCGCCGGCACCATGGGCAACGACGTCCTGCTGCTCATCGGCTTCGCGCTGGTGGTGATGGGTCTGCTCTTCAAGGTCGGCGCCGTCCCGTTCCACATGTGGACCCCGGACGTCTACCAGGGCGCCCCGACCCCCGTCACCGGCTTCATGGCCGCCGCGACGAAGGTCGCCGCGTTCGGCGCGCTGCTGCGGCTGCTTTACGTGGTGCTGCCCGGGCTCACCTGGGACTGGCGGCCGGTCATGTGGGCCGTCGCGATCGTCACGATGCTGGGCGGTGCGATCGTCGCCATCACGCAGACCGACATCAAGCGGCTGCTCGCCTACTCGTCGATCGCCCACGCCGGGTTCATCCTGGCCGGTGTCATCGCGGCGACCCCGAGCGGTGTCTCGTCCGTGCTGTTCTACCTGGCCGCGTACTCCTTCGTGACGATCGGCGCCTTCGCCGTCGTCACGCTGGTGCGCGACGCGGGCGGCGAGGCGACGCACCTGTCCAAGTGGGCGGGGCTCGGGCGCCGTTCGCCGCTGGTCGCGGCGGTCTTCGCGGTGTTCCTGCTGGCCTTCGCCGGCATTCCGCTGACCTCGGGCTTCGCGGGCAAGTTCGCGGTGTTCAAGGCGGCGGCGGACGGCGGCGCGGGCGCGCTGGTCGTGGTCGGTGTGATCTCGTCGGCGATCGCCGCGTTCTTCTACATCCGGGTGATCGTGCTGATGTTCTTCAGCGAGCCGAAGGCCGACGGGCCGACGGTCGCGGTGCCGTCGGGCTTCACGTCGGTCGCGATCACGGCGGGTGTCGTGGTCACGCTGGCGCTGGGCTTCGCGCCGCAGTACTTCCTGGACCTGGCGAGCCAGGCGGGCGTGTTCGTGCGATAGCCGTCCGGTTCGGCGTACGAGGGAAGGGGCCCGGCTTCGCGCCGGGCCCCTTCGTCGTGTGCGGGCCGTGTGCGGGCCGCGTGCAGGGCCGTGTCCGGGCCCGCCCGCGGGGCTTACGGGCAGGAGATCCGCGGGTTGAAGCGGGCGAAGAGGCCGGCCGGGTTCTCCTCGTAGAGCCAGACGTGGCGGTCGAAGACCCGGCCGAGGCCCGCGATGTCGAAGGGCCCGTCGAACTTCCGGCCGAACATCACCGGCGCCGGCTGCCCCGTGCTCCGGACGATCCACTCTGCCCCGACCAGGTGCCGCTCGCCGTTCTTCCCGGTCGCGTACAGCAGGGCGGTCGGGCGGGACGGGTCGGTGGAGCCGAGGTCGGCGAGCTTGGCGTAGTGGTAGCCCATGCCGCCCATCGCCGGGTCCGACTTGCAGTCGTCGGTGCGGAGGAAGTCGTCCTGGGGCGCGTTCGGTTCGTGGAGGTACTTCGCCGTGGCGTTGTACGCCCGTCCCAGGTCGCGCTCCACGGAGCCGTTGTCGCCCGCGTGGGCGGAGCCCGGCAGGAGCAGGGGTGAGGCGAGCGCGAGGGCGGCGGCGCCGCAGGCGGCGAGGAAGGAACGGGGCATGCGGAAGCTCCTCGGGAGAGGGGTGCGGGCGGCGTACGGGCGGAGTGCGAGGCGGGGCGGGCGGGGCGGGCGGACGGGGTGACAGAAGCGTCACCCTAGGGCGGGCGGGGCGCATGCGGAGGGCGTCCACGCGGGGGTGACCCGACGGGGTGAGTCGTGCCATCGTGGGGTGACGTATTGGTCGAGACCAATGGCCGATCGCGCCACCGTCACGTGCTCGTCGCGCGCCCGTCGCGGGCCCGCCGAGGAGGGAGCCGCCCGATGCGCGGGACCGCCCGGTTAGCCGACACCCCGCCCGTCCACAGCCTGGAAATGCGGCTGCCGGACGACGTGCCGTTCGCCATCGGCAGCTTCGACGAGATCGGCCGGTACTCCCGGGCCGCCTTCCCGCACCGGCACACCTTCTACGAGATCGTGCACGTCACCCGCGGCACCGGCACCCATGTCGTCGACCTGGCCCGCTGGGAGCTCCGGCCGCCGCATCTGGGCGTGATCGTGCCCGGGCAGGTCCACCACTGGGAGGACACCCGGGACCTCGACGGCCATGTCGTCCTGTTCACCCCGGACTTCCTGGTCGGCCAGAGCGGCGACCGGGACCTGCTGCGCCGCGTCGGCGCGCGGCCCTGGCACTGCCTCGACCCGGCCGCGCACGCCCGCACCGGCCGGCTCCTGGCCGAGCTGAGCGAGGAGTACCGGCACGGGGACCCCGGGTTCGCCACGGTGCTGCGCTCGCTGCTGCACGTCCTCCTGGTGCGCATGGCCCGGCTGGGGGACCGGCCGCCGGAACTCGCGGACGGGGTGTACGGGGGCGGGGTGTACGGGGCGGGTGCCGGGGGCGCCGGAGGCGGCGAGGTGGGGGCCGGGCGGCACGCGGTCGCCGAGGAGTTCGCCCGGCTGCTCGCCGGCACCGGCCCGGACGTCCTCGGTTCGGTACGGGAGTGCGCCGACCGGCTCGGGGTCACCCCGGGCTATCTCACCGAGGCGTTACGGGCGGCCGTCGGCCGCACGCCCGGCAGCCTGCTCCGCGAGGCCCGCACCCGGGAGGCCCAACGCCTGCTCGCCCGCACCGACTTGTCGGTCCGTCAGATCGCGGCCCGCACCGGCTTCGACGATCCGGCGTATTTCTGCCGCTTCTTCCGCCGCGAGACCGGCATGAGTCCGGGCGGCTTCCGAAAGCACCACGACCGCCGTGCTCCGTCCATCGAAGCCGGCCCCGGACCGGCCTAGGTTTCTGCTCGTTCCATTCCGCCACCCCCCACTCCCCATTCCAGGAGCAGGCATGGACCGAGACACGACCCCCGCCGGACACGTCACCCGCAAGACGGTGCTGCGCGCGGCCCTCGCGGCCGGCATCGCGGCGCCCGCGGTCCTCATGGGCGTCCCCGCACTCGCCCGTAACCTCACCGACGGCGCCACCCCGCCCCCGATCACCCCTGAGTGCCACGACGGCGACGCGCCCACCATCGAGCAGATGGAGGGCCCGTACTTCAAGCCCAACTCCCCGCTGCGTACCAGCCTGCTGGAGCCGGGCACGTCCGGTGTGCCGCTGACCGTCGGCGGCTACGTCTTCGGGCGCGCCTGCAAGCCCATACCCGGCGTCCTGATGGACTTCTGGCAGGCCGACACCAACGGGGCGTACGACAACACCGGGTTCCGCTTCCGCGGCCACCAATTCACCGGCGCGGACGGGGGGTTCAAGCTCACGACGATCGTGCCGGGGCTCTACCCGGGCCGCACCCGCCACCTCCACGTCAAGGTGCAGGCACCGGGCCGCCCGATTCTCACGACGCAGCTGTACTTCCCGGGCGAGCCCCGCAACAACACGGACTCGATCTTCGACGCGCGGCTGCTGATGGCGGTACGGGACGTGGGCGGCGGCGCCAAGGAGGCGGCCTTCGACTTCGTCCTGAACATCGCCCAGGACCCCGGCCCGAGCCCGACGCCCACCCCCACGGCGACGGCGACCGCGCCGGGCGGGACGTGGGCGGTCGGCACCGCGTACCGGGCGGGCGACGCCGTCACGTACGCCGGCCGCGCGTACGTCTGCCTCCAGGCCCACACCGCCCAGCCGGGCTGGGAGCCCCCGTCGGTCCCGGCCCTCTGGCGCGCCGTCTGACCTGCGCGCGGGGGCGGGTGGTCGGCACGACGTCCGGGCGCCGCGCGCCGATCCCGACATCACCGTGAGCGTCGACACGCCGACCGTGCACCAGGTGGCCATCCCGCCGATCCCGCTCTCCGCGCTGGAGGGTGGCGGCGTCTACCCGGGCTGGCGGGGCAGCTGGACCGGTGTCGTCGTCAACAACACCGACCGGCCCATGGAGGTGTTCTTCGAGGGCCTGTGGATCGAGGGCACGATCGCCCCGTTCATCGAGCTCGGTTTCGAGGGATGGCACGACGTGACGCTGCGGCCCGGTGAGAGCTCGGCGCAGTTCACCATCACCGCCGAGATGCCGCCGTGGACCGGCAATGTCGCGCAGGGCACCAGCGGCACCATCCACGCGGTGTGGGAGGTCGTCCCGGTGGGCCCGCCGGAGCCGCCCGAGCCGCCCCGGCCCCCGTGCGAGCCCGGCTACGGCACCGGCTACGACCACTGCGTCGAGGCACCCGCGAGGGCGCGCGCGCAGAGCGTAGGGCGCGCGCGTAGGGCGTGTGCGCAGGGCGTAGGCGCGTGCGCCGGCCCGGGAGTGTGTCCACCGGCCCGCCCGGCCCTGGAGGCCGGGCGGGCAGGGGTGTTCAGTCGCGCCAGAAGATGTGGTGCGTCACGCCGCTCGGGCTGGGCACGATCTCCAGGTGGTAGCGGTCGCGCAGCTCGTCGGGAGAGTCCCACAGCCGCTGCCCGTCGCCGAGCTTCAGCGGCGAGACCGCCACGTGCAGGGTGTCGATGAGCCCGGCGTCGAGGAACTCCCGGATGGTGCGCACCCCGCCGCCGAGCCGGACGTCCTTGCCTTGCGCCGCCTCCTTGGCCTGCGCGAGGGCGGTGGCCGGGTCGGCGTCGACGAAGTGGAACGTGGTGTCGGAGAGCGTGATCGACGGCCGCGGGTGGTGCGTCATGACGAACACCGGGGTGTGGAACGGCGGTTCGTCGCCCCACCAGCCCTGCCAGTCGAGGTTCTCCCACGGCCCGCGCTGGGGCCCGAACTTGTTGCGGCCCATGATCTCGGCGCCGATGTTGTGGGAGAAGTCCCGGGTGAAGTAGTCGTCGAGGCCGCGGCTGCCGCCGGGGTCGGTGCGGTTGGGCCAGCTCGCGGTGGCCCCGGCCCAGCCGAACATCTTCTGCGGCAGGTCGGCGATGCCGAACGGGTTGTCGAGGCTCTGGTCCTCGTCGAAGCCGGCGGCGATGCCGTCGCTGGAGACGTTGAAGTTCTGGACTTTCAAGAGCTGGGTCACGTGTTCCTCCAGTGTTGTCGGACGACAGTGGTGAGACTCTCCGGTCCGGAGAAACTCATCGGTGCGTCCATGATCGGCCGGAGACCGGGCCACCCGGCGTCACGACCTGCGAGGCGTACGGGGGTCGGACCGTCCGCGATCACGCGCGACCGGCCACCCCGAAAGCAGCTTCTCACACATCCGTTCGATTATTGAGCGATTGTCACGGGTGTCCGGGGGCCGGCGACCGGGCGCCCTCTGTTGTCCGAGGTACTCACCAGGGTGTGTCGCCCGGATGCTGGTCCTGCCCGTCATTCACGGGGGGACGATCCACGCCGGAACCGGAGATCGGTTCGGCAGCCGGGACGGGGGAGGCTGTCGGGGGCGGGATACGCGGGCCCCCTCTTCGGACAGAGAAGAGGAAGGGAACACCATGAGGAACCTGAAGGTCGTGCTCGGAGCATCCGTGGCCACGGTCGGTGCCGTCGCCACCCTGATGACGGGAGCCGGCAGCGCCAACGCCGCGGCCGCCGGTAGCCTCTACGGCTGCCCGTCCGGGGCCGTCTGCGTGTACGCCGAGGACCAGGTCGCGAACAGCAGCACCCTGACCCACACGTACTGGTCGTACGGTGCCCACAACCTGTCGAACCAGTACGGGTGGCACTGGGTGATCAACAACCAGACCGGCGGCGCCAGCGCCGACCTCTGCTACAAGTACAACGGTGGCGACTGCACCGGCGGCCGGATCCCCGCCGGCGGCTGGAAGGCGGCGAACCTCACCGACATCAACTCCATCCGCCTCAACCGTCCGTAGTCCCGGCCCGCCAGGGCGGTTCTCCCTCCGCGGAGGGAGAACCGCCCTGGCGGGCCCCCGCGATCGGGGTCAGTCCGCAGCGGAGTCGGGGCGGGGGGTCGTCAGGGCAAGCGGGATCAGGAGGGCCGTGAGGAGGGCCAGGGCGGTGAAGCCCCAGGCCAGGCTGGTGCCCGTGGCGATCGCGGCGACGAAGAGGGGGCCGCCCGAGTCGCCCAGTTCGCGGCCGATCTCCGCCGTTCCCATCGTCTGGCCGATCCGTTCGTCCGGGGTGGCGGCGGCCAGCGCGGCGAAGCCGAGCGGGGTGATCAGGCCGGTGCCCGCGCCGGTCAGGACGGCCGCCGCGAGGAGGCCGGCCACCCCCGGCAGGACGGCGACGGCCATCCCGCCCGCGGTCACGGCGAGTCCGGCGGACAGTCCGGTCCGCAGTGTCAGCCGCCCCGCGTCCAGCGCCCGCCCGGCCCACGGCTGGACGAAGGCCGCGCACGCGGCGAGTACGGAGACGGCCGCGCCGGTGGCGACCGGCGACAACCCGTCCGCCCGGCCGGACAGCGGCAGGAACCCGACGCCGACCGACAGCGCGGCGGTGGCCGCCGCCAGCGCCAGCACCGGCCGTACGAACGCCCCGTCCGCCAGCCGCCGCACCAGGTCCGCGAGGGTCTGCCGGGTCCTCGGCAGCGGCGGTACGGCCGGGACGGCGAGCGCGGCCCACAGCGCGACCGCCACGGCCAGCGCCGTCATCACGGCGAACAGCAGCGTCAGCCCGCCCGCCCACACCAGCACCCCGCCGAGCAGCGGCCCCGCCGTGAACCCGACGCTCTTCCAGAAGCCGTACGAGCCGAACGCCCGCCCGTGCCGGGCCACCGGGTTCATCCGTACGAGCAGCGCGGACGCGGCCGGGGAGAACGCCGACGCCGCCGCGCCCTGCCCGAGCCGGGCCGCCCACAGCAGCCCCGGGTCGCGGGCCACGACGTACACGGCGGACGCGGCGGCGAACGCGACGAGCCCGCCGAGCAGCACCGGCCTGGCCCCGACCTTGTCGGCGAGCGTGCCGAACACCGGCTTGAGGACGACCTCCGCCGCGTCGTACAGCGCGAGCAGCGCCCCCAGGTAGAGCACCGACCGCGCGAGCCCCGCGTCCCCGGCGCCGAGGTTGGCCGCGATGCCGTGGGCGCCGAAGGCGGTGGTGAACCCGGCGGCGTACAGCGGCCACATCCGCCGCCGGTCCGGGGCGGGCGGCGGCGCCTCCGTGTCCCCGGAGCCGGCGCCGGAGTCGGAGCCGGCGCCGGATGCCGGTCGTCGTCCGCTCGCGCTCATGCGACTCCTTCCCGCCCGTCACCCTGATTGTTCCCGGGGAGGGCGGAGAGCAGCGCCTCGTTCCGCCGTACGGGTCAGGCGCCCGCCTTCGCCGTGCCCCGGGTCCGTGCCAGCAGGTCGATCACGCCTGTCAGGTCCTCCTCGTCCCGGCCGCCCTCCTCCAGCCGCTGCCGCATCAACGCGAAGAAGGGGGAGAGGAGTTCGGGGCTGATGCCCTGCTGTTCGGCGGTGGCCAGGAAGGTCGGCGTGCCGGCCACCTGCATGCCGAGGTTCGAGACGACGCCCGTCGTGTAGTCGCCGCTGCGCAGCCGTTCGGCGGTCTGGGGGATGGACGAGCACATCGCGACGATCCACTCGGAGAGCAGTGGCGCGAGCGCGGTGGGGTCGATGTCCTCGTCGCGGATCAGCGCGAAGGCGTGCGCGGCCCCGGCGAACATCCCGTACATCCCGCCGAGCAGCGCCATGTCGTACAGCGCCGCGAAGCCCGCGTCCGCGCCGACGAAGGTCGTGCCGGCGGGGACGGCCAGGGTCTCCCGGTGCCGCTCGAAGAGTTCCGGCGAGCCGCTGTAGAAGACGTACGCGCCGGCGCCGGGGACGCCGATCATCGGCGGTACGGCCATGATCCCGCCGTCCAGGTAGCGGGCGCCGCGCTCGGTCGCCCAGGCGGCGCGGGCGCGGGCCTGGGCGGGCGTGGTGGTGGTCAGGTTGGCGACGTCCTTGCCCGCCAGGCCGGTGTCGTCCAGCACCTCGCCGACGGACGCGTCGTCGAGCAGGCAGACGACGACGAGGGGACTGGCCGCGACGGCCTCGGCCGCGCTGTCGGCGACCTTCGCGCCCTCGGCGGCGAGCGCCTCGGCGCGGGCGGGGGTGCGGTTCCAGACGGTGAGCGGGTGGCCGGCGGCGAGCCAGGTGCGGGCGAGGGCGGTACCCATCGCGCCGAGGCCGAGCAGAGTGACAGGGGTCTTCGCGGCGGTGTGAGCGGCTTCAACGGTGTTCTGTGCCATGCCGGTTAGGCTCGTCGCAGAGTGTGAGGGCGGACAAGTACGCACTTCGAAGTGGGTGCTTACCCCGGAGTGAGCGTGCAGGTCGGGAAGGTGGGGTGGGGCAGGGCATGGCGACGCTGAACCGGCCGGGTGCGCCGGAGGGGCACGCCTGCGGGATCGACACCGCGATGGAGGTCATCGGCGGCAAGTGGAAGGTGCTGATCCTCTGGGCGCTCCACGAGTACCCGCACCGCCGTTTCGGCGAGCTGCGCCGGCTGGTGCCCGGGATCACGGAGAAGGTGCTGGCCTCCCATCTGCGGGAGATGGAGGCGGACGGGATCGTCCGGCGCGTCTCGTACGAGGAGGTGCCGCCGCGCGTCGAGTACTCGCTGACCGAGGACGGGCAGCGGCTCAACACGGCCCTCGAACCGCTGGCGGCGTGGGGCCGGGAGCGGGCCTGAGCCGGGTGACGGCCCGGGCCCGATCAGGCAAGAAGGGGGCTCAGCCGGTGAACCGGCCCGGGAACTGGGCGATGATCCCCTTGCTGAGGAAGTCGGCGAGCTCCGCCATGTGCGCTTCCGCCGCGTCGAAGTCGGTGATCGCCTTCGTGTAGTCGGCGCGGAACAGGTCCGTGCCGTAGACCGCGGTCTGCGTGATGTGCGTCTTGAGCGCGGGTTCGGTCACCGACCGCGGCCAGAACTCCGGGTTGGCGGTGGAGAGGAAGTCCGCGATGTCCTTGGCGTTGGCGTACCAGACGGCCATGGCCTTCTTCAGGGCGGCCGCGTCGCCGTCCTTCAGGGCCTGGAGGACCGGCCCGGAGTCCTCGATGTGGGTGAGCAGCAGGTCGGTCAGCCGGTCGGCGGCGGCACGGCCGTAGTACGGGGCGATCGCGTCGCCGATGTCGTGCTGGTTCCGCAGCAGCCGGTCCTGCGTCGCCTGGAGCGCGTCCGGGTTGTGGAAGAAGGCTTCGACGGTGGAGTACGTCCAGTGCACGTGCTGGGCCCACAGCTGGCGCATCGCCGCGTAGAGGGCGGTCCGGGCGGTCCTGCCCCGGACGACACCGGCGTCCGCCGACGGCATGTCGGTCGCCGCGATCGGCACCGGCCGCACGGGGTCGGTGCCGGCGTGGGCGGCGCCGGCGCCCAGCGCGCCGGAGCCCGTGACGACGCCGGCGGCGAGCGCGAGGCTCGCGAGGGTGGCGACGAGGCCGCGCCGGGCACGGCAGGTCCTCAGCATGAATGGTTCTCCTGGTGAGGTCTTCGTTGCCGCGGGCACAGCCGGGACGGTGGCCTCGTGGCCGGCACGGGGAGAGTGCCACATCCGGGTATCTACCGCGCGGCGGGGGACCGCCTACCAGGCTTCCCTCGTTCGGAGGGGGGCGTACGGAGGCCGTCCGGGGCGCACCGAGGCCGTACGGAGGTCGTACGCAGGCCGTACGAAACGGTCGTGGGCCCGCCCCCACTCGGGAGGCGGGCCCACGACCGGACAGGCCGGCGGATCAGCCGGCGTTCGGGGCGATCCGCCCCGTGACCTCGCCGAGCGCCACGCGCGTGCCGTCCGGGCCCGGCGCCCAGGCGGTCATCGTGACCTCGTCGCCGTCCTCCAGGAAGGTCCGCTTGCCGCCCTCCAGGTCGATCGGGTCGCGCCCGTTCCAGGTCAGTTCGAGCAGCGAGCCGCGCTGGCCGACCTCGGGGCCGGAGACCGTGCCGGAGCCGTAGAGGTCGCCGGTGCGGAGCGAGGCGCCGTTGACGGTCATGTGGGCGAGCTGCTGGGCGGCCGTCCAGTACATGGTGGAGAACGGCGGCTCGGCCACCACCTCCCCGTTGATCGCGACGGAGATCCGCAGGTCGAAGCCGCCGAGCTCGTCCTCGCCGGAGTCGTCGAGGTACGGCTGGAGCTCGAAGTCCCGGGCGGGCGGGGCGACTCGGGCCGCGTCCAGGGCCTCCAGCGGGGTCACCCACGCGGAGACGGAGGTCTGGAAGGACTTGCCGAGGAACGGGCCGAGCGGCACGTACTCCCACGCCTGGATGTCGCGCGCCGACCAGTCGTTGAGCAGCGTCAGACCGAAGACGTGCTCGCGGAAGTCGCCGAGGCCGACCGGGCGGCCCATCTCCGACGGGGTGCCGACGAGGAAGCCGACCTCCGCCTCGATGTCCAGCTTGACCGACGGCCCGAAGACCGGCGCCGGGTCGGCGGGCGTCTTGCGCTGCCCGGCGGGCCGTACGACGTCGGTGCCGGAGACCACGACGGTGCCGGCCCGGCCGTGGTAACCGATGGGCAGGTGCTTCCAGTTGGGGGTCAGCGCGTCGCCGTCGGGGCGGAAGATGTGGCCGACGTTGGTCGCGTGGTGCTCGCTCGCGTAGAAGTCGACGTAGTCGGCGACCTCGTACGGCAGGTGCAGCGTGACCGCGTCGAGCGGGTGCAGCAGCGGTTCGACGACCGGCCGGTGCGCGGGGACGGTCACCCAGCCGGTGAGCGCGCGGCGCACGTCGCGCCAGGCGGTGCGGCCGGCCGCGAGCAGCGGGTTGAGGCCGGGCTGGTCGAGCAGGGTGGCGTACGGCGAGCCGAGCGCGTGCGCGGCGGCGCCGGCGTCGAGGACGTACGCGCCGATCCGGACGCCGAGGCGTCGCCGGTCGGGTTCGTCGGCCGTGGAGAACACGCCATAGGGCAGGTTGTGCGGGCCGAAGGGGTCGCCTTCGGGCAGGTCGAGCGGGCTCCGCTCAGGCGTCGGCATCGGCGTGGACATCGGTGCTGACCTCGCTTTCCAGGTGTGTTGGGGGACACGTTACGGGTCACGCGCCAAGACGCGGATGACATGAGTCACACAGAAAGTGGGGCCTCCGTGGGCAACTGCCCGGATTTTTGGCATATGCGTTGCGGATCAGGTCGCCGTGTCGACATATGCCGGCCCCGCACACGGCAATACCCCTATTCCGCTGTCTTATCCCGGCCATACGATTGCCAAAGCGTTGCGCCGCGTGCGTCTTTCCGCAGGCGCAGCCCCCACACGCCACAGGCTGTATTTCTTCGTTCGACCAGAAAAGGTCCCCTGTGAAGATTCGACGTATCGCCGCCACCGCCGTGGCAGCGGCCGTGACCGCTCCGGTCGTGTTCCTTTCCGCCGCGCCCGCGTTCGCCGACACGAAGCCGGCCGCCGGTGCGAGCCAGCTCGCCGACAAGCCTTCCATCGAGCAGTTGAAGCTGGCGGTCGCCGCCGCCGAGACCGCCTTCGACAAGGCCAAGGCCGATCTCACCGCCGCGGAGAAGGCCGTGGACGCCCTGGCCAAGGCCGACCACCCGCTGGCCGTCGACGTTCAGACGGCGAAGAAGGTGTATGACGAGGCCGCCACCGCCAAGGAAGCCGCCGCCGAAGCGGTCACCAAGGCCGAGGCGGCCCTGGCCGCGTTGCCCGAGGACGCCACCGATGAGCAGAAGGCCCCGCTTGAGCAGGCGGTCAAGGAGGCGAAGGCCGCCGCTGAAGCCGCCGCTGCCGACGCAACGGCCAAGAATGAAGGGCTCCTCAAGGTGCTGAGGGCTCAGAACGACGCCAAGGCCGCCGCGCTGAGCACCCTGGACGAGGCTCGCAAGGCCAAGAAGACTGCCAGGAAGGCGCTTGACGACGCCGAGGACGCGCTCGCGGAGGCCGAGGCGAACCTGCCGGACGGCGAGGACATGTGCGTCGAGGACGACAAGAGCCTCGGCACCTCCCTCACCGGCCCGAGCGAGATCACCGCTGGCTCCAGCGGGGTGTTCACCTTCCGCATCACCAACAAGGGCTCCAAGACCTTCGACGAGTTCGGCGGCTTCTCCGTGGCCACGACGAACGGCGGCATGGAGTGGCTCGACGTGAAGTGGTCCACTTCCGAGAGCCCGACGTGGAAGCCGATCAACTGGGCGAACGAGGAGGAGCTGGGCTTCTCCGCCAACGCCCCGCTGGCCCCGGGCAAGTCCTTCGACTTCAAGCTGAAGGTCTCCGTCGACGCCAAGGTGCCGGTCGGTGACGGGCAGGTCCTCGCCGCCGGTCTGCGTGCCACCTACGAGGACATGACCTGCGGTGAGTCCGAGACCAACATCGCCCACTTCACCGTCGTGAAGCCCGCCAAGCCCGGTTCCGGCAACAACAACGGCACCAACGGCGGCCACAACGGCAACGGCACCAACGGCGGTACGAAGGGCAACGGCAACGCCTCCCCGCAGGGCGGCACCTCCAAGACCCCCGTGACCATCACCACCCACACCCCCACCACCACGACCGGTCGCCTCGCCGCCACCGGCGCGGGCCCGTCGACCCTTCCGTTCGCCCTCGCGGGCGGCGCGGCCGTGGTCCTCGGCGCGGGCGCGATGGTGATGGTCCGCCGCCGCAAGGCCGGCGAAGGCGCCTGATCGCAGGCGTGGAGGGCTCGTAAAGAGCCGAAGCAGTGAGAATGGGGCCGTTCCGGAATTCCGGAGCGGCCCCATTCCTTTCGGGCCTTTCCGGGTGCACGCGCTATTCCTCTTCCGTGCACCCGTGGTGACTTTCCGTCAGCCCGCCGTGCGCGGAATGCGTTCCTCCCACGTCCGGTGGAATACGACCTCTCCGCCCTCCCGGCAGATCAGCTCGTCCGACGTGAGGAACACGTCCGCGTCGCACGAGATCTCCGACCGCGTCTCGATCCGTACGTCCCACGCCATCTCGGGCCGGTGCAGCCGGATCGACCATTCCGAGCGGGTACGGGCGGACAGCGGGTCCTTCTCGTCGATCGTGTACGTCTCGGCCGCGTCCTCCGTGAACTCCAGGCCGTCCGGGTAGACCCGGGTCCCGCCGTACCGAGGGTCGACCTCCAGTCGCCATGCGCCCTTCGCCACGTCCCGTACGACCAGCCGTTCCGGCCGGGGCTCCTCCAGCGTGGCGGGGTAGCCGACGCCCAGCGGCGCGGACTGTTCGGGCTCCTCGAAGTCGACCGCGTCCTCCGTACGCGCGCGGAGGGGGAGCGTGAGCGACGAGCCGGCCGGGTCGAGGGTGAAGCCGCCGGTGTCGGGCTGGGGCCAGAGCCAGGGCCAGTACGCGGAGGAGACGGCGAGCCGGATCCGGTGGCCGGGCGGGAAGGTGTGGCCGATGCCGTTCAGTTCGAACGCGTACTCCTCCCACTCTCCGGCTTGTGCCTCGACCGCCCGGTCCCGCCCGTAGCGGGCCGAGAGGTTGAGCGCGCCGCGTGTGACGAGGGTGGACGAGCCGTCCGGCGCGACGTCGCACAGCCGGGCCACGGCCTGCCCGGTGGGGGCGGCCGCCCGGAGCGCGAGCCGTACCGCCGGCCGCCCCAGGATCTCGATCGGCTCCCCGTCCTCCGGTACCGGGAAGTCGAAGCAGGCGGAGTAGGCGTCCTCGGCGCGCTGGTCGGGCGGCAGGTCGGCGTCGTTGCCGAAGGGGAAGAAGCGGCCCGCGTCGAGTCCGGTGTGCTGCGGCGAGTCCACGGCGACGGGCGCGCCCCGGAGGGTGTACGCGACGGGGGTGACGTGCGGCGACGGCCAGGCCGGGTCGGTGACCCACCGGCCCGCCAACTCTTCGTACACCGTGGCGGGCGGGTGCGACTCGCTGATCCAGGAGCGCAGCAGCGGCTCGGCCATCACGTCGTTGTCGACGCCCTTGAGGTGGTGGTCCCACCAGCGCAGGGTCTCCTGGAGGAAGCCGATCGCCGGGCCGGGCGGCAGCCCGCGGTCCGGGTACTGGTGCGACCACGGTCCGATGATGCCGCGCACCCGGTCCTGCGGCAGGTGCTCGACGAGCCGGAGGACGGTGTCGCGGTACGGGTCGTGCCAGCCGCCGACGGCGAGTACGGCGGCCTGGACGGCGGAGTAGTCCTCGCAGACGCTGCCGTGCCGCCAGTAGGCGTCGCGGGTCTGGTGGGACAGCCAGGTGTGGAGGAACGGCCGTACGGCACCGAGCCGGCGCAGCCACATCGCGCGCCACTCCTCGCCCACGTACCGGGGGTCCGGCGGCCGGGCGACGAAGGCCAGCATGGTCGCGGCCCAGGCGTGCATGTCGACGGCGAGGACGGAGCCGCCCATGTAGTGCACGTCGTTGTCGTAGCGGTCGTCGGTCGAGCAGACGGTGACGATCGCCTTCAGCGGTTCGGGCGCGAGCGCGGCGATCTGGAGCGAGTTGAAGCCGCCCCACGAGATGCCGAACATGCCGACTTTTCCGTTGCACCAGGGCTGTGCGGCGAGCCAGTTCACGACGGCGACGCCGTCGGCGAGCTCGACGGCGTCGTACTCGTCGCCGGGCAGGCCCCCGCTGTTGCCGTGGCCGCGCACGTCGACGCGTACGGAGGCGTAGCCGTGGCCCGCGTACCAGGGGTGGCGCTGCGCGTCGCGCGGCGCGGTCCAGTCGGTGAGCCGGTACGGCAGGTATTCGAGCAGGGCCGGGACGGGTTCGTCGGTGAGCGGCCGCCAGATCCGGGCGTACAGCTCGGTGCCGTCGGGCAGCGGGATGCGGAGGTCCTCGTGGCGGGTGTCGTAGGGGAAGTCGGTACGGATCTTCGTCATGAGTCACCTGGGTGGTTCGGCGAGACGGTGGATCGGCGGTCGGCGGTCGGCGGTCGGCGGTCGGCGGTCGGCGGTCGGCGGATCGGAGAAGGAGGGAGCGGGGCTCAGCGCACCGGGTGCATGGTGCGGCGCAGCCACGGCGCCAGGGCCATGACGGCGAGCCCGACGGCCACGGCGATGGCGCCGTTCACGCCGAAGTACGCGGGCTTGGAGACCTGGTCGTACAGCTTCACCGTCTGGGCCTGGATCCCGTTGGCGAGCGCGAGGGACAGGAACCAGAGCGACATGGTCTGGCTGGAGAACGCCTTCGGCGCCAGCTTGCTCGTCGCGGACATCCCGGAGGTCTCCAGGAGGACGTCGCCGAGCCCGAGCAGCAGGTACGAGCCGACGATCCACCAGGCGGCCATCTTGTACGTGTCGTCCGCGTGCCCCGACGTCGGCAGGACCATCAGCAGGAACGAGAGGCCGCCCAGGATGACGCCGAGCGCGATCTTGTTGGACGCGTGCGGCTGGCGCGGCCCCATCCGCGCCCAGACGCCGGCCACGACGGGCGCGAGCGCGACCTCGAAGGCGCCGAGGGCGGAGGCGTACCAGCTCGCGGGGAAGTCGAAGCCGAGGATCGTGGTGCGGGCGTTGGTGGACGCCAGCAGGATCATCGTCGAGTAGGCCTGGAAGAGGATGAAGTTGAACACGACCGAGGCCAGGAACAGCACGATGTACGGCTTCAGCCGGCCCCGCTCCTCGGCGGTGACGCGCGGGCTCGCGAACATCACCCAGAAGTAGACGACCGGCGCGATCACCGACACGAGGGTGAGCAGGTCGACGAAGCGGGCCATGGTGAGCCAGCCGGCGAGGGACAGCGCGCCCGCGACGACGACGGCGGCGGCGAGGCCGAGGACGATGTTCCGGATGGCGCGGCGCATGGCGTCGGGCGCGAGGGCGAACTCGGCGGAGTGCCGGCGTCCGGCGAGGTGGCGGCGGCCCGCCACGTACTGGACGAGGCCGAGCGTCATGCCGAGCGCGGCGGCGGAGAAGCCCCAGTGCCAGCCCTTGTGCTCGCCGAGCCAGCCGGTGATCAGCGGTCCGGCGAAGGCGCCGATGTTGATCGCCATGTAGTAGAGGGCGAAGCCGGCGTCGCGGCGGTCGTCGTCGGTGCGGTAGAGCTTGCCGACCATGGTGGCCACGTTCGGCTTGAGCAGGCCGGTGCCCGCGCTGATCAGGCCGAGACCGGCCCAGGTCGCGGCCTGGGCGGGGATCGCCATGGCGTAGTGGCCGCAGGCGATGAGGATGCCGCCCCACAGCACGGCGCGGAAGGAGCCGAGGACGCGGTCCGCCAGCCAGCCGCCGGCCACCGACACGAGGTAGACGAGGGTGCCGTAGGCGGCGGAGACGGAGGCCGCGGTGCCGGGGGACATGCCCATGCCGTCGTGGGCGACGGTGTCGGCGAAGTAGAGGACGAGGATCGCCTGCATGCCCAGGAACGAGAACCGCTCCCAGACCTCCAGGCCGGAGAGGGTGAGCAGGCCCTTCGGGTGCCCGAGGAAGGCCCGGTCGTCCTGGGGCGGCTGCTGCTGCTCGCCGTCGCTGGTACCGGGGTCGATCGATGTTCGGGACAAAGCGCGCACTCCTGGTCGTATGAGCTGATCATGAACATACCGGGGGTGGCGCTCAGGCGGCCACAAGCAGGGTGATCTCCGGCGATTTCCGTCGCCCCCCCGGGGAGTGTCGGGTACGCCTCCGAAGCGCGGCCCGGAAGCCCATCGCGCCATCAAGAGGTGTGCGCCGCCGTGGGGTTGATGTCGCGTCACCCTGCGGCTTGACGCCCTCCGGGCTGCCGGTCCGCGTCGCCACCCGTCGACCCGAGGGGTGTCGTGGTCAGGTCAGGTTGCCCTGGATGTGAGGGCCTGGCCTGTTCCTGCTCTGGTGTCCGGTTGATCCGGCTGCCGGGATCGCCTGCTGTCGGGAGCGGCGACGCCGGCCGATCGCCTCAGGGCCCTCACGCGTGCCCTATGGACACGCCCGTGAGCCCCCTGCGTCTCCTCGTCACCTTCATCTTCATCTTCACGTTCACCGTGACCGTGACCGTGACCGTGACCGCGATCGTCACCGTCACCGTCACCGTCGTCCGAGCCGGGTGCGTCCCGGCCGACCGGAGGGATAGCCGCACGTGACCGCTCCCGAAGTCCCCACACCTGTGCGGGGTGGACTATGCCGGGGATGGAGAGGCGGACTATCTGGTCCGCGGTCCGCGGTCCGCGGTCCGCGGTCCGCAGCGCGTGGTGGACGCGCGCGTCAACATCGGTACCGCCGGTAAGCGGACGGTCGCGGGTGGATCGCCCCCGTGCGCCAGGGCCGACACGCGGGTCGGAATCCGGCCACCGCTCCGGGCCCGATCAGGGCCCGACTCGCGCCCGGCCCCGGCCGCCGGCCCGGGCGTGAACCGGGCTCGATCCCCGGCCGAAGCGGAACCGGAGGGCCTCGCACCCTTCTCACCAGGCAGGCGCGACAGTCCGAAGCCGCCCGCAAATAAAACGCTCATTTATTGCCATATAGCATGACCAAGGACATGTAGGGCGACGGGCGGGTGCCCACGGTGATCGAAACATGACCGGATACGCTGGCTTGAGTGAATCGACCGACACATCGACAATCCGAGTGACCTTCCGGGTGACGTCCCGGTGTCGGCGTTCATGCATACCGGACAGCGCAGCACATCAGCCAGGCTTCAGCAGACAGGAGATCCCCTCGTGACCGTCGTCGGGCCGTTCGGTCTTAGCGTGCGGGACCAGGCTCTCGAAGCCGATGTCCAGACCGGCCTCGCCGCCGTCGAGGCCGGCCTCCTCGACGCCACCAAGAGCGATGTGCCGTTCATCACCGAGGCCGCCCAGCACCTGGTGCTGGCGGGCGGCAAGCGGTTCCGGCCGCTCCTGGTGATGCTCGCGGCCCAGTTCGGCGACCCGTACGCGCCGGGTGTCGTGCCCTCGGCCGTCGTCGTCGAGCTGACCCACCTCGCCACGCTGTACCACGACGATGTCATGGACGAGGCGGCCGTGCGGCGCGGCGTCGAGAGCGCCAACAGCCGCTGGGGCAACTCCCTCGCCGTCCTCACGGGCGACTTCCTCTTCGCTCGCGCCTCGCACACCCTCGCGGACCTCGGCCCCGAGGCCGTCCGCATCCAGGCCGAGGCGTTCGAGCGGCTCGTGACCGGCCAGATCCTGGAGACGGCCGGCCCGCAGGAGGGCCGCGACGCGGTCGCGCACTACCTCGATGTCCTCGGCGGCAAGACGGGCTCGCTCGTCGCCGTCTCCTGCCGTTTCGGCGCCATGATGGCCGGGGCCGACGAGTCCGCCGTCGAGATCCTCACCCAGTACGGGGAGCGGCTCGGCGTGGCGTTCCAGCTCGCCGACGACGTCCTCGACATCGCCTCCGACTCCCACGAGTCCGGCAAGACCCCGGGCACCGACCTCCGCGAGGGCGTGCCCACGCTGCCGGTGCTCTACCTGCGTGCCGCGGCCGCGGCCCACCAGCGGCCCGAGGACCTCGACCTGCTCGCGCTGATCGACGGCGACCTGACCGACGACGCCCGGCACGCCGAGGCGCTGCGCCGGCTGCGCGTCCACCCGGCCCTGGAGCAGGCCCGGCAGGACACGCTCCGTTACGCGGAGGAGGCGCGCGCGATGCTCGCGCCGCTGCCCGAGGGGTACGCGAAGGCGGCCCTGGAGGAGATGTGCGACGCGGTGGTGCACCGCGCGGGCTGAGCCCGTCGCGTCACCGCGCCCCCGCCCCGTGCACCCCGGCGCCCCGGCCCACCGCCCACGCGCCTGACCAGGCCCGTACGCGCACTCGTACGGGCATATGCCCATCCGCACAGCCGAGTTGGTACGGCATATGCCCGCCCGCAATGGCCCACGAGGGCCGTGCCCTCCCATCGGTCGCACGGTTGGCCCAACGGCGGGGTGATCTCAGGGTGGGGTCATCCTGGAGAGGTACGCGGGGTTGATTCCCGCGACTGACGATTCGCCGCCCGCTTCCTGGTGAGATGGAGACATCGACCACGCAGGACACGGAGGGTGGCGCACATCATGGCAGCACAGCGCAAGGCGAGCCGTTACATCGTTCCGGTCGCGGTGGCCGGAGTGGCCGCGGCGACCATCGGACTGGTCCCGGCACTCGCGGCGGCCGGTGACCCCGACCTGCCGAACGTCACGGCGCAGCAGCTCATCGAGAAGATCGCGGCGTCGGACACGCAGACCGTGTCCGGCACCGTCACCATCGGCACGGACCTCGGTCTGCCGTCCATCGCGGGCCTGCTCCCGTCGGCCCCGGCCGGCGGTGGCGGCGGCGAGGGCGCCGACCCGTCGGCGAAGCTGACCGAGCTGATCTCCGGCTCGCACACGCTGCGCGTCGCGGCGGACGGCCCGGACCGGCAGAAGCTGACGATCCTCGACGGCTCCGACGAGTACACCCTGGTGCACAACGGGGCCGACGTCTGGGCCTACGACAGCAAGTCCAACGAGGTCGTCCACGAGAAGGACGCGGCGGCCGGCAAGGGCGCGGGCGAGGACCGGAAGGCCGAGAAGGCCCGAAGGGCATGCCGGCCACCCCGAAGGAGCTGGCGGACGAGGTCCTGAAGGCCGCGGGCGACACGACCTCGATCGGCGTCGGCGGCACGGCGAAGGTGGCCGGCCGGGACGCGTACCAGCTGGTCATCAAGCCGAAGCAGGCCGGCTCGATGGTCGAGTCGGTGAAGATCGCGGTGGACGCCTCGACCGGCACCCCGCTGAAGTTCACGCTGGCCTCGGTGGACGGCGGCAAGCCGGTCCTCGACGCGGGCTTCACGAAGGTGGACTTCGGCAAGCCCGACGCGTCGGCCTTCGACTTCAAGGCCCCGAAGGGCGCCAAGGTCACGGAGGGCGCCGCGGACAAGGCCGGGAAGGCCGGCAAGGACGGGAAGTTCGGCGAGCACGGCCCGGTGCCCGGCATGGAGAAGGGCTTCGGCGGCCCGCTCGGCTCGCTCATGGGCGGTGCCGGAGAGGGCGGCAAGAACCACCCCGAGGTCATCGGCGAGGGCTGGACCGCCATAGCGAAGCTCGACACCGGCGCCAAGGCGCCGAAGACCGAGGAGGCGCCGAAGGAGGTCCAGGGCTTCCTCGACGGTCTCGGCGACAAGGTGAGCGGGAAGTTCGGCTCGGGCACCGTCTTCAAGACGAAGATCGTCAACGCCCTGATGACGGACGACGGCCGGGTCTACGTCGGCGCGGTCACCCCGCAGGCGCTCGTGGACGCCGCGAACGCCGGCAAGTAACACCGGCGAGCCCCAAGGGAGTTGGGGCCCGGGTGGGTCGGGTCCATGGTCACCGGCCCACCCGGGAGTCGTGTCGCGCCGCAGCGCTCGGGCCCTGCCCGTCCGCCGGCTACGGGAAGGTCAGCTTGAAGCTGTTGATGTAGCCGGTGTCGCCGGAGTACATGTCCTGGACCCGGAGCTTCCAGGCGCCGTTCGCGACCTCGCTGGAGGCGTTGACCGTGTACGTGGTCTGCACGTTGTCCGCCGAGTCGCTGACGTTGGCCGCCTTGAGGGCGTAGACCGAGCCGTCGGGGGCGAGCAGGTCGACCTTGAGGTCGCCGCGCCAGGTGTGGACGATGTCCACGCCGACGGCGAGGTTGCTCGGCGCGTTGCCGGTGATCCCGGTGACGTTCACGGTCGAGGTCGCCGTGCTGGTGCTGCCGTCCGGGATCGCGACGTCGGTGTCGTTCGAGAACACCGTGCCGCCACCGGGCGGGGTGCCGCTGCCGCTCGCCAGGTTCCACACGGCGTACGCGATGGCGTCGGAGTTGCGGTCCAGGCTGGTGTCGTTGACGTTCGCCGTCGTGTCGCACGACGCGTGGTAGCAGCGGTCGAACGCCTGCCCCGACGTACCGCCCCACTTCTGCGCCTGGGCGGCCGTCTTGTAGGTCTCGGCGCCGGAGAACAACCCGCCGACCGGGATGCCCGCGCTCTTGAACGGCGCGTGGTCCGAGCGGCCGTCGCCCTCGGTCTCGATCTCCGTGGGGACGCCGATGCCCGCGTAGTAGGTCTTGAAGGTCTGCTCGATGGTCGGGTCGTCGTCGTAGACGAAGTAGCCCGGGTTCGGCGAGCCGAGCATGTCGAAGTTCAGGTAGCCGCTGATCTTCGAACGGTCCGTCGTCGGAAGGTTGTTGACGTAGTAACGGGAGCCGACCATGCCCAGCTCCTCGGCGCCCCACCAGGCGAACCGCAGGTGCTTCGTGGGCTGGAACTGCGTACGGGAGACGGCCAGCGCCGTCTCGAGTATCGCCGCCGAACCGGACCCGTTGTCGTTGATGCCGGGGCCCGCGGTGACCGAGTCGAGGTGCGAGCCGACCATGACGACCTGGTTCGCGTCGCCGCCCGGCCAGTCGGCGATCAGGTTGTAGCCGGTGGCGCCGGAAGACGTGAACGTCTGGAGCGTGGTGGTGAATCCGGCGGCGTCCAGCTTCGCCTTGACGAAGTCGATCGACGCTTTGTAGCCGGTACGGCCGTGCGCCCGGTTGCCGCCGTTGGCGGTGGCGATCGACTGGAGGTCGGCGAGGTGCTGCTTGACGTTCGTCAGGGATATGTCGGGCGGGGTGACGGCGGCCGTGCCGGTGCCGGCGGCGACCTGCGCGGTGGCGGGTGCGGCGGCGAAGGCGCCCGCGGCGAGCGCGGACACGGCGAGGAGGGCGGAGAGTCTCGCGGAGATCTTCATGTGTGGGGGCTCCGGATTCCGAACTGGGGATGGGACGGAACGTGCGCGCGCCTCGCGCCGTGGGTGACGCGAGGCGTTGGAGCTGTACAGGTGCACGAGTGCGGTGGGACGCCGTGCGGGTGCGCTGTGCCGCGGCTCGATGCGGTGCGGCGCGTGACGAATGTTCGACCCCGGCGTGATGCACCGTCAAGACGCAATCCGGTCAGGGGTGTTCGCTCAGCGGACACGTTCCCGTCATGTCCGGTTGGCGTCGGTCTTCCCCCGTGGGACCGGCGTTGGCGGAATCCCGGGTTCTACGCCTCGGCGTCCTCCGTGCCGCCTGGCTCGCCGGCCTCGTCCGGCTGCCCCGCCGGGTCCGCGGCTTCGACGCCGATCCCGCTCTCGTCGGCCGGCATGACGCGGTCTCCGGGGCGTGCTCCGTCCATGGGTCCTCCAGATGTGATCGAGTACGCGAACAACGGCTTCCAGTAAGCCGGTTGACGCTGAAAAGTCGATCAACAACCGATGGTCGAAGCGGTGTCGGTGTCGGTGTCGGTGTCGGTGTCGGTGTCGGTGTCGGGGTCGGGGTCGGGGTCGAGGTCGGTGTCGGGAGTGGGTTCGGGGCCGCGCTTCTCCGCCCGCATCTCCGCCCGCGTCTCGCGCACGTCGGCGACCACGACCCGCACTCCGCGGTCCGGGTCGTCCACGAGGGCGTCGAGCACCGCGTCCACGCCCGGGGTCGACCAGTACGCCACCGCCTCGACGAGGGCTCTCCGTACGGCCGGGTCGGGGTGCCCGGCGAGCGGGGCGAGCCGCGCCACGGGGCCGCGCCGCCGCATCTCGTACCACCGCAGCGTCTCGCACAGCTTCGCCGCGTCCCCCGCGGCCTCGGCGGTCTCGATCCGGCCGAGCAGGACGCGCGGCGCGGGCGGCGGCCCGTCGAGGGGGTGCGGCCGGCGCTCGCGCAGCCGCCGCGACCCGTACTCGCCCCGGACCCGGCACCCGAAGCAGGTGCAGGGGGTCGTCCCGTGGGCCCCGGGCCAGTACCGCCACCCGTTCACCTGCCGTACGCCCCGGACGGCCCGTACCTCGCCCCGCGCGACGGCCCGCGGCAGGAACACCTCCCACCCGCGCGGATCCGCCAGCGTGGCCAGCCGCCCGACCGCCTCGGCGGCCGACGTCTCCTTGGGTGCCTGGTCGGTGTAGCGGCCCACTGTCACCGGCTCGCTGTCGGCCAACTTCACGTGGACGGCGACGAGTTCGCCGGACTTGCCGGGGAAGCGCGACAGCTCGCGCAGCCATTGGTGGGTCAGCGTGTACGAGGGGAGGACGGGGAACAGGAACACGCCCTGGCCCCGCCCGAGCCCGTCGCCCCGCCCCTGGGCGAGCGCCCGTATGCCGTTCCGCCGGATCCGCGCCACGCGGTCCGCCGCCGTGAGGTGCACGAAGGTCGCCATGCCGCCGATGCTAGGCGGCGGGCGGCGGGCGGCGGGCGGTGGGCTGCGCGCCCGGGGTCAGCGGTCCGGGTCGTTCAGGAGGCCGGTCAGGAAGAGGGTGAGGGAGCGCTCCAGCGTGCCGGTGAAGTCCGGGAACGGGGAGGTGAGGCCCGGGTCGGCGGCGTAGGCCGCGCGGACGGCCGGTGCGGGGTGGCTGTGGGTCCACAGCGAACCGGCGAGCACGAAGATCATGACGCCCGCTTCGGCGACCTGCCGCTCGTCGAGCTCGGGCAGAACCTTCCGGACGAGCGCCGCGAGCCCGTCGAGCGCGTCGAACGCCCCCCGCTTGTAGTGCGCGATCGCCTCGGGGGAGACGTTGTGCTCCAGGATGCCGGCCTGGGTGCCGAGCAGTTCGCAGAGCATCTCGCGCGAGGCGAGCGACGTGGCGAGCCCCGAGGCCAGCGACCGGGCCCGCGCCGTCGCGGGGCCGTTCTCGTCGATGCGGGCGGGGAGTTGTCCGACGACCTCCACCAGCAGGTCGTGGGCCTGCTGGGAGAGGAGTTCGAGGAGTATCGCCTCGCGTGACTCGAAGTACCGCAGGACGTTCGACTTCGCCAGGCCCACGCGGCGGCTGAGCTCGTTCAGGCTGAGCGCCGAGACCGGCATCTCGCCCAGCATCGTCGCGGCGGTCGCGAGGATGCTCTGCCGCCGGGCCTCGCGCTGCTCCTCGCTGCGGGCGCGCTGGAACGTCGTCATGCCCCACATGTTACAGACCGGGGGTCTGTTGCGTAGAGACCGGCAGTCTTTCATGGTGGAAGAGGCCGCCGGTCCGTTAGGCGGGATCGCTACTCGGCGCGCTACTCGACGCACTGCTCGACGCGCTGGCCGCTGCGCCGCCCGGCGCACCGCGCGGCGCGGCGAAGGGAACGAACATGACGCACAAGGTAGCTCTCGTCACCGGCGCCTCCTCCGGCATCGGCGAGGACGCCGCGCGCCGGCTCCGGCAGGCCGGCTTCACCGTCTACGGCGCGGCCCGGCGCACCGACCGGATGAAGGGCCTGGCCGCCTCGGGCGTACGGGCGCTCGCCCTCGACGTCACCGACGACGCCTCGGCCGAGGCGGCGGTCGCCGAGATCATCGCGGCGGAAGGCCGCATCGACGTCTTGGTCAACAACGCGGGCTACGGCTCGTACGGCGCCCTGGAGGACGTCCCTCTCGACGAGGCCCGCGCGCAGATCGACGTGAACCTCTTCGGTCTGGCCCGTATGACCCGGCTCGTACTCCCGCATATGCGCGCCCAGCGCAGCGGCGCGATCGTGAACATCAGCTCGATGGGCGGCCGGTTCGCCACCCCGCTCGGCGCCTGGTACCACGCCAGCAAGTACGCGGTCGAAGGCCTCAGCGACGCGCTCCGTCTGGAGCTGAATCGGTTCGGCATCGAGGTCGTCGTCATCGAGCCCGGCTCCATCCGCACCGAGTGGGGCGCCATCGCCGCCGACAAGCTGCGCGCCACCTCGCTGAAGGGGCCGTATGCCGAGCAGGCCGCGGCGATCGTCAAGGTGCTCCAGCGGAGCTCCGAGCCCGGCACGCGCATGGCCTCGTCCCCGTCCGTCGTCGGCAAGGCCGTCGCCGCGGCCGCCACCGCCCGCCGGCCGCGCACCCGCTATCGCGTCGGCATGGGCGCCCGCCCCCTGGTCTTCCTGAGCAAGGTGCTGCCGGACCGCGCCTTCGACGCCCTCGTCAAGCGCGGATCCGGCAGCCCGGCCTGACCCTCGCCCCGCCTTGTGGAAGGAATGGCCGTGTCCGCCACCCCCGCCCCCACCGCACCACGCCGGTTATTCGCTGGCTTTCCGGTCGGCGCCGTAGCACCATGCCCACGAGATACTGGACAGAGCGCGCTTATCAGTCCCAAACACCACCGAAGGAACGCATGGACACCGGCTTCGGCAACTCCGCCTGGCGCTATGGACCGTTGGCGACCTTGTTCTACGAGCTCGACAAGCCGATCGGCACCTCGTTCGGGGACGTCGAGTTCTACGCCGACCGCCTGCGGAACGTGTCCGGCCCCGTCCTCGAACCCGCCGTGGGAACCGGCCGCATCCTGATTCCCCTGCTCGAACAGGGGCTGGACGTGCGCGGTTACGACACCTCGGCCGCCATGCTGGAGCAGTGCCGCGTCAACTGCGCCGAGCGCGGGGTGCGGGCCGAGGTCTTCGAGGGGGACATGACCACGCACCGCGACCCCGGCGCGTACGAGGCGATCGTGATCCCCACCGGCTCCTTCGCCCTGCTGACCGACCGCGACAGCGTGCGGACGGCGCTCGCCGCGATGTACGAGAACCTGGCTCCCGGGGGCCGGCTGATCGTCGACGTCGAACCGCCGTCCCGGGACACGACCCCCGACAGCGGACCGGTCCCGCACCAGTGGCGCGGGAACGACCTCGTCACCATGACCACCTGGCGTACGCACGTCGACCCGGTGGCCCAGCGCACCACCCGCTGGCTTCGCTACGAGGCATGGACGGACGGCGCCCTCACGCGCACGGAGCTCCAGGTCTTCTCGCTCCTGTGGTTCGGCCTGCCCGAGTTCACCGCCATGCTGCGCGAGGCGGGCTTCGCGGACGTCCGCGTCCACGGCGGCTACCGTGCGGACGCCGCCCCCACGGCCACGGACGACGTCTGGACCTTCGAGGCCACCCGCGCGTACGCCTGATCCTCCCGCGCGAGGAGGGGCTGGTACGGGGCCGGCCGCGGCGCCCTCTGCATGCCGTTCGACCCTCTCCTCTTCTTCGGGGAAGCGGGCAACGGCGACCTCTTCGCCTTCCTCGCCCGGATCGACCGGCCCGACGTCGTCGTCTGGAACCACGAGCTCGACAGCCGCACCTGGGTCGCTCCCAGCCTGACCACGTACCTCGACTGGCGACTGTCCGGCCGCATCGAGCTGTCATGCCGACCGGCCCGGCTGCCGCCCGGGCCGGGCCCGGATCAACGGCCTTGATATCAAGCGGACTTGAGGTTCTACGGTCGATTCATCCCGCAGATCCGTCGGAGGAGACGACATGACGACCGCCCCGCTCAAGGAGTACACGCACGAGGAACTCGTCGGTCAGCCGATCGGGGCCTGGACCTCGCAGGCGGCGTGGCTGGTGCTCGGGGGCATCCGGGCCCAGCTCGCCGTGGAGGGCCTGACGCAGCCGCATTGGTGGACGCTGAACCACGCGTCCGGCGGCCCGGGGAAGTGGACCCGCCCGACGCTGACCGCGCGCCTGGGGAAGTACGACGACCTCGGCACCGACTTCGACCGGGTGTACGACGACCTCGTCGCCCGCGGCTGGCTCACCGAGGACGCCGGCACCGGTGCCATGACGCTGACCGAGGCCGGGGAGGCCGCCCGGATCCGGGCCCGGGAACGGATCGCGCCGGTGCTGAAGGGGGCGCACGAGTGGGTGGACGAGGCCGACTTCGTGACGACGATCAACGTGCTGCGCCGCATCGTCGCCAACCTCGGCGGCGACGGTAACCTGCCCGAATAGCTCACCCCCGGGGCGAGGGCACGGGACCCCTGGGACGTCGCCCGCAACACCACCCTGCGCCTCGCCCTCGGCCTCCTCGCGTGGCGGCTGTCCAACGAGGCGTCGGCGTCGGCGGTCGGACTGCTCTTCCTCATCGCCAACGTCATGCTCGGCCGCGGCCACGACGCCACGGGCCACACCTCGCACACCTGGTGGGCCCTCGCGCTCTACCCGGGCCGGAGCGTGGGCGCCTGGCTGGTGGCGGCCGTCCTCTTCGCCGTCGCGCTGCTGGTGTCGACGGGCGGGCGCCGCGACAGCGGACGGTGAGGGCGGCCGCCGCTTCCGGGAGGAGACAACCGAGCCGGGCACCCCTTCCGCGGAGCCCGGCTCAGTGGTCGCCGCGAGGGGTCAGCCTCCAGCCGGTGCGTCCTCGATGTCCGAGATGAGTTTGGTGCTCAGTTCGCTCTGGATCGCCAGCCGCGTGTGCCCGGCGTCGGGGCCGGTGCCCCAGGTGAGGGTGACCGTCGTGAACAGGTGGCCGGCGCCGGAGTCGTGGTACGCCACCGCCCACGCCGTCGGCACGTCCTGGGCGCGCAGCACCCCGTCGGCGTGGTTGGCCTCCTGCCAGGCCGCGAGCCGCTGGCGGAGGTCTTCGGTCAGATAGTGCGCGCGCAGGTTCTCGCCCAGGTCGTCGACGCCGTCGGAGACCGCGTCGATGTACGTGCCGTAGAAGTCGGACACGCGGTCGACCGCCGAATCCGGGCTGCCGCCCCGTACCGCACCGTTCGCGGGGGCGTCGGCTTCGGTGTCCGTCATGTGGTCCTCCTCAGTCAGGGCCCCTGGCGGGGCACGCTGGACAACGAGCGCTCTCCCGCCGGGTAGCGGGAACGGCACGGCGTGTCGGCTGGCCGGAACGCGACCACTCGAAGGGGGGAATGTCGCATAAAGGGCCCTTCGGGTGATCAGAGTCTTCGCGGACCGTTATGGGCGGTTCCGCTGAAAGTCCCTGAACGGACTGAACCGAAGGGGTGGACCCATGAGCATGATCCAGACGGGCAAGCTGCAGCTGAAGTCGGACAACGCGCAGGCGACGCAGGGAGGGAACACGTCGACCTTCACCCGGGTGACGTTCCCGACGCCGTTCCCCTCTGGATCGACGGTGATCGTGATCCCGATGACCCAGACCTTCAACGGCCCGGAGACTCCGGGCATCCGCATCGCGGACGTCACCGTCGACGGTTTCCTCATCCGCTTCAACGAGGTCCGGATGGGTAACAGCGGCAGTGACGGCCGGCACGTGGAGGAAACGGTGGGCTGGATCGCCTCCACGGTCTGACGGCCGGTCCCGGCACCCGATCCCCCGACCCCGGGCCCTGACGGGGTTCTCCGCGCGAGCGGAGGGCCCCGTCAGGCACGTCTGCGGACGAAGAGAGGGCTCGCGAGGCGGTGTCGGCCTCAGGCGGCGACCTGGACCTTGTCGGCCTGCATGCCCTTCTGCCCCTGCACGGCCTCGAAGGTCACCTTCTGGCCCTCCTTCAGGGACTTGAAGCCGTTCCCCTCGATCGCGCGGAAGTGGACGAAGAGATCGGCTCCGGACTCCGGGGTGATGAAGCCGTAGCCCTTCTCGTCGTTGAACCACTTCACGGTGCCGTTCTGGCGCTCGGCCATGTCTGTCTCTCCTGCTGGTGTCGCGTGCGTATCGGTGTGTCTGCTGGTGGTGCTCGACTGCGCGAACGCCGAGGCCGGGCGGTGCTCCGTCGTGCGCCGCCCGGCCTCGACCCGTGGTCCCGCTGAGGGGATGTGTGCGCCGCGGGCGGTGCCTTCCGGCGCCGGCCCGCGCCCCCGCTGGCGCGAGGGAGTGCCTGCCAGTTCTAAGCGCTGGCGGCGGGAAACGAGGGACGAACAAGGGGCTTTCACTCGGTGGGGTGAACCGGAGTGGCGGGTGGAGTAGCCGGTCCCGCCGCTAGCCAAGACATGAGGTGTGCGGGGCGGAGACGACACCGTTGTCCGGGTTCGCCGCCGTCTCGCCAGTGGATGACATCTGTTCTGTCTGCGGAATTTCGAATGAGTTCACAGCCGGGTGAGGGAGAGGAGGCGATACGACGAATCACCCGGGGGCTCTGTCTCGCGGCGGCCCGCCGACCTGATCCGGTCGGCGGGCCGCCGCGCGTGTACGTGGGCCATGTGTTTTTGGACATGTCCGGTTCCGGCCTGTCGCCGGTTCGGGGGAGTGTCAAGATCGAACACGTGAATGACCAGGTTGAGTTGTCATTGCGTGGGGAAGGCAAGGCCGCGCGCTGGTGGACCGCGGCGGCCCTGCTGTTCGCGGTCGTGGCGGGAGTCGTGGCGGGCGTCGGAGTCCCGGGCGCCCAGAAGTGGGGCATCGCCGCCGGGCTCGTCGGCATCGGGGCGGTGTCGGGCGCGGTCGCGATGTTCAGGCGACGGGTGGAGGCGGGCCCGGACGGGCCGCGGTTCCGCGCGGTGCTGGGGTGGCGACGGCTGGCGTGGGACGAGATCGTCCGCTTCGAGGACCTGCGGGTGGCCTCCTCCGACAGCCGGATCAAGGAGCCGAACCTGCGGGTCGCGGTCGCCTTGCGCGACGGCACCTCGGTCGCCCTGCCCGTGCCCTGGGCCGGCTCCGACGGCGTACGCGGCTTCGAGCAGGACCTGTCCCGGCCGCGGGCGGTGCACGCCCGGTACAAGCGCAGCGCCGTGGGAGCCTGACGCCGGTTCTCGTACGGGCCGAGCCGCCGGCCGCCCGGTCAGCGTGCCGGGAGGGGGCCGGGCCTCGCCGTGGCGAGGCCCCACGCCGGGCGCTCAGGGTGCACCGGGCGCGCCCGGGTGAATCCTTTTCGGGGTCGGCCGTCTCTTATCCCTGTACCGGCCGGACGGGCCGCGTACGGAACCGGAAGGAGACATCCGTGACATCCATGACGGTCACCGGCCTCGTCGTGATCGGCGTCCTGCTCGTGGGCGCGTGCGGTTGGCATCTCATGCGCCGCTTCAAGGGCCGCGGCTGAGCCCATGAAGACGAACGCGCGCGTCTCCTGGCCGGACGAGCGGCTGATCAAGGCCGCTCAGAACGGCGATGTCCCCTCGCTGACCACGGTCGTCACGCAGTCGCAGCCGCACGTCCGTGCCTTCGCCCGCTCGCTGTGCGCCACGCCGCAGGACGCGGAGGACGCGGCGCAGGAGGCGTTGATCATCCTCTACCGGAAGATCGGCACGTTGCGGGCCTCGGGTGCGCTGGCCTCCTGGATGTTCCGGATCGTCCGGAACGAGTGCCTGCGCCAGGTGCGGTTCCTGCTCGCCTCGAAGAACGGCGGCGGCACGTCGGCCGTCGAGCCGGAGGGGGTGGCCGAACCGTCCGCCGAGGAGGCGGTGCTGCACCGCCTGGAGGCCGAACGCATCGCCGCCGCCGTCGGCGCCCTGCCCCGCGACCAGCGGCAGGTGCTGATCATGCGGGACGTCCAGGGCCTGCCCGGGAAGACGGTCGCAGACGCGCTCGGTCTGAGCACGGCGGCGATGAAGTCGCGGCTGCACCGCGCCCGCGCGACCCTGCGCGATGCCCTCGCGGCCCCCGTGGATCAGTCCGCCGACCAGCCGTCCGAAGGAGAAGCAGCATGAGCAGCACCAAGCCGGACTATGCCAGCAGGTCCGTTCCGCGCCACCTCGCGCGCGGGGTCGTCGGATTCGGTCTGATCATCGGATCGGTCGCCTTGGCCCCCGTCTGGGGACCGGCCACCCTGCTGGCCGCCCCGCTGTCCCTGATCGCCTTCCGCGGCTGCCCGACCTGCTGGATGGTCGGCCTGGTCCAGACGGCCTCCCGCGGCCGGCTGGAGCGTGAGTGCGTGGACGGAGTCTGCACCCTGACCAAAGCGCCGCAGCCGAAGGCCGTGGCCGACCTCGGGGGCGTCGCGGCGCTCGCGGACGCGGCGTCTGGTGCCGTTGCCGATCCAGATCGCCGGCGTGCGGGCGTCCAGGGCGCCGTTGGCATGTCTTCTTGAGCCGAGCGAGTGGTCGAGTGGGTCGTCCTGCCGGGAATGGGGAATTCCCGGATTGTCTGGAAACTCGACTAGACAAGGAAGATCGAGGAATGAAGTCCATTCGCCCTCTCGCCGTGGCTGTCATGGCCGCCACCGCGCTCCTCGCCGGTAGCGCACCCTCTGCCAACGCGCTGGACGGCGGGGGTGATCCGCCCAAGCCCGCTTTCCCGACCGGCACTTCCGCTGCCGCGCCGTCGAGCGCGCACCCGACGTACTACGGTTCCAAGGTGTCCATTCCCGCCAATGGCTGGGCCCTCGCGCATGTGGATTGTCCGACCGGCATGGTGCCCACCGGGGGCGGCGGCCAGACCAGCAGCACGGCCACCTTCATCACCGACTCCTATCCGACCTCCGGAGGCTGGTCGGTCGGTGTGAAGAACACCCAGACCCTCAGCAACGACGCGATGGCTTGGGTCGTCTGCACCACCCCGTAGGCCCTCGCTGAGGATGTGATCGCCGAAGAGCACGGTGACAACCTGCGCGGCCGCACGTGGAGCCACTACCCGGCTACGTCCTCCCGGCTCGGGGGTCGAAGACCGCGTAGGCGGGGATGCCGAGGAGGGAGTAGTCGCGCAGCTTCCCGACCCAGTCGTTGCCGGGGGTGGAGCGGGAGACGATCTCGACGGCGGCCACGAGGGTACGCGGGTCGAAGGCGCCGTCGCCTTCCATGGCGGCCCAGGGGATCACCATGACGTCGGGGCGTCTCAGGATGCCCTCGGGCCCGCTCTCGACGTCGGGTTCGCCCGCGTGGGCGAGGAGATCGTCCGGCAGGACGAGCCCCAGGCGGCGCCGGATCAGCGCGACCGTGCGTTCGTGGGGGCGGTTCGGGGCCGCCAGGTCGCGGACGATTCCTTCTCTGGTGATCTCGAATCGGCCGGGGACCGTGTCGTCCAGGAGCGCCAGCGCCTCGCGCATGGCCTGGTAGCGCGGTGATGCGGTGGGCACGTCACGCGGCCTGGGACGCGTCCGGGCGGCAGTCGCGGCAGTGGCCCGGTTCCGGGGCGCGGAAGGCGCGTTCGCAGCCGTCGCAGGTTTGGAGGGGGAGCACGGTGCGGCCCCTCGGGGCGGCGGGGAGTGGGGGCGGCAGGAGGCTGGTGAGGCGGTGGGCGAGGAGGGCCGCCGGGTGGCGGACGTCGCCCGGGAGGCACGCCGCGAGGGTGCGGAGGGCGGCGTCGGGGTGGGCGCCGCGTTCGAGCCAGAGGGTGAGGCCGGGGGCGAGGCGTTCGATGTCGCGGGTGGAGAGCAGCAGCCGGGGGTCGTACGTGCGGAGGCGGGCGAGGAGTTCGGCCGCCTGGTGGTGATGGCGGGGGAGCGGCGCGGGTTCCGGAGCCGGCTCGGGCTCGGGTGCGGGCTCCGGCTCCGGTTCCGGCTCGAACTCAGGCTCCGGCTCAGGCCCGAATTCCGGTTCGAAATCCGGCTCCGGGTCGAACTCCGGCTCCGGCTCCGGCTCCGGGGCGGGCGGCGGTGGGATCTCGCGGACCCGCTCGCGCTCAGCCTCCGGCAAGTTGTACGAGGTCGTGCGCGGCACGAACCGTCCGTCGGGCAGTCGCTCGCGGGTCCGGTCCAGGAAGCCGTGCTTCTCCAGTTCGCGCATGGCGGCGGCGACGCGCAGCTCGCTTTCCGGGAAGCGGGAGGCGATCGCCTTGATGCCGACGGACGCCCCTTCGGGCAGCGACTGGAGGTAGACCGCGAGTCCGATCGCCATCAGCGACAGGGCGCGGTGCTGGGCGAGCAGGTTGCTGACGATCGTGAACCGGGAGCGCAGCCGGACGTTGGCGTGAACGAGCCCGGAGGCGTGCGAGGGCACGCTAATGTGCTGGGAAGCCATCGGGAAGTTTGAGCCTTCCTCGGTGGTCAGGCCCTCGATCGGGATTCGCAGTCCCGGCCGGGGGCCGACGCATGTGCTGGGGTTGTCGCGGCGAGCATATGCCCGACAAGCCGCCCCGAATCCAGCCCAGTTGCTCCAAATCACCCTTGTGGGTGACGAAAGGCCGGGGGGAGGCTGGAGGGGAAGGGAAGGGTTCTCGCCGCAGTACTTACGCATTTACGTCGTGTGGATCCGCGTCGTGGATTCCCGCGACGCGGGCCGTCACGACAAGGCCCGTCCCGGCGGCGCCAGCTCCACCTGGGCCCACACCGTCTTCCGGGGCGGCGGCCCCAGCTCCACGCCCCACCCACGCGACGCCAGCGCGTCGACCAGGACCAGCCCCCGCCCCGACTCCCCGTCCCCGTGCGGACACACGACCGGCAGCCGCTCGGCCCGGGTGTCCGTGACCTCGATCCGCAGGACGTCCGGCAGAGCGAACATCGCCAGCTGGAAGTCCCGGCCGGAGACGTGCCCGTGGGTGGCCGCGTTGTTCGCCAGCTCGGCGACGATCTGGGCCGCCGCGTCCGCCACGGCGTCCAGCTCCCACGTCCGCAGCTGCTCGACGGCCAGCAGCCGGGCCAGCCGCGCCCCGCGCGGCGTAGCGGAGAGTTGGATTCCGAATTGGCGTACGGATGCCAGAAGTTGGGTTGGTTCCTCATTCATGTCATCCAGCGTGGCCGGATCTGCTTACGCTGACCATCGAACAGGCCCTCACGTACGGTAACTGTCCCACCACTGTCCGGTCGTGTCTCGACTGTCCCATGTGGTGTCACGGGTAGGGCCGCCTCTAGGAGGTGCGCACATGAGCGTGGACGCAGTGAACGGCACGAACGAGACGGACCGCGGTACGAATGCCGCAGGTGACGCGGGGTGGGAGGTCGAGCCAGGCGATGAGTCCGGCGCGGCCGTCGTTGCCGCCGTCGGCCGCCAGATCAGGTTCTGGCGGGAGAAGAGGAACATGCGGGCGGCGGATCTCGGTGCCCGGCTCGGTTACGGAGAGGATCTGATCCGCAAGATCGAACGCGGGGTCCGCATCCCGCGACCGGAGTTCCTCGACAACGTCGACCGGGTGCTGGACGCGGACGGAAACATCTCGGTGATGAAGAAGGACATCGAGGAGGTCCGCTACCCGAAGAAAGTACGGAACCTCAAGAAGCTGGAGGCGCGCGCGGTCGAGTTCTGCATGTACAGCAACTTCACGATTCACGGTCTGCTCCAGACCGAGGAGTCCTCACGCGCGCTGTTGCAGACGTACCGTCCGACTTACACGCCGGAGGAACTGGAGCGGTTCGTGAGGGCGCGAGTGGCACGTCGGGCAGTGCTGGAGGCGAGCCCGGCCCCCGAGTTCAGTTTCGTCCAGGAAGAGGTGACGCTGCGGCGCCCGTTCGGGGGCAAACTGGTGATGCGACGCCAGCTCGAACACCTGCTGGAGGTGAGTGAGTTGCCTCATGTGGACATCCAGGTGATGCCGACAGCCTATGTCGATCATCCTGGAGCGATCGGTCGGATCGAGCTGCTGAAGTTCGGCGACGGCACCGCCGCCGGACGCAGCGATGGGGACTTCAGCGGTCAGCCCGTCTCCGACCTCAAGCGACTCCGGATCCTGGAGCTGCGCTATGGCATCATCCGCTCAACGGCCCTGACTCCAGCGGAGTCGCGGCACTACATCGAGCAACTGCTGGGAGAAACATGATCGGCAAGACCGAGCTGGATTGGTTCAAGAGCAGCTACAGCAGCAGTGCCAACGGCAACGACTGTGTCGAGGTCGCCACGGTCCCCGGCACCGTTCACGTCCGTGACTCGAAGGACGTCGAGATCCCGAACCTCGCGTTCGGTGCCGATGCCTGGACCGGCTTCGTGGAGTTCACCGCAGGCGCCTAAAGGGAGGGCATATGCCCGCGCTCGAATGGTTCAAGAGCAGCTACAGCGACAACGCCAACGGCAATGACTGTGTCGAGGTCGCCGCGACCCCCGGCACTGTGCATGTCCGTGACTCGAAGGACACCGGGCGTCCGCACCTCGCGTTCGATTCGGGCGCCTGGAACGGGTTCGTCGAGTTCGCCGCAGGCGCGTAAAACCAAACACCGCGTCCGAATGCCGCCAGCGTCAGGGCCGCCGCCTCGCGACCCTGGACGCATGAACGCGACCACGAGCACGCGCACCACCCACACCGCCCGGCCCATCCCGGACGCCGCTCTCGCCGAGCTGCGGAACGTCGATGACGCCGGGCGGCCCTGTGTCCCGTACACCGAGACCGAGGCCGACGCCGGGAGCCCCCTGCGCTGCTGCCTGCGCCGTACCGAGGCGGGGGAGCGGATCGCGCTCGTCTCGTACGCCCCGCTGCGGCGGTGGGCCGCCGAGACCGGGGCCGAGCCCGGCGCGTACGACGAGCAGGGCCCCGTCTTCATCCACACCGAACCCTGCGGCGGGCCGGGCGACGCCCCCGCCACGTACCCCTTCGCGCGGCCGGGCGTGCTGCGGACCGTGCGCCGCTACGACGCGCGGGGGCGGATCGCCGGCGGCCGGATGATCGACGTCCCGGAGGCGGTGGAGGAGGGCTTCGACAAGGTCTTCGCGGAGGCGTTCGCGGACCCGGAGGTGGCCTTCGTCCACGTACGGGCCGTCGAATACGGCTGCTTCCTCTACGAGGTGCGGCGCCCGGCCTGAGGGGGACCTGGCGGGGGCTTGGCGGGGGCCTCGCCGTCACCCCCGTAAGCCCGCTGCACACGAGCGGGTGAATCCGAGGGTCGCTGTATAGAGGGCGAGCCGCCGTGCTGCTTCACTTCGGTGGTCATCTTTCGGTTGGCCAACCGAAGGAATGCACATCGGCTCGTGGCGCGAAAGCGAAGGCGAACAGAACGGGAATTCTGCTTTCCGCGCCACGAGGGGGAAGTGTCTCCGCGCCCCAGGGGGGAAGAATGGGTAACCTCATCACCCGATTAGCGGCACTCAAGGCCGCGAAGTGCGCCACCGTCGTGGCCATGGCGACTCTGGCCGCCGGCCTCACGACTCCGCTGTCCAGCGCCGCCAACGAGCGTTCCTGGCATGAGGGTTGCCGTGGGTACTGGTACTCGACGGTCGGCCACGGCTACTGCCAGAACGCCACCGGCTGGCCGTCCTACGGGTACTTCACCGACTACGACTGCAATGTCGAGGCGGACGCGCAGCACCACGACTATCTCTCCCGTGGCTACGTCGGCAAGTACGACACCTACGAATGCGTATTCAAGATCAACAAGACGAAGGTCCACCAGTAGACCGTTACCGCCGCGATGGGCCCGCCGTTCCGGCGGGCCCATCCCGTATTCCGGGAAATCCCACCTATGACGACTGCTCCCATCGCTCGAATGACGGCCCTCACCCAGGGGTACGGCGGCCGACCCGTCATCGAGGAACTCGATCTGTCCATCCAGCCGGGCATCACCGGACTGCTGGGACCCAACGGGGCGGGAAAGACCACGCTGTTCCGCACCCTCGCCACGATCACCCCACCGAGGAGCGGGGGACTGGAGCTGTTCGGCACGCCCGTCACGAGCGAGCGGGACGTCCGGCGGGTCCGTCGTCGCATCGGCTACCTGCCGCAGGACTTCGGCTACTACCCGGCGTTCTCGGTCACCGACTTCGTCCGCTACTGCGCCTGGCTGCGTGAAGTACCCGCGAAGCGGGCCGAGTCGGCCACCAAGGAGGCCCTCGCCTCGGTCGGTCTCGCCGACCGCGCCCGCGACCGCATGAAGTCGCTCTCCGGCGGCATGCTCCGCCGCGCGGGGATCGCGGCGGCCATCGTCGGCTCCCCGTCCCTGCTGCTGCTCGACGAGCCCACGGTCGGCCTCGACCCCGCCCAGCGCCTCGACTTCCGTGACCTCATCCGCTCCCTCGCCCGCGCCGGGGCCGCCGTCGTCCTCAGCACGCACCTCGTGGAGGACGTGGGCGCCGCCTGTGACACCGTCCTCGTCCTCGGTGACGGGCGGGTCGTCCACAGCGGGACGCCCCGGCAGCTCGCGGAGCGGTCCACGCCGGAGGCCCCGGGAGACAGCCCACTGGAACGCGGCTACATGGCGGTCCTGAGCGGCACACGTCGCTCCCGGTCCGCGGAAGAGGCGGAAGAGGCGGAGGAGGCGGCATGCTGAAGACCTACCTCACCGAACTCCGGCGCTCGCCCCTGCTCACCGCCTTCCCCGTCATGGTCGCCGTGGACCTGGCGGTGCTCTTCGGACGCTCGCGGTACTGGATCGGCGTCTGGCCCGAGGCGAGCGTCGCGGCGCAGATCGTCACGCTCTTCCTGGGGCCGGTACTCGCCGGTGTCTCCGCCTGGCAGGCCGGCCGGGCCTCCCGCGCGGGGATGCCCGAATTCCTCCTCGCGGCCGCCCGCCCCGCCTGGCGGATCGAGGCCGCCCGCCTCGCCGCGACCCTCACGCTCGGCTTCCTCGCGTACGGCATCGGATGCGTCGTCGCCGCGGCCGTCTCCTTCCGCGACGCGGGCCCCGGCTTCCTGTGGCCGTCCTACCTGCTCCTCGGCGCGGCGACCCTCGTCATCTTCGCGTCCGTGGGACACCTCGCCGGCCGCCTGTGGCCCTCGCCCGGGTTCACCCCGATCGTCTGCGCGCTCGGCTGCTTCATCAGCATGCTGTCCCTGCCGTTCCGGTTCAACGTCCTCGCCGGGCCGCCGGACACCCACCTGAACCCGCTGCCGCTCGCGGTCCGGCTGTTCGTGGCCCTCGCCCTCGCCGTACTCGCCGTCGCGGCACCCTCCCTGCCGGGGAAGTCCGAGCGCGAGATCACCACACGGGAACTGCCCTGGCGCACCCGCGGCGTGGTCCTCGTGTCGGCCGTCGGCGCCGGACTCGCGCTGACGGCGGCCCCGGCCGCCGGCGAACTGCGCGGGGAACGCCCCGCCACCGCGACCACACCCCTGTGCGAGCGCGTCGACGAGAACGCCCCGAGCGTCTGCGTATGGCCCGAACACCGGAAATACCTCCCCGAACTGACCCGGATGGCCCAGCGCCTCGACGCCCGGCCGTCCCGGCCGTGGATCAGGCCGCCCGCCGAGTTCCGCGAATTCGGACTCGCGAGAACCCGCTTGGGGGACCCGGGCTTCGACATCGCCGAAGGGCACGTACGCACCGCGGCGATCGCCATGGCCGACCAGGTGTTCCGTACCTCGTTCGGCTGGTGCACCCCGCCGCGCGGCAAACCGGAGGCGCGCCGGGCCTGGCAGGCCATCGACAACCTCCACATGTGGCTGGAATACCAGGCCACGGGACAGGATCCCGCCGTCGCCGACGAGGGGCTCCACCAGTCCGGCGTGGAGACCGCCCGGCGGAACGCGGCCCAGGCCGTACGGATGTCGCCCCCGGACCAGGAGAAGTGGATCGCCGAGGAGCGCGGCCATCTCCGTGAGAACACCTGGTGCGAGCCCGATGCGCGCTTCTGATCTCATGCGCGCTTCTGATCTCGCGCGGTACGCGAGGGTCCACCGAGCGGGCCCGATCCTCGCCGGAGCCGTGGTCGTCGCCGTCCTCTCCGCGGTCTTCGGGGGCGTCCGCGTCGCGCTCCCGTCGATCGGCGGCGAGGATCTCGCGACGGGCGTGCCCTACCGCCGTGAACTGCCGCTCCTGTCGGCCGTCTTCCTCACCGCCGCCTTCGGCGGACCGATGGCGGCCCACGAGGAGACCGGGGCCTGTGCCCTGTACCGCCTCCGCAACGCCTACTGCGCCGGGCTGACGCTCCTCGCCTGCGCGCTCTCCTTCGGCACCGAGGCGTTCGCCGTCGGTCCGGGCCAGGGGGCGGTGTTCGTGCGGTCGGTGCTGATCTGGCTGGGCCTCGCGCTGCTGTCCATCAGGCTGTTGGGGCAACAGCTCGGCTGGGCGATTCCCCTGGCCTCGGCTCTCCTGTTGGTCTGGTACCCCAGTGGGTGGTGGGACTGGACGGCGAATTCGCCGTCGGACGTGCTGAGTTGGTGGGGTGCGGGGATCGTCCTGGCCGGCGGAACCGCGGCGACCGCCGTGACCCCCTGGCGGGGGAGGGCCCTGCGGCGGGGCCGGCCGCCGGCTCGGCGAGGTACGGCGTCCCGCCTGGCGGATCGAAGTCATCTCATAAGCACACGAACCCCGGCAGAGTGAATCCTGCGTTTGACTCGGGCGGGGCGGGTACACGTGCTGCTTCACTACGGGTGACCAAGCGGGGGCGCAGGGTTGTCATATGCGTATGCGCTGCGTATGTGCTGTGACGTTGCCTGCCCTGTGGACCCTCGCACCTCAGTAGTCGTAGTCGAGGAGCAATCCATGAAGATCCGCCTTTCCGGCCGCTCCGTCCGCGTGGCCACGAGCGTCGCGGCCATCGGCATCGCCATGGGGGCGAGCGTCGTCACGGCGCAGGCACAGGCCGAGGCGCAGGGCTCCGTCAGCATCAAGACGTTCGCGGACAAGTGCTTCGACGTCGAGGGCGGCAGCACGGGTGACGACGTCCGCATCATCCAGTACACGTGCGGCGGGCAGGTCAACCAGAAGTTCAGCATCGAGCAGCTGGGCGGGGGCGAGGTGCGCATCCGGACCTTCGCCAACAAGTGCCTCGACGTCCGGGGCGCCAGCTCCGCCGACGACGTGCGGATCATCCAGTACACCTGCACCGGCTCGTACAACCAGCGGTTCCGCCTCACGTCCCTGAGTGACGGCGCCTACGAGATCGACACCTTCGCCGACAAGTGCCTGGACGTGCGCGGCGGAAGCACCGCGAACAACGCGCCCATCATCCAGTACACCTGCACGGGCGCCTTCAACCAGCGTTTCCGGATCGTCTGAGTCGTCGGCCGAGTCGCCGGCCGAGTCACCGGCCGAGTCATCGGCTGAGTCATCGGCTGATCCCGCCGGTCCTTCCGTGGGCCCGGCCGCCGAGCACCGTGGCGGCCAGGCCGAGGAGGAGGGCGACGTACGCGCCGCCCAGACCGTTGCCGGTACCGAGTCCGCCGTCGGCCGTGACGGCGACGACGGTGCCGAGGACGATCCCGGTCACGCCCGCCGCGATGGCGAGGCGGGCGTGACCGCGGGTCGTGGCCCGCCAGGCGAGGACGACGCCCGCGAGGGCGATCAGGGCGCCCACGCTGGAGCCGATGCGGCCGGGGCCGAGCGAGTAGGCGCTGACGGCGAGGTTCGTCAGGGTCGTGGTCGTCGCGAGCATGGCGGGGCCTTCTTTCCGTGCCGATGGGGCGGGTCTCCGGTCTCCCCGAGCATCCGGGCCGGCGCCGTCTCCCGGCGTCCGGCGAACGCGGACACTTCCCGCCCCGACTACCGCGCTCGCGGTAGTCCACCGCTCCTCCCCGAGGGCGACTCGCCCCGCACGCACCGGAGTTAGGGTGCGCGCATGACAGCACGCGAGGTGTGGACCCGGTACGGGAACGGGGTCATCGGCGCCGGTGTCGCGGGCGCGCTGCTGGTCACCGGGCTGTCCGGACAGGGGGCGGCGACCGGGGCCGGTCTCCTGGGATACGTGCTCCTGGTGGCCGGCGGGCTCGCGCTCGTCGCGCGGGGGCGGGCACCGGTGGCCGTCCTGGCCGGCACCGGGGTGTGCGCGGTCGGGTACCAGGCGGCGGGGTTCGACATCCCGGCGGTGGCGTACCTGTTCGCGGTCTACGCGGCCGTACGGGCCGGACACCGCACCCTCACCGTCGTCGTGAGCGTGGGCATGCTGGCCGTCCTCCCGCTGGCCGCCCTGGCGTCGGGGCCGCTCGACACGGGCGAGGCGTTCGCGCAGGCGCGCGGCGCGCTGGAGATCGCGTGGCTCATCGCGGCGGGCGCGGCCGGGGAGGCGCTGCGGCAGGCCGAGCGCCGGGCCGACGAGGCCGAACGCACCCGCGAGGAGACGGCGCGGCGCCGGGCCGACGAGGAACGCCTGCGTATCGCACGGGAGTTGCACGACTCCCTCACCCACCAGATCTCCGTGGTCAAGGTGCAGGCGGAGGTCGCCGTGCACGTGGCGCGACGGAAGGGCGAGGAGGTCCCGGCGGCGCTCCTGGCGATCCAGGAGGCGGGGCGCGAGGCGAGCCGGGAGCTGCGGGCGACCCTGGAGGCGCTCCGGGACGACGACACGGCACCGCCGCGCGGGCTCGACGACCTACCGGAACTCATCGCGCGGGCACGGGAGTTGGGGCTCGACGCGGCGCTCACGGAGGAGGGGCCGCGCGGGGACGTGCCGGCGGCGGTCGGCCGTACCGTCTACCGGATCGTCCAGGAGGCGCTGACGAACGTGGCCCGGCACGCGCGCGGCGCCCGGTCGGTCGGCGTACGGATCGAGTGGCGGGCGGACGGGGTCGCGGTGCGGGTGGAGGACGACGGGCGGGCCCAAGTCCCGTCGGGAGACGACGGCTTCGGGCTTGTGGGGATGCGGGAACGGGTCACGGCGCTGGGCGGGCGGCTGCGGGCCGCGCCGCGGGCGGACGGCGGGTTCGCGGTGGAGGCGCGGCTGCCGGTGGCGCCGAGGGAGCGGGTGTCGTGACGGCTCCGCACGTGATCAGGGTGCTGCTCGTGGACGACCAGCCGCTCCTGCGCAGCGGGTTCCGGGCGCTCCTCGACCTGGAGGACGACATCGAAGTCGTGGCGGAGGCCGGCGACGGGGCGGAGGGCCTGGCGCTCGCCCGGCAGCACGTACCGGACGTCGCGCTCGTCGACATCCGCATGCCGCGCGTCGACGGCATCGAGACCACCCGCCGTATCGCCGCCGACCCGGCGCTCGCCGGGGTGCACGTGGTGATCCTGACCAACTACGGCATGGACGCGTACGTGCTGGACGCGCTGCGCGCCGGGGCCGCCGGATTCCTGGTCAAGGACGTCCTGCCGGAGGACTTCCTGCACGCCGTACGGGTCGCGGCCCGGGGGGACGCCCTGCTCGCACCGTCGATCACGCGCAGGCTCATCGACCGGTACGTTTCCCAGCCGGCCCTCCCCGCCACCGACTCCGCGCTCTGCCTGGAAGAACTGACCAGTCGCGAACGGGAGGCGGTCGCCCTGGTCGCGCGCGGCCTCGCCAACGACGAGATCGCGGACCGGATGGTCATCACCCCGCTGACCGCCAAGACCCACATCAACCGCGCGATGACCAAACTCCGCGCCCGCGACCGCGCCCAACTCGTCGTGCTCGCCTACGAGTCGGGCCTTGTCACGCCGGGGAGCCGACGTGCGGGGCCTGACCTCCCGGGGCCCGCGTCGTACCGGCACCGTGTGAGGGGTCCGGCATCGCGCGGAGCGTAGGGTCGTATACGGACCCGTAAAAGGGGCGGATGCCACCTTTCCGGGGAGCCCTCGCTGGCGGACAGGTGGCCCTTGCCCCGCCAGAGAGATTCAGAGATCAGGGATCACCATGCGCACGGTGAGCAACGTCCGGTACGCCTCCCCCTTCTCCTGGGTCGCTCTCAACGCGAGCCAGGAACTGGAGGTCTTCGTCCTCGGACCGGGCGGCTCCGTCGAGCACATCTGGCAGACCGAACCGAGCGACGGCCGGGCGCCGGGCCGGAGACCGCTCGGCGGCGGCAATGTGGTGGGCACCCCCGCCGTCGGCGTGAACACCGACGGCAGGCTCGACGTCATCGCGCGCCAGGAAGACGGCACCCTCGAACACCGATGGCGGACCAACCCCGCCCCCGACGGCAGATGGACGCCCGGCTGGACACCCCTCTACTACGACAGCCAGCTCGTGATCGGCGACCCGATGGCCGCCGCGAACAGCGACGGCCGCCTGGAGGTCTTCGCCCTCTTCGGGGACGGCACCATCCGATGCGCCTGGCAGAACGCCGCCGGCAACGACATCGACTGGTCGGCCTGGCACTCGCTCGGCGTACCCGGAAGCACCCCGGGGGCCTGAGGCACCCGGGGTCCGCCGTACGGGACTACTGGCTACTGCTGCGGGGTGTCCGCCTGCTTCATGGAGCTGACGGCGTCGGCGACGGAGTCGCGGTACAGGCCGAGCTTGGGGCCGGAGACCTGGGTGCCGGAGGCGATCGGGAAGTTGCGGGTGTCGGCGTTGGCCATGTGGGACGGGCTGACGAGGACGTTCATCTCGTTGATGCCCTTCGCGGAACCGGCCTTGCCGCCGGGGTTGAGGTCGATCACCGCGTACGCCTTCTTGCCGGCGAGGAGCGCGTGGTCGGGGCCGCCGAGGCCGCTGGGGACGAGCGGGCGGACGTTGCGGCTCTGGTCGGCGGAGTTCGAGTCGCCGAGGTCGACGGTGGGGAGGAGGTCCAGGCCGCAGGCGCTCGTGCCCTTGTTGGACACCTCGATGATCCGCTGCGAACCGCTGCCCGGGCGGACGTTGACGGACAGCTGCGTCATGGCGCAGGCGTGCTTCCAGGCGTACGCCTCGGTGTTGTTCGCCGAACCGCCGCCGCCACCGCTGGTGCTGCCGCTGCCGCCGCTCGTACCGCTGCCGGCGCTGGTGCCGCCGGACGACTTCTGCGGGGCCTTCGACGTGCCGGGCGCGCCGGTCGTCGTCGTGTCGGCGGGCTTCTCGTTCGACGCGGGCGTCCCCGTCCCGGCGGACGCGGAGCCGGAGGTCGACGCGGCGGGCTTGTCGGCCGAGCCGCCGCCGGTGGCGGCGGCCTGGTCGTCGCCGTTGCAGGCGGTGAGGCTCAGGGCCAGGACAGCGGTGCCGGCGGCGAGCAGAGCGCGGTGGTTCGGCCGAATACGCATGATTTCCCCGTGGTTGTGCGGTGTTTTCCGATAGCCGAATTCTTGCAGACAGTTGCTCACGTTCCGCTAACGCACGTCACGGGGAGGCGATTCGAGGCTTCCACCTGCGGCGCCATCAGGGCGTTAGCGGGACATGGAGAGACCGTTAGCGGCGTACAGGACCGTGGACACGCCCGGCCGGACCGGACCAACCCCCGGCCGACCCGGTCGGGCCCCCTTTCCCCTCCGCACGCACCAGGCCGACCGGTCGGCGGGGTGTCGACGGGACATAGGTGGGGCGCCGACGGGACACGGCCGGGGGCGCCGCCGGGACACGGCCGGGGGCGCCGCCGGAGTGCCGACGGGGCGTGGGCGGACCATTGACGAATCCTTGACGGGCCATTGAAGGGGCGTTGACGCGCGCTCGATCGAAGAGCCCGGCCCGCCCCGCACGCGGGATGCCGGCGCCGACCTCGTCACCCGCCGCACGGCCGCGGGCCTTTCTTCGCCGGAAATTCCGGCCGGGGGGAATCAACACCTATCCGGGTGATGAGCCGATTCCGTATGGGCCGAACGACTGACGTGGCACGTGGCGGCGGAGGGCTCTGGGTAGACAGCTTTCGCAGCGGAAGAGACTGAATCGCCTCTTCGTGAGAACACTTCGAAAGGCTGGTCACATGAGTTCGAACGCCGGTGGGGAAAACGTGCCCGACGACGTGATCCAGCCCGTGACGAATGAGTCCGCGGGAACCCTGGAGGGCCAGCAAGGGGCCTACAGTTACCTTCTCACCCGGGGCGGAGTATTCGAAGCCACTCTGCCCGCCGCCGGCGTCGACGCCTTCAGCAAGGTGTTCGCCTCCATCACGGAGCGCGACACCGAAGACAATGACAAGCCTTTTCTGGGCGGCGGGGTCATGACGGTCCACAACGTGGTTCCCCGTGACGGCGGAATCGTGACCATCCGCGCGGACGTCGGCGTGCCGAACAACCTGAACCTCAGGGTCGACCTCTTCTACTACAACGGCTCCTGAGCCCGTAACGGCAGACACTTCGAAAGGGCTGGTGGTATGGGGTCGAACAGCGGCGAGAACAATGTGCCAGACGATGTGATCGTGCTGGAGGCCGACCAGGCGGCGGGGATGCTGGAAGATCCCCAGTCAGGAGCCCGTAGTTACCTCATCGGGGCAGGTGGACTCTTCGAGCGGAAGCTGTTCGCCAGCGGCGTCAATGCCTTCAGCAAGGTATTCGCGTCCATGACGGAGTTCGCTCCCGAGGACCACAACAAGCCGTTCCTGGGAGGAGCGGTCATGACGGTCCACAACGTGGTCCCCCAGGACGGCGGGATCGTGACGATTCGCGCGGACGTCGGTGTGCCGAACACCTTGAACGTCAAGGTCAGCCTTTTCTTCTACAACGGCAGCTGAGCTCTGATTCTTCGGAGATGCCTGCCGCACGGAATTCTCCGTGATTCCACCCGGCGCGTGCGGCAGGGCATCTCTCGCGTGTGAGCCTCCTGTATCTACAGGGCGTCGGCCAACTCCTCGATGCGGTCGGCCAGGTGCTGGGCGGGGCGCAGGACGCGGCTGTGGCCGGACTCCTCGACGACGTCGACCTTGAGGCTTCGTACCGCCGCGCGCAGGGCCTCGTGCCGGGCGGGGGAGCGGGCGGTGGCCGGGGCGAAGGGAGCGGGGGAGCCGGGGAGGACCGGGGCGTCGCCGGTGACCGCCTGCAGGGCCCAGTGGTCGGCGTCGCGCAGCTCGCCGCGGGCCCGGTGGTAGAGGTTCAGGCACTGGGCGGCGGTGGCGTTGCCCGCGCCCGCCGCGAACCCCCACCAGAACCGCGCCCCTTCGCGCTCGTCGACCAGGAAGAGCAGGCAGCCGAAGCGCAACGCCCCGTCGTCGTCGATGTGTTCGTGGACCAGCTGAGCGACGTGCTCGGCGGCGTCCCGGTGGCGCAGGAGATGGGCGGAGAGGGTGGAGAGCTGGCGGGCGGCCTGGTCGTGCAGGGTGGGGTAGTGGCCCACCGGGGCGGGCGAGGAGCCGAACATCATGGTCGAGGTCACCTCGCGGACGATCTCCTGTCTGAGGTCGGCGAGGTCCTCGTCGGTGAACGGGTCGGGGTACCCGGCACCGCCCAGGACGTCGTGGATGCTGCGCACGCTCTTACTCCTTCTCGTTCTCGTCGGCGGCGGCCGGCTCCAGGGACAGGCCGAGCTTGATGGCGATGCGTTCGCGGGCCAGGCGGCGGTGCGAGCGGACGGTGTCGGGCTTGATGCCCATGATGCTGGCGACCTTGGCCGAGGGGTAGCCGAGGACGTAGTGCATGACGATGACGTCGAACTGCCTCTCCGGCAGCTCCGCTATGGCGGTGTAGAGGCCGAGCGCGGACTCCATCACCGCGAACTGACGCTTCATCATCTCCAGCGTGGCGCGGGCCGCTTGCTCGAAGGCGGCGGTCTGCACCATCCGCGAGGACTGGCCGCTCATGCGCAGGTGGGTCTCCACCCGCTGCTTGAGCAGCTTCCACGCGTACGCCTCGGGGCTCTCCTCCTTGAGCACCACCAGCCAGTTGAGGGCGAGGTGGGAGTAGCAGCGGCGGACCACCGCCTTCGCGGCCTGCTTGCTGCCGAGCATGGTGTGGGCATAGCGCAAGTGGGCGCGGGCGTAGAGGTCGTAGAACGCCTCCTGGTCCGGCGTCATCTTGTACTCGATGCCCTCGATGCGGTGGAGCCTCTCCAGGAAATGGCGCTCGTCCCGGAGCCCGCCGGCGGGCGGGGCGTCCTCGCTCCGCCGGTCCGGCTCCTCGGGTCGCGGCACGGTGTTCATGGCGTTCACCCCTCCTCGCGGCGGGAGGCGGGCGGCAGGGCCGCCACGGTGGTGGGAGTGGAAGCTTCCTGCGCCTCCTGTGCCTCCTGCGTCTCCGTCAGGAGTTCGGTGGCGCCGATCCGTACCCCGGCGCGCAGCAGACGCCGCGTCAGGGCGCGTGCGTCGGGGGCGAAGACGCGCAGGGCGGTGAGGACCACCAGCGCGATGAGAAGATCGTGAACGGTCACGGTTCCTGTTCCTTGGGGTCACATGACGCGGTGCCTCTCCCCTTCCAGAGGCACCGGAGGACTCCGCGTCCTCAATCGCAGCTTTTCGAATCGGCGTGGGCAAACGCGTATCGAGCTTGCGACTTTTTTGACCGCTAGCGATCACTCGGTTACGCAAAGGTGTAGACCACTTCGCACTGCTACCGCATGATCACTTAGAGCTAGGTCTCTCACCTGGGGGAATGAGGGGGTGAGGGTGCTCGGGGGCGGACGAGTACCGGTGGAGCGCGGTCGACGGTGGGGGTGGTGGGTGACGCACGTCACAGCCGGGTGTGCGAGGTGCGGGGTGTCGACCGGTCGGACCCGGCTTACGGTGCGGGCATGTCGCCGTCGGGGATCGTTCCGGAAGAGTGTGGTGGGGAAGCGGAGTCGCCCCGAATGGCGCCCGCGCGGGCGGATCGGGCCATCAGGGCGCTGTCGTGGTGGTGGGCGTCCGCGCCCGTCCTCCTGCTGACCCCGGCGCTCGCGCACGCGGCCGGGCTGCCGGAGGTGCGACGCGAGGCCGGCGTGGTGTTCGGCCTGATGGCCCTGGTCACGGCCGTGCTCGCGCCGGTGGTGGGCTTGGCGGTCGCCAGCTTCGGAGGCCGGCGGGAGGCGCGCGGACGATTCCTGATCATGGCCGCGGTGTCCGGAGTGCCGATCCTCTTCTTCCTGTTCTTCGGCGTGCTGTACTCCGAGTGCCCGGACGGAAGCGGCTGTTGAGGCTCAGGCCGCCGGCGCCCTGAGGCGGGCGGCGGACCGAAATCGGTGGACCGGCAGCGTCTGGCGTGCCGACGATTTCTCCTTCTTGCTCAAGCGCTGAGCACTCCCCGACGGGGGCGGGCTCTACACCCAGCCCTCGTCGAGGTGGATCGTCCGGGTGTCCCCGACTGCCCGGTTCAGGGCCACCAGGGCCGCGACCTCCGCGATGACGGCCGGCGCTTCGGGCAGCCGGAGCGGGGCCGCGGGGGAGTCCTGCCGGGTGTACCAGGCCATCTCGGCCGTGGACTCGGAGGCGTGGAGCGGCAGGGGATCGGGGCCGAACCACGCGGGGCGATGCTCCTCCGCCCAGTCCGCCGCCGCGTCGACCCGGTCGAGATGCGCCGACAGGCCGGCGGGGGCGGGCCCGTACCCGAACTGGACGAGGAATCCCGCCGCGTCGACGGCCCACCAGGTCCAGGTGCGGCCTGGCCGGGGGCGTCGCAGGAGGGTCGCCATGTCCGGGACCGTATCCCCGGCCGACCCCCGGAGGGAGCCCCGGCCCGGCCTTCTGGCCTTCATGCCGCCGCGATGTCGTGGCGGCATGACGTCATGCCTTGGCGCCGGTGAGTCCCAAGCCGTCCATGTAGTCCCGGACACGCGTGAGCAGCCCGTCGCGGACGTGGAGGACCAGGAGGCCCGGCACGGTGAACGTGGCGTCCTTGGCGGGCAGCGCCGCCACCACGACATGCTCGGCGACGAGCACCCCCGGCTCGGCGGTCTCGTGCACCGCCGTCCTCCTGACCTCCAGCACCTGGACGGGACTGGCGCCCCAGGCCGCCCGGTAGCCGGCCCGTACGGCCTCGCGCCCCTCGTAGCGCGGGGGAAACCCGGGAGCGGTGAACGGGAACTCGTGCACCGCGTCCACGGCGTAGAGGTCGGCGAGATCGTCAGCGGACTTGTCGAGCATGGCCTGGTGGAAGCGGTCCAGCACCTCGTGGGGGGTACGGACGGCGGGCGTGTCAGTGGACACAGAACTCGTTGCCTTCCGGGTCGGACAGGATGCTCCAGGAGCCGCCCGGTTCGTCGACCTCGCGGACGAGGGTGGCGCCCAGGGACTCCAGGCGGGTTACCTCCGACTTCCGTGTGCCCGGGGTCGGGTGGAGGTCCATGTGGAGGCGGTTCTTGCCGGCCGGCTTCGGCTCCGGGACCCGCTGGAAGAGGATGCGGTGGCCCAGGCCCGTGTCCGAGGCCGGGTCGAAGGGGTCGTCCGGGTGGCGGACGGCGGCGAGGTCGCGCCAGGCGGGGCGGCCGTCGACGGTGAGCGTGAGGGTGGGCGGGACGGCGCCCGCGTCGAGGAGCCGGGTGACGAGCGCGCTGTGGTCCTCGCGGTGGTAGTCGAGGGCGGCGGCCCAGAACGCGGCCTGGGCGTGCGGGTCCGTCGCGTCGACGACGAGCTTCCAGTGGATTGCGGTCATGCCCCTTCATACCCCGAACGGGTGGGGTGGGTCGGGCAATTGAGCTGCGGTGGAGTGCTGGAGTGCTGGAGTGCTGGAGTGGCGGGGTGGCGGGGGAGGGTGACGCGGGGCCGCGACCGGTCCCCTGCTCCGGTCGCGGCCCCGCAGGTGCGAAGGGTGTTCTTGGCCGCTGTCAGCAGCAGCCGTCCGCGGCGGCGGCCGGCTGCTTGGCCAGGGAGCCGGCGTCGGCCTTGACGACGTACACCTCCCACGGTTCGCGGCCGGGTCCGTGGACCCACACCTTGTCCTGGACGGCGTAGCAGCAGGTGGTGTCGTTCTCCTCCTCGGTGACGAGGCCCTCCCGGCCCAGCCGGGCGGTGGCGGCGCGGACGGCGTCGGTGGAGTCGACCTCGACGCCGAGATGGTCGAGGCGGGTGTCCTCGCCGTCGGCGCCCTCGATGAGGACGAGCTTGAGCGGCGGCTCGGCGAGGGCGAAGTTGGCGTAGCCGTCGCGGAGTTTGGCCGGTCCGGTGCCGAAGAGCTTGGTGTAGAAGGCGACGGACGCGGAGAGGTCGGGGACACGGAGAGCGAGCTGGACGCGGGACATGACGTTCCTCCTCTTACGGATCGGCGGGGTGGATCAGCAGCAGCCGGAGGCACTCGGCGAGGTGGTGCCGAGCTGGATCAGCCGCGGGGCGGGTGTCACGGGGGAGGGCTCGGCAGCGGCGGGAGTGGCGCAACAGCCGGTGTCCGCAGGCGTGTTGTCGGCCTGCGGCTGGTCGAAGAGGCCCGCGCCGCCGCAGACCCCGGTCTCCGGCAGGACGAGTTCGACACGCGCGGCGGCCTCGTGGTCGCCGGCGAGGGCGGCGGCGACGGAGCGGACCTGCTCGTACCCGGTGAGGGCGAGGAAGGTCGGGGCGCGGCCGTACGACTTCATGCCGACCAGGTAGATCCCGGGCTCCGGGTGGGCGAGTTCGTTCGCGCCGTGCGGGTAGACGGTGCCGCAGGAGTGCTGGTTGGGGTCGATGAGCGGCGCGAGGGCGGCCGGAGCCTGGAGGCGCTCGTCGAGGCCGAGGCGGAGTTCGCCGAGGAAGGACAGGTCGGGGCGCAGGCCGGTGAGGACGACGATCTCGTCGACGGGGTCGAGGCGGCGCCCGTCCTCGGAGACGAGGACCAGCCGGCCGGAACCGTCGTCGGCGTGCTCGATCGCCCGCGTACGGAAGCCGGTGACGGCGTCCGCGTGGCCCTCGTCGACGGCGGCCTTGGCGGCGAGGCCGAGCGCGCCGCGCGCCGGGAGCTGGTCGGCGCTGCCGCCGCCGAAGGTGGAGCCGGAGATACCGCGCCGCAGGATCCAGGTGGCGCGGGTGCCCGTACCGTCGTCCGCCTTCGCGAGGGAGGCGAGGGCGGCGAGCGCCGTGAACGCGGAGGCGCCGGAGCCGATGACGGCGGTACGGCGGCCCGCGTACCGGGCCCGGGTGGCGGGGTCGTCGAGGTCGGGGACGCGGTACGAGACGCGGTCGGCCGCGGCGCGTTCGCCGAGCGCGGGCAGGCCGTCGGCGCCTGCCGGGCTCGGGGTGGACCAGGTGCCGGAGGCGTCCACGACGGCGCGGGCGAGGATCCGCTCCTCGCGCCCGTCGGCGTACGCGACGTGGACGGTGAGGGGCTGTTCCGCGCGCTCGGCGTCCACGACCCGGTCCCGGCCGGTACGGGAGACGCCGGTGACCCGGGCGCCGTACCGGACACGGTTGCCGAGGGCGTCGGCGAGCGGCTGGAGGTAGTGCTCGGCCCACTCGCCGCCCGTCGGGTACGTCGTGAGGTCGGGCTTCACCCAGCCCGTGGGGGCCAGCAGCTTCTCGGCCGCCGGGTCGGTGATCTCGCTCCAGGTGGAGAAGAGCCGGACGTGCGCCCACTCCCGCACCGCCGCGCCCGCCCGCTCGCCGGCCTCCAGGACGAGCGGGTCCAGGTCCCGGCCGAGGAGATGGGCGGCGGCGGCCAGACCGACCGGGCCGGCGCCGACGATCACGACGGGCAGCCGGCCGGTGGGCGGGGCGGGGGTGGCGGACATGACGGCTCCTTCTTGGGCTTCTTGCTTTGACGTCTGTCGAAGTCCTGTGATCTCAGCGTGCCTGCCGAATCGACAAACGTCAACATAGACAGTCATCGAATTTGATCGCGTCGCGTGGCAATATAGACGTATGTCGAATGCCAAGGTGTTGCCGCTGCTCGCGCCCGAGGTCGCGGCCGAGCCGTGCTGCCCGCCGCTGGACGAGCGCCCGCTGAGCGCCGAGGAGGCCGAGCGGGCCGCGAAGATGTTCAAGGCGCTCGGCGATCCGGTCCGCCTGCGGCTGTTCTCCGCCGTGGCCTCGCACGAGGGTGGCGAGGCGTGCGTGTGCGACATCTCCGATGTCGGCGTCTCCCAGCCGACCGTCTCCCATCACCTGAAGAAGCTGAAGGAAGCCGGCCTCCTCTCCTCCGAGCGGCGCGGCACCTGGGTCTACTACCGCGTCGAGCCCGCCGTCATCGCGGCCATGGGGCAGCTCCTCACCCGCGCGGCCGCCGCGTGAACGGATCCGCCGTGATCGCGCCGCTGACCGCCGCACACGCCGCAGAGGTCCTGGCGGTCTATCAGGCCGGCATCGACGAGGGCGACGCCACCTTCGAGACCACCGTCCCCACCTGGGAACACTTCGACGCGGCCAGGCTGCCCGCGCACCGTTTCGTCGCGCTCGACGAGAACGGCAGGGTGCTCGGCTGGGCCGCGGTCTGCCCGGTTTCGGCGCGGGCCGTGTACGCGGGCGTGGTCGAGCACTCGGTGTACGTACGCGCCGACGCCCGGGGCAGGGGCGTGGCCTCCGCGCTGCTGAAGGCGCTGATCGGCTCGACCGAGGCGGCCGGGATCTGGACGATCCAGGCCGGCGTCTTCCCGGAGAACACCGCGAGCCTCGCCTTCCACGAGCGCGCCGGGTTCCGCGTCATCGGCACCCGCGAACGCGTCGCCCGCCACCACGGCCGCTGGCGCGACACCGTCCTCCTCGAACGCCGCAGCCCCCACATCGACTGACCGGCCCTGGCCGGCGGCCGGACCCGAGGCGGAGCGGGCTCGGGTGGCGCACGGAATTCCGGCGGGTGTGCGCCACGCGGGCTCATCCGCCGTGAACGCCATGGGCGCCATGGGCACCGTGAACGCCATGGAGCAGTCCGGCGATGTCCCGGGCGGCGTCGCGGGCGGGGCGGCCGACGCCGATGAGGGTGGCGGAGGCGGGGCCGGTCCAGTCGCCGTAGCCGAGCAGGTGCAGTCGTGGTTCGTCCACCGCCCGGGTGCCGAGGGTCGGGATGTGGCCACGTGATCCGCGCAGGCCGAGCGGGGCCAGGTGGGACAGCGCGGGACGGAAGCCCGTGCACCAGATGACCGCGTCCGCTCCGGCGGTCGTGCCGTCGGCCCAGGCGACACCGCCGGGGGTGAGGCGGGTGAACACCGGCTGGGCTTTGAGTAGTCCGGCGTCACGGGCGGCGCGGACCGCCGGGACGGCGACGATGTCGCCGAGCGAGGCGACACCGCCCGTGTCGGTACGGCCCTCGTCGAGCGCGCGGCGGCGGGCACTCGCCGCGTCGAAGAGCGCGCGGCCGTCGATGTCGTCGGCGAGGAAGCGCGGTTCGCGCGGGGTGACCCAGGTCAGCGCGCTGGTGCGGGCGAGGTCGGCGGCGATCTGGGCGCCGGAGTTGCCGCCGCCGACCACGAACACCCGCTGTCCGGCGAAGTCGGCGGGGCGCCGGTAGTCGACGGTGTGGAGCTGCGCGCCGCCGAAGACGGCCTGGCCGGGAACGGCGGGGACGAAGGGGCGCGACCAGGTGCCGGTGGCGCTGACGACCGCGCGGGCGAGCCAGGTCCCCGAGCCGGTCTCGACGCGCAGGCGTTCCCCGTGGCGGTGGACACCACGTACGCGCACGGGCCGGTGGACGGACAGTTCGTAGCGCTGCTCGTAGTCGGCGAGGTACGCGACCACGTGCCGGGCGTCCGGGTACGCCTGGCCCGGCCGGCCGGGCATCAGGCGGCCCGGCAGGGAGGAGTACGCGGCCGGGGAGAACAGGTGCAGGGAGTCCCAGGTGTGCTGCCAGGCGCCGCCCGCACGGTCCTCGGCGTCGAGGATCACGAAACCGAGGCCCGCCCGGCGCAGGTGATAGCCGGCGGCGAGGCCGGCCTGCCCGCCGCCGATGACGACCACATCGACATCGAGAGGGTGGTGTCCGCTCATGTTCCGGCCTTCTCTTCTCGGCATCTCGGCTTCTCGGCTTCGTGTCTTCTCGGCGTCGGCAGGTGCGGGCACGCTCTCGGTGGTGGCTACCGCAGGGCCGGGCCGAACTTCCGGCGCCAGGCCAGGGCCACGTAGACCAGACCGATCAGGACCGGCACCTCGATCAGCGGGCCGACGACGCCGGACAGGGCCTGCCCGCTGGTCACGCCGAAGGTGGCGATGGCGACGGCGATGGCCAGCTCGAAGTTGTTGCCGGCGGCGGTGAAGGCGAGGGTCGCGGTGCGGTCGTAGGCGAGACCGAGGCCCTTGCCGAGCAGGAACGTGCCGAAGAACATGACCGCGAAGTAGACGAGGAGCGGCAGCGCGATCCGGGCCACGTCGAGCGGCTGCGAGGTGATCGTCTTTCCCTGGAGGGCGAAGAGGATGACGATCGTGAAGAGCAGCCCGTACAGCGCCCAGGGGCCGATCTTCGGCAGGAGCCGGCTCTCGTAGGCGTCCCGGCCCATCTTCTTCTCGCCGAGGCGCCGGGTGAGGAAGCCGGCGAGGAGCGGGACGCCGAGGAAGATGACGACGTTGAGCGCGATCTTCCACATGGAGATGTCGAGGGACTCGCCCTCGCCGAGGCCGAGCCAGCCCGGGAGGATGTCGAGGTAGAACCAGCCGAGCAGGCCGAACGCGAGCACCTGGAAGACGCTGTTGAGCGCGACGAGGACGGCGGCGGCCTCGCGGTCGCCGCAGGCCAGGTCGTTCCAGATGATCACCATGGCGATGCAGCGGGCGAGGCCGACGATGATCAGGCCGGTGCGGTACTCGGGCAGGTCCGGCAGGAAGATCCACGCCAGCGCGAACATGACCGCCGGGCCGATGATCCAGTTGATGACGAGTGAGGACACCATCAGCCGGCGGTCGCCGGTGACGGCGTCGAGGCGGTCGTAGCGGACCTTCGCCAGGACCGGATACATCATGATCAGCAGGCCGACGGCGATCGGCAGTGAGATCCCGCCGATCTCGACCTTGGCGAGCGCGTCGTTCAGGCCGGGGACCAGCCGCCCGAGGCCGAGGCCGAGGGCCATGGCGAGCAGGATCCAGACGGCGAGGAAGCGGTCGAGCGTCGACAGCTTCGCCACCACCGAGGACTCCTCGGTGGTGGCCGGGGGAGCGGCGGGATTCAACAGGACCTCTTGGATTCGGTGTGGGTACGGGCGGTGGCGGCCAGCGAGGTGAACTGGCCGGCCAGGGTGTCGAGGACCTCCGGCTTCAGCCGGTAGTACGTGAACCGGCCGCACGGCTCGGTGTCCACGAGCCCCGCCTCGCGCAGCACGCGCAGGTGGTTGGAGAGGTTGGTCTGCCGGGCGCCCGTCTCCTCCACGAGATGCGTGGTGCACAGCGTCTCGCGGGCGAGGAGGGTCACGATCCGGAGCCGGAGGGGGTCGGCCAGGACCCGCAACAGATCAGCATCGACTGATGTCATCATGGACTGATATTTTCACATCGCCCGGTGCGGGATCCACCCCGGCCGAAACCTTCCGCCGTCGTCAAGGGATGCCGTCCGTGACCGCTCCGCTCGCCTCCGTCCTCTTCGTCTGCGTCCACAACGCCGGCCGCTCCCAGATGGCCGCCGGGTTCCTCCGGCACCTGGCCGGTGACCGGGTCGAGGTCCGCTCCGCCGGATCCCTCCCCGGTGACCGGGTCAATCCGGCCGCCGTCGAGGCCATGGCCGAAATCGGCATCAACATCTCCGCCGCCACGCCGAAGGTGCTCACCGCCGAGGCCGTCCAGGTGTCGGACTACGTGATCACCATGGGCTGCGGCGACGTCTGCCCGGTCTTCCCCGGCACGCACTACCTCGACTGGACGCTCGACGACCCGGCCGGGCGGGGCGTGGACGCGGTCCGCCCGATCCGCGACGCGATCAGGGCCCGAGTCGAAGCCCTGATCGCGGAGATCGACACCCGTCGTTCTTGAGGGAGTTCTCGTCCAGGAGCCGCACCTGGAGTCCGGCGGGTGCGCCGCAATCGGACGCGACGCTTCCGCTGACCCGCGAGGACGGCGACGGCGGTGAGTCCGGCGCGGGTGCGACCAAGCTCACGGCCGGACGGCCCCGTGCCGCCCCTAATGTGGAGGGATGAACGATTCGCCCGACTGCCCTCTGGTCGGGGTCGTCGCCACCTACATGCCCCGGCTCTCGGAGTTCTCCTTCGAGCCGGGCCTCGTGGCCGCCGTCGACCAGCACGCGGCGGCCGTGTGCGACGCCCTCGTCCCGGCCCCGCGCGGCCCGCTGGACGACCGGATCCCGGCCGCTCGTGCCGTCGCCGCTGTGGCCGCCGGGGCCGCCGAGGCCGGGTCCGAGACCCCGCCCGCCGGCCGGACCGTACGGCGCGAGGAACTCTCCGACTACGTGCTCGGCTTCACCGACTACCTCGCCGAGGTCGACTGGGTGGAGCCGGTCGGGCACGACTTCGCCACGCTGCGGCTGACCGCCGTGTGCTGGCTGATCCGCGAGTACGACCTGCTGGTCTGACGGCCACGCGCGCGTACGACGACGCCGGTCCCGCCGGAGGAGCAGTGGCTCCTCCGGCGGGACCGGCGTCCATGGGCCCGGCCCGTGTACGTGAGGTCAGACCGTCGGGGCGCCTCCGCCGCCGATCTGTCCGCCCTCCCCGCCCTCGCCGCGCCGCCCGCGCTCCGTCCGCTCCTGCGCCGACGGCATCGCGCGGCGCGCGTCCTCGCGGCCCTGCTGGTACGCGGTGATCTGCTGCTTGGCCTTGCCCGACTCCGACTCGGCGACCGACAGCCAGCGCTCCCAACGCGAACGCATCGGGGTGATCAGACCGCCGCCGACACCGACGATCGCGATACCCGCGATCGTCGCGAGCACCGCCGTGAGCACCGGGCCGGTGATCGCGGTGGCGATGCCCGCCTGGCCGAGCGCGGCGATCACGCCGAGCGCGACGATGAAGGCCCAGGCCGCCGTCGCGAGGAACCGGCCGTACGACATCCCGCCGAGCGCGGCCTGCACGATGTCGCGGACCGCGCGGGCGATGGCCATGGCCATGGCCATGGCCACGATGACGAGCGCCACGATCGCGCGCGGCAGCCAGGCGACGATGCCGTGGATCATCACGCTGATCGGGTTGGGGCCGAAGACCCCGAAGGCCAGCTGAAGGGCGATCAGGAGGATCGCGTAGTAGATGAGGGAGGCTTCGGGCCCGCGCGGGGAGCGAGCCCCCGGACTCCCTGAGTAACACCGTTTTCGCCCTCACCGCGCGGTCGGCCGCCCGGCTGGGCCGAAGGGGTGGAAAGCGGCGGGGAATCCGCCGCTTCACCGGAGTGTCAGCTTGCCGACGAGGGGGTGGGGGGCGCCGCCGCCTGGGTCCCGGCGCCGATCTCGGCCCCGGCGCGCGGACCGGGAACCACGGCGGACGACGTGGCGGGCGAGGCGGTGGGCGACGCGGCGGCCTGCGCCGCGGCCTCCTCCACCCGCGCCCGGCTGCGCCGCGCCGTACGCAGCGCGTCCCAGCTCAGGATCGCCAGCGCGAGCCACACCAGCGAGAAGCCCGCCCAGCGCTCCGGCGGCATCGCCTCGTGGAAGTAGAAGATGCCGAGCAGGAACTGGAAGACCGGCGCCAGGTACTGGAGCAGGCCGAGCGTCGACAGCGGTACGCGGATCGCGGCCGCGCCGAAGCAGACCAGCGGCACCGCCGTCACCAGGCCGGTCGCGGCGAGCAGCGACGCGTGCCCCGCGCCGTGCGCGCCGAAGGCCATCGTGCCCTGGGTGCCCAGCCAGATCAGGTACGCGAGCGCGGGCAGGAACTGCACGGCGGTCTCGGCGGCGAGCGACTCGATGCCGCCGAGGTTGACCTTCTTCTTCACCAGTCCGTAGAGCGCGAAGGAGAACGCCAGGGTCAGCGAGACCCACGGCGGCCGGCCGGCCCCGACCGCGAGGACGACCACGGCCGCCGTGCCGACGCCGACCGCCGCCCACTGCGCCGGGCGCAGCCGCTCCTTGAGGACGAGGACGCCGAAGGCGATGGTGACGAGCGGGTTGATGAAGTAGCCGAGGGAGGCCTCGACGACCCGGCCGTTGTTGACGGCCCAGATGTACAGGCCCCAGTTGACGCTGATGACGGCCGCGGCCACGGTGATCAGGCCCAGCTTGCGCGGGTTGCCCACCAGCTCCCGTATCCAGCCCCAGCGGCGCAGCGCGAGCAGCGCGAGGGCGACGAAGGCGAGCGACCAGACCATCCGGTGGGCCAGGATCTCGATCGCGCCGGCCGGCTTCACCAGCGGCCAGAAGAGCGGGACCAGACCCCACATGCCGTAGGCGCCGATCCCGTAGAGCAGTCCTGCCCGCCCCTCGCTGGTTTCCTTCACCGGACCTCCTGCTCCTGCCGGCCCTGTGCCGCGCGTCGTCGCTTTTCCGTCGAAGGTAGCGCCGAGCCCGGCCGGATGTCATGTCCGTATCGCCATACGGTCATGACCATGGGCGGGTGTACGGGGTGACCCGCGGCCGGGTCGGGGGAGGGGTGCGGGCGGGTACGGCCCAGGTGGGGCACGGGTACCGCCCAGGCGTGGCACGGGCCCGGCGCAAGGGGGACAGGGGTGAGGCGCGGGTGTGGCGCGGGATACCCCCAGGGGTATTTGACGAGTCCCGGGGTGACCGTTTAACGTCGTTGTTGTCATACCCAGGGGGGTATCCGGAAGGCAGTCATCATGGCTCGTGAAGTGGACCTGGAAGCTTTCGCCGCGGCGTGGACGGACGGAGCCTTCGTGCTCGACGTACGACAGCCCGGCGAATACCGGGACGGTCACGTCCCCGGCGCGCTCCTCGCCCCGCTGCCCAGCCTGGGTGTCACGCCGCCGAAGCTGCCCGCCGGGCGGCCGGTGTACGTGATCTGCGCCAGCGGCAACCGCAGCAAGGCGGCCGCCGACCTGCTGGCCGTGGTCGGCGGAGGCGTCAACGGCGGCGCGGACATCTACTCCGTGGCCGGCGGCACCCGCGGCTGGATCCGCGCGGGCCGCCCCGTGGCGACCGGCACCGAGCCCGGCTCGGTCCGACCCGTCTGACCCGCCCCGGATTCCGGCTCCGGCCCGCCCTTCCCGCTACTCCCTCTATACCCCTCTGGGTATAGCACCCCAGCTCGTGGAGGTTGATTCCCATGTTCTTCGCCCAGTACTACCTCGACTGCCTCTCCCAGGCGTCGTACATGATCGCCGACGAGACCACCGGCCAGGCCGTGGTCGTCGACCCCCGTCGTGACGTCTCCGAGTACCTCGCCGACGCCGAGGCCCGCGGCTTCACCGTCGTCGGCGTCATCAACACCCACTTCCACGCCGACTTCGTGGCCGGCCACCTGGAGATGGCCGCCCGCACCGGCGCCTGGATCGGCTACGGCCGCCGCGCCGAGACCGAGTACGCGATCCGCAAGCTGGCCGACGGCGAGACCATCAGCCTCGGCGGCGTCACGCTGGAGATCATGGAGACGCCGGGCCACACCCCGGAGTCCATCAGCGTGCTCGTGTACGAGCGGGGCGAGGACACCGTCCCGTACGGCGTGATGACGGGCGACGCCCTCTTCATCGGCGACGTCGGCCGCCCCGACCTGCTCGCCTCCGCCGGTGTGACCGCCGAGGAGCTGGGCGGGATGCTCTACGACAGCGTGCAGAACAAGCTGATGGGCCTGCCCGACGAGGTGCGCGTCTTCCCCGCGCACGGCGCCGGCTCGGCCTGCGGCAAGAACCTCTCCACGGAGAAGCAGTCCACGATCGGCCAGCAGCGCGCCACCAACTACGCCTGCGCGCCGATGAGCAAGGAAGAGTTCGTCGCGATCGTCGCCGCCGGCCAGCCCGCCGCGCCCGGCTACTTCGCGTACGACGCCGACCTCAACCGCCGCGAGCGCGAGCTGTTCGACCCGGCGGCGGCCCCCGGCCGCTGACCATCGAGGAGTTCACCGAGCGCCGCGCGGCCGGCGCGGTCGTGGTCGACGCCCGCGACCCGCACGAGTTCGCGGCCGGTCACCTGCGCGGCGCGGTCAACGTGCCCGCCGACGGCCGGTTCGCCGAGCAGGCCGGAACCGTCCTCGCCCCGAAGGACGAGCTGCTGGTCCTCGCCCCGCAGAACCGCGAGGAGGAGATCGTCACCCGCCTGGCGCGCATCGGCTTCGACCACGTGACCGGCTACCTGCGCTCGCCCGAGGACGCCCTGGTGACCCTGGCGGACGAGGTCTCCCCGGCCAGCCGGCTGACCGCCGCCCAGCTGCGGGACGCCCTGGCCGGCGACAACCCGCCGGTGGTCCTCGACGTCCGCAACTGCGGCGAGCGCGGCTCCGTCGGCTTCATCGACGAGGCCCTGCACATCTCGCTCGGCGAGCTGCCCCACCGTCTGGACGAGATCCCGACCGACCGGCCGCTGGTCCTGCACTGCGCCGGAGGCCACCGCTCCTCCATCGCGGCGAGCCTGCTGCGCCACAAGGGCTTCACCGACGTCTCCGACATCCTCGGCGGCTACGCGGCCTGGGCCCTCCTGGACACCCCGGCGGCCTGACCACCGCCGGACCGGACGGGGCGGCCCCCACCCCAGGGCCGCCCCTCCCGGAACGGTGAAAAGCCCCGGCGCCCCCGCGACCAGCCCCTCGCGCCCTGACTGGGTCACCTCGCGGGAGCGCCGGCATATCCCCGGTATCCCCGGTATCCCCGGCGATTCCTCGGGCGAGCGACCCCCACCTGCCGCGCCCCTCGCGGCCCCTCGCTCCCGCCCTGCCCGCAACACCCCGCGCCACCCGCGCCACCCGCCCCACCTCCCCCCCCACGGAGCCCCCATGTCGACGACCCCGACCACCACGCTCACCCCCGCCGCCCTCCAGCGCCTCCTCGCCACCGGCCCCGCCCCCCGTCTTCTCGACGTCCGCACCCCCGGCGAGTTCCAGACCTCCCACATCCCCGGCGCCTACAACGTCCCCCTCGACACGCTGCGCGAACACCGCGCCGAGATCCTCGCCCACCTCGACGAGGACGTCGTCCTCATCTGCCGTTCCGGCGGCCGCGCCGCCCAGGCCGGCGAGGCCCTCGCCGAGGCCGGGCTGCCGAACCTCCGGGTCCTGGACGGCGGCATGATGGCCTGGGAGATGGCCGGTGCTCCCGTCAACCAGGGGCCGAAGCGCTGGGACCTCGAACGTCAGGTCCGTCTCGTCGCCGGTTCGATCGTGCTCACCAGCGGTATCGCGGGCCTGTTCGTCCGCCGGGCGCACCTCGTCGGCACGGCGGTCGGCGCCGGGCTCACGTTCGCCGCGCTCAGCAACACGTGCGCGATGGGCATGATGCTGTCCAAGCTGCCGTACAACCGCGGCCCGCGGACCGACATCCGTACCGTCATCGCCTCCCTGCGGGAACAGTCATGATCACGTTCGTCCTCGCGGCCTCCGTACTGATCGGCGTCAGCCTGGGCATCCTGGGCGGCGGCGGTTCGATCCTGACCGTCCCGATCCTGGTCTACCTGGCCGGGCAGGAGAGCAAGGAAGCCATCGCGACCTCGCTCTTCGTGGTCGGTGTCACGAGCCTGTTCGGCCTGATCACGCACGCGCGGGCGGGCCGGGTGCGCTGGCGCACGGGTCTGATCTTCGGTGGCGTCAGCATGATCGGCGCGTACGGCGGCGGCCGGCTCGCCGAGTACATCCCGGGCACGGTGCTGCTGATCGCGTTCGCGCTGATGATGCTCGCGACCGCGGTGGCGATGCTCCGGAAGTCGCGCAAGGAGCGCCCGGCGAAGCCGGCGCACGCGGAACTGCCCGTGGCGCACATGGTCGTCGAGGGCCTGCTCGTCGGTGCGATCACCGGCCTGGTGGGCTCGGGCGGCGGGTTCCTCGTCGTCCCGGCGCTCGCGCTGCTCGGCGGTCTGCCGATGAGCGTCGCGGTCGGCACGTCGCTGCTGGTCATCGCGATGAAGTCGTTCTCGGGGCTCGCTGGTCACCTGGCCGGCGTGCAGATCGACTGGAACCTGGCGCTGGCCGTCACCGGCGCGGCGATCGTCGGCAGCCTGATCGGCAGCCGGTTCGCGGGCCGCATCCCGCAGGACACGCTGCGCAAGGCGTTCGGCTGGTTCGTGGTCGTCATGGGCGTCTTCGTGCTCAGCCAGCAGATGCCGCACGCCTTCTGGGCCAGCCCGCTGACCTGGGCCGGTGCCGGGGTCGTCGTGGTGGCGGCCGTGGTGTGGGGTGCGGTACGGGCCCGCCGCCCGGCCCCGGCCGGGACGCCCGGCGCGCCCCCGCTGGACGCGCCGGAACCCACGGCCCGGGTCTGAGAACCCGGGTCCGGGAATCCGGGTCTGAGAACCCGGGTCCGGGAATCCGGGTCCGGGAACCCCTTATCGGTTCGCCTTCAGCGCCGCCCCGATCGTCTCGGCGATCGGGGTGGTCGCGCGTCCGATGAGGCGGGCCAGGTCGTCGCCGCGCGAGGCGAGCGCGCCGCGCGCGACGGCCTCGTCGACGTCGACGAGGATCTCGGCGAAGGGGGCCGGGACGCCGGCGCCGGTGAGGATGTCGAGGTGGGCGGCGGCGGGCACGTTCGTGTACGTGATCTCCTGCCCGGACCGCGCCGCGACCTCGGCCGCGTACTCGGCGAGGGACCACGACACGTCGCCGTTCAGCTCGTACGCCTGCCCCAGGTGCGCGTCGAGCGGGCCGGTGAGGACGGCGGCAGCGGCGGCGGCGTAGTCGGCGCGGGCGGCGGAGGCGACGCGGCCGTCGCCCGCGTTGGCGACGACGGCGCCGTGCGCGAGGACCGGGGCGAGGTTGTCGGTGTAGTTCTCGGTGTACCAGCCGTTGCGCAGGAAGGTGTACGGCAGGCCGGACGCGAGGATCGCCGCCTCCGTGGCCTTGTGCTCCCCGGCCAGGACGAAGTCGGCCTCGGGACCGCCGAGGATGCCGGTGTACGCGAGCTGGGCGACCCCGGCGGCCTTGGCGGCGGCGACGACGGCGGTGTGCTGCGGCACCCGGCGGCCGACCTCGCTGCCGGAGACCAGCAGCACCCGGTCGCCCGCGCGGAAAGCGCCGGCCAGGGTCTCGGGCCGGTCGTAGTCGGCCACCCGCAGTTCGATCCCGCGTTCGGCGAGGTCGGCGGCCTTCGCCTTGTCCCGGACGACGGCGGCGAGGGACGCGGCGGGCTCGGTGGCGAGGAGGGCGTCGAGGACGAGACGGCCCAGTCGACCGGTGGCTCCGGTGACGACGATGCTCATGGTTTCTCCCGGGGGTGAGGGCTACCCACTCACCGTACGTCATGCGCTAACTTTCAGAAAGCGCACCTTTCGGAACGTGCGCAGCGCCGCGGCACACGACGAAGCCGCCCGCCCGAAGGCAAGCGGCTTGGTCGGGAGCTCAAGCCGGGCGGGTCACCCCACCACGGTCCAGGTGTCCTTCCCCGCGAGCAGCTGCGCGAGGTCGCCCTTGCCCTGCTGCTCGACCGCCTTGTCCAGCTGCCCCGCCATGAGCGTGTCGTACACCGGCCGCTCGATCGACCGGAAGACGCCGATGGGCGTGCGGTGCAGTGTGTCGGGGTCGGCCAGGCGCGACAGCGCGAACGCGGTCGTCGGCGACGCGGCGTGGGCGTCGTGCACGAGGATCCGGTCCTCGATCGAAGGCGTCACCTCGACGACCTCCAGGTCGCCGGTGGCCGGGTCGCGGACCACGCCCTTGTCGAGGTCGGCGCCGAAGCGGATCGGCTGCCCGTGCTCCAGGCGGATCACCGCCTCCTGTGCCTGCTCGCGGTCCTTGAGTACCTCGAACGCGCCGTCGTTGAAGATGTTGCAGTTCTGGTAGATCTCCACCAGTGCCGTGCCCGGGTGGTCGGCGGCCTGGCGCAGGACCTCGGTGAGGTGCTTGCGGTCGGAGTCCACGGTCCGGGCGACGAAGGAGGCTTCCGCGCCGAGCGCCAGCGACACCGGGTTGAAGGGGGCGTCCAGGGAGCCCATCGGGGTCGACTTGGTGATCTTGCCGACCTCGGAGGTGGGTGAGTACTGGCCTTTCGTGAGGCCGTAGATCCGGTTGTTGAAGAGGAGGATCTTGAGGTTGACGTTGCGGCGCAGCGCGTGGATCAGGTGGTTGCCGCCGATGGACAGCGCGTCGCCGTCGCCCGTGACGACCCAGACCGACAGGTCGCGGCGGGAGGTGGCCAGGCCGGTGGCGATGGCCGGGGCGCGGCCGTGGATGGAGTGCATCCCGTACGTGTTCATGTAGTACGGGAAGCGGGACGAGCAGCCGATGCCCGAGACGAAGACGATGTTCTCCTTCGCCAGCCCCAGCGACGGCATGAAGCCCTGCACGGCGGCGAGCACGGCGTAGTCGCCGCAGCCCGGGCACCAGCGCACCTCCTGGTCGGACTTGAAGTCCTTCATCGACTGGACGGCCTCGGCCTTGGGCACGAGGTCGAGGAGCGGCTCAGGCATCGATGACCTCCTGGAGGGCGGCGGCGAGCTGCTCGGCCTTGAACGGCATGCCGTTGACCTGGTTGTGGCTGCGGGCGTCGACGAGGTACCGCGCCCGGATGAGGGTGGCGAGCTGGCCGAGGTTCATCTCGGGTACGACGACCTTGTCGTATCCCTTCAGGACCTCGCCGAGGTTCTTCGGGAAGGGGTTGAGGTGGCGCAGATGGGCCTGGGCGATGTGCCCGCCCTCGCGCCGGATCCGGCGTACGGCGGCGGTGATCGGGCCGTAGGTGGAGCCCCAGCCCAGGACGAGGACGCGGGCTCCGTCCGGGTCGTCGACCTCCAGGTCGGGGACGGTGATGCCGTCGATCTTCGCCTGGCGGGTGCGGACCATGAACTCGTGGTTGGCCGGGTCGTACGAGATGTTGCCCGTGCCGTCCTGCTTCTCGATGCCGCCGATCCGGTGCTCCAGACCGGGCGTGCCGGGGATCGCCCACGGGCGCGCCAGCGTCTCCGGGTCGCGCTTGTACGGCCAGTAGGCCTTGGTCCCGTCAGTGAGGGTGTGGTTCGGGCCCTGCGCGAACTGGACCGTCAGGTTCGGGAGTTCGTCCACCTCGGGGACACGCCAGGGCTCGGAGCCGTTGGCGAGGTAGCCGTCCGAGAGGAGCATGACGGGGGTGCGGTACGTGAGGGCGATCCGGGCCGCGTCGAGTGCCGCGTCGAAGCAGTCGGCGGGCGTCTTCGGCGCGACGATCGGCACCGGGGCCTCGCCGTTGCGGCCGAACATCGCCTGGAGCAGGTCCGCCTGTTCCGTCTTGGTGGGCAGCCCGGTGGACGGGCCGCCGCGCTGGATGTCCACGATGAGCAGCGGCAGTTCGAGCGACACGGCCAGACCGATCGTCTCCGACTTGAGCGCCACACCCGGCCCGGAGGTGGTGGTGACGGCGAGCGAGCCGCCGAAGGCCGCGCCCAGTGCGGCGCCGATGCCGGCGATCTCGTCCTCCGCCTGGAAGGTGCGGACGCCGAAGTTCTTGTGCTTGCTCAGCTCGTGCAGGATGTCCGAGGCCGGCGTGATCGGATACGAGCCCAGGTACAGCGGCAGATCCGCCTGCCGGGACGCCGCGATCAGGCCGTAGGACAGGGCCAGGTTCCCGGAGATGTTCCGGTACGTGCCCGTCGGGAACGCGGACGTGGCCGGGGCGACCTCGTACGAGACCGCGAAGTCCTCCGTCGTCTCACCGAAGTTCCAACCCGCCCTGAAGGCTGTCACGTTGGCCTCGGCGATCTCGGGCTTCTTCGCGAACTTCGCCCGCAGGAAGCTTTCCGTGTTCTCCGTCGGCCGGTGGTACATCCACGACAACAGGCCCAGCGCGAACATGTTCTTGCTGCGCTCGGCCTCCTTGCGGGAGAGCCCGAAGTCCTTCAGCGCCTCGACCGTCAGCGTCGTCAGCGGCACCGGGTGGACGCGGTAGGTGTCCAGCGAGCCGTCCTCCAGTGGCGAGGTCGCGTAACCCACCTTCTGCATCGCGCGTTTGGTGAACTCGTCCGTGTTGACGATGATCTCGCCGCCGCGCGGCACATCGGCGATATTGGCTTTGAGCGCGGCCGGGTTCATCGCGACCAGCACGTCCGGGGCGTCGCCCGGCGTGAGGATGTCGTGGTCGGCGAAGTGCAGCTGGAACGACGAGACGCCTGGCAGGGTGCCGGCGGGCGCGCGGATCTCGGCCGGGAAGTTCGGCAGCGTGGAGAGGTCGTTCCCGAAGGACGCCGTCTCCGAGGTGAACCGGTCACCGGTGAGCTGCATGCCGTCGCCGGAGTCACCCGCGAAGCGGATGATCACCCGGTCGAGCCGGCGCACTTCCTTCGCGGAGCCGTGCTCGGCCGTCGCCGGGGCGCTGCGCTGCTCCCCGACCAGGGCCTCGCCGGCCTCGCTGCTGACCTGGCTGGTCACTGGACTGGACCTCCCTGGCGGCAAGGGTGATCTCCGCCGGGGTGCCTCGGTGTTCCTCGGCGCTACGGCGGAGAAGGCTCGGGGGGCGACCGGCCTGGGCCGTCCGTCCCGGAGATCAGCCTACGTCCGAGAGGGGGTCCTTCCGGGGACTTCCCGCATCATGGACCTTCTTTTGAGACGTCGGTTATGCGCCATTCGTCCGGAGTGGGGTGGTGCGCCGTACGCGGCCGGAGCGGTACGGGGGCCGGCGGCGGCCCGTACCCCGTGAGCGGCCGGCCGTGAGGTGGTCCCGAGCGGCGGCGGGGCGGTGCCGCCGGTCCATCCCAGGTCCGGCGGGGTGTGGGTGACGGGGCGTCAGGGACGTGAGGGGCCGGTGGGAGGGACGGAAGCGGCCAGAAAGCCCCGGGAAACCCGAACTTCCCGGCCGGGATCGCGCGGATTCGGCCGGAAGTGCCGGGCTGTGGCGGGAATCAACGGATCTCGTCAGGAATTCAAGTACGTCAACACGGCGAGGACCCGGCGGTGATCCCCGTCACTCGGCGACAGTCCCAGCTTCAGGAAGATGTTGCCGATGTGCTTTTCGACCGCGCCGTCGCTCACCACGAGCTGCTTCGCGATGGCCGAATTCGTGCGTCCCTCCGCCATCAGGCCGAGCACCTCGCGCTCGCGCGGGGTCAGCACCGCCAGCACGTCCTGCCGGCGGCTGCGGCCGAGCAGCTGCGCCACGACCTCCGGGTCGAGGGCCGTCCCGCCCCGGGCCACCCGTACGACCGCGTCCACGAAATCGCGGACGTCGGCGACCCGGTCCTTCAGCAGATAGCCGACGCCCGTGCTGGACCCGGCCAGCAGCTCCGTCGCGTACCGCTCCTCCACGTACTGCGAGAACACCAGCACCCCGATCCCCGGGTAGTCCTGGCGCAGCCGCACCGCCGCCCGCACCCCCTCGTCGGTGTGGGTCGGCGGCATCCGCACGTCGGCCACGACGACGTCCGGCAGCTCGGCCCGGTCCGCGAGCGCGGCCACCGTCTTCAGCAGCTCCTCGGCGTCGCCGACCCCCGCGACCACCTCGTGGCCCAGGTCGGTGAGCAGGCGGGTCAGGCCCTCCCGGAGCAGTACCGAGTCCTCGGCGATGACGACCCGCACGCTGTCCGCGCCGCCGTTCGCCGCCGCACCGGCGCCCCCGCCCGTTCCCATCGGCCCCATGTCGTTTCGTCCCCTCAGGTCTTTCCCACTGCGTGCTGAGCGGTGTCCAGCATCGCAGGGGGAGGGACGCGGAGGGGACGGGGGAGGTTCAGGCGGGGGAGTTTCGGACGGGTCCGGCGGGCGCGGCGGAACCGGTGGGGTTCAGCGGCGCCGGTCGTGCTCGGCGGAACCGGTCGGGTTCGGCGGTGCCGGTCGTGCGCGGCCGTACTCAGTCGCGCCAGGGGAGTTCGGCGGTGACCGTGGTCGGGCCGCCCGCCGGCGAGTCGACGGCGAGCACCCCGTCGACCGCGTCCAGCCGCTCCATCAGCCCGGCCAGCCCGCGCTCGCCGGCCGGGACCGCCCCGCCGACCCCGTCGTCCCGGACCTGGAGCATCAGCCGGTCGTCCGTCCGCCACACGTCCACCCAGGCGCGCTTGGCCCGCGCGTGCCGCGAGACGTTCTGGAGCAGCTCGGAGACCGTGAAGTAGGCGAGGCCCTCGATCGCGGCCGCCGGCCGGGCCGGCAGGTCCACGTCCACCGTCACGGGGACGGCGCAGCGGGCGGCCACCGCCGACAGGGCCGCGTCGAGTCCGCGGTCGGTGAGGACGGCCGGGTGGATGCCCCGGGCCAGGTCGCGCAGCTCCTGGAGGGCCAGCTTCACCTCGCCGTGCGCCTCGTCGACCATCGCGGCGGCGGTCAGCGGGTCGTCCACGATCCGGTCCTTCGCCAGCCCCAGGTCCATGGCGAGGGAGGTGAGCCGGGCCTGCGCGCCGTCGTGCAGCTCGCGCTCGATGCGGCGCAGGTCGGCGGCGGCGGTGTCGACGACCACGCCCCGGTCCGACTCCAGCTCCGTCACCCGCGAGGCGAGCAGCGACGGGCCGAGCAGCGTCGAGACCATCACCCCGTCGACCGCGACCAGACCCCGCAGCACCCACGGCGAGAGGAAGACGAGGCCGAGACCCACGGCGACGGTCACGCCGACCTCGAACGGGTTGTCGACGTAGACGCCGTGCGTCCCGTCCCCGAAGAGCTGGATGCCGTCCTGCCCCAGGTACACGGGGAACACCCACTTCCACAGCGGGTACGTGACCAGGCTCCACGACACCGACCACAGCGTCACCGTCATGACGAAGGTGAACACCGCCCACGGGAAGTGCAGCAGGCAGTACAGCAGGTGCCGCCACGACGCCCCGCTCTTCAGCGTCGCGACCATCCACGCCATCGGGCTGTTTGTCCGGCCGCGGGCCGGCTCCGGCGCCCGTACGTGCAGATCCAGCAGCGTGCGCGCCCGCGTGCGCTCCAGCACGCCGATGCCCCGGCACGCGGCGAGCCCGGCGGCCAGGACCGGGATGCCGAGGAACGTGACGAGCAGCCCGGCACCGGTGGAGAGGAAGGTGACCGCGAGCACGAAGAAGGCGATGCTCAGCGGGAAGCCGGTCAGGACGTAGCCGACCGCACGCCACGTACGCCCCTCGAACGGGGCGCGGACGCCGGCGGGGAGAGAAGAGGAGACGGCCATCGGGGATCCGTTTCTCGCGCTGCTGGATGGTGACTCCACCATCCCGGTCGGGAGGGGGTCGGGGCCATGAGGCGGGTGGGCGTCTCGGGAGGGGGGTTATCCCCACCCGCGTACGAGGGGCGGGGCGCGCGCGGGCGTACGCCGGATACGCCGAAGTGGAACGGGCGCGGGGACGACGAAACCCCCGCCCGGTGAGGACCGGGCGGGGGCCGCCGAGCACACGAGAAGGCGTCAGGCGCGCGGGCGGTCGCGCCACGGGAGCTCGGCGGTCACCGTCGTCGGCCCGCCCTCCGGCGAGTTCACGGCGAACACCCCGTCGACCGCGTCCAGCCGCTCCGCGAGCCCCGCCATCCCCGTACCGCCGTCCAGCCGCGCCCCGCCGACCCCGTCGTCCCGGACCTGGAGCATCAGCCGGTCGTCCGTCCGCCACACGTCCACCCACGCCTGGCGGGCGCGCGAGTGCTTGGACACGTTCTGGAGCAGCTCCGAGACGGTGAAGTAGGCGATGCCCTCGATCGCGTCGGCCGGCCGGGCCGGCAGGTCCACGTCCACCGTCACGGGGACGGTGCAGCGCGCGGCGATCGCCGAGAGCGCCGCGTCGAGTCCGCGGTCGGTGAGGACGGCCGGGTGGATGCCCCGGGCCAGGTCGCGCAGCTCCTGGAGGGCCAGCTTCACCTCGCCGTGCGCCTCGTCGACCATCACGGCTGCCTTCTCCGGATCGTCGAGCAGCCGCTCCTTCGCGAGCCCGAGCCCCATCGCGAGCGCCACCAGCCGGGCCTGGGCGCCGTCGTGCAGATCCCGCTCGATGCGGCGCAGGTCGGCGGCGGCGGTGTCCACGACCACACCCCGGTCGGACTCCAGCTCCGCGATCCGCCGCTCCAGCTCGTCGGACGGCGACAGCAGCCCGCGCACCATCGACCGGTCGATGTTCGCCATGCCGCGCACCAGGAACGGCAGCAGCGGCCACAGCACGAGCAGCGACACCACCGTCACCGCGAACGTCAGGATGCCCCACGGCAGCCGGACGAACAGATACAGCTGAGTCCGCCACGCCACCGGATCCGCGAGCTGCGCCCACAGCGCCCCGAGCAGACCGCCATGGTGCGGCAGCCGGCTCGGCTCGGCGACCCGCACCCCGAGCAGCCCCCGCGCCCGGGCCCGCTCGGCCCGGCCCAGCACCCGTGCCCCGGAGAGGGCGAGCGCGAGCATCGGCGCCCCGATGATCGTCACGGACAGGCCGGCGCCGACCGAGACCGTCGCGACGGCGTACACGAACCCGACCAGCGCGTACGGGAGATTGCCGAGGAGGTGGGCGACCTCCTTCCAGGTGTGCCGGCCGTACGCGAGGCGCACGGGGGGAGGCGAGGTGTCGGTGTGCTCGGTCATAAGACCCAAGCTTGCCTGCCGCGCGAGCCGTCCTGCCATGGGGGAGGTGGGCGGGAGCGAAGGGGGGCTATCCCCACCAGAACCCCTAGACTCAGCGTCCGTAGAAAAAAGGGCAGACACCGAGATCGAGGGGTGGACGCGGACGTGTCAGGACCGACCGTCGTCGCGGCGGGCTACTTTCAGACGTACTCCGTCGTCGGGTTGCTGGCGGTGGTCGGCGTGCTCTTCGTCGCGATCGCGTTCGGCGCGAACCGTCTGCTGCGGCCCGTCGTACCGACCCCCGAGAAACTCCTCACCTACGAGTGCGGAGTCGACCCGGTGGGGGAGGGGTGGGCCCACACGCAGGTCCGCTACTACGTCTACGCCTTCCTCTACGTGATCTTCGCCGTCGACTCGATCTTCCTCTTCCCGTGGGCGACGGTCTTCGCCGCGCCCGGATACGGGGCGACGACCCTGGTGGAGATGTTCGTGTTCCTCGGCTTCCTCGCCGTCGGACTGCTCTACGCGTACAAGAAGGGCGTCCTGGCATGGACGTGACCCCCACTCCGGAGACGACCCCGATCGAAGGGGCGGCCCCGGCCTCCGCGCCGGTCCCGCTGCCGGAGCCGAAGCTCGGGGCGCTGGCCCGTCTCGCCCCCGAGCCGATGAAGGTGGTCCTGAACTGGGGCCGCCGCTACAGCCTCTGGGTCTTCAACTTCGGCCTCGCCTGCTGCGCCATCGAGTTCATCGCCGCCTCGATGGCCCGTCACGACTTCATCCGCCTCGGCGTGATCCCCTTCGCGCCGGGCCCGCGCCAGGCCGACCTGATGATCGTCTCCGGCACGGTGACGGACAAGATGGCGCCGGCGGTGAAGCGGCTGTACGAGCAGATGCCCGAGCCGAAGTACGTCATCTCCTTCGGCGCCTGCTCGAACTGCGGCGGCCCGTACTGGGACTCGTACTCCGTCACGAAGGGTGTCGACCAGATCATCCCGGTCGACGTGTACGTGCCGGGCTGTCCGCCGCGACCCGAGGCGCTGCTCCAGGGCATCCTCAAACTCCAGGAGAAGATCGCGCGGGAGAACCTCGGCGCGCGGTACGGCGCGGGCGGCGGCGCGTCCGTCACCCAGCTGACCAGCCCCCGGGTGGACCCGCCGGTGCCGGGCGGCACCCCGCCGACGCCGGGAGGCAGCGCGTGAACGGCTACGACGAGAACGCCTTCGACGCCCTGCCGGACTCGGTCACCGAGCTCTTCGGCGAGGAGGCCGCGGCCCAGCGCGGGTACGACCTGCTGACCGTCGACGTGCCGACCGGCTCGTGGATCGCCGCCCTGGAGATCGCCCGCGACAAGCTCGGCCTCACCTTCTTCGACTGGCTGAGCGCCGTCGACGAACCGGGCGCGGGCTTCCGCGTCTGCGCGCACGTCGCCTCGGTCGGACCGGGCGGCGTCCGGCGCCTGCTGCTGCGGACGACGGTGCCGCACGAGGCGGCGTCGCTGCCGTCGGCCGTCGAGGTCTACGCGGGCGCGGCCTGGCACGAGCGCGAGACGTACGAGATGTTCGGGGTGACCTTCACCGATCACCCGCACCTGGTCCACCTGCTCCTTCCGGAGACCTTCGAGGGCCATCCGCTGCGCAAGGACTTCGTCCTCGCGGCACGCGTCGCCAAGGCGTGGCCCGGCGCGAAGGAGCCCGGCGAGTCCCACGACCCGAACGCCCCGAAGCGCCGTCAGATGCTACCGCCGGGCGTGCCCGACCCCAACGAATGGGGTCCGCTGAAGGGCCAGCTCCCGCCCGCCCCGGCCCGCGCGGCGCGCGGCGCGGGCGCGGGGGCCGGTGCCGCCGGTGAACGGCCGGTGCGGCGTACCCGTACGGCCGGCGCCGGGTCGGCGAGCCAGCAGGGCGAGGGGGAGACCCCGGCCGTGGCCCCGCGGCGCGCGCGGAGCGCGAGCGAGGGCTCGGCGAGCCAGCAGGGTACGGAGACCCCCGCGGCGGGTCCGCGCCGGGCGCGCAGCGCGAGCGGCGGTTCGGCGAGCCAGCGGCCGGAACCGTCCGAGCCGACCACTGCCGTCGAGCCGCCGGCGCCTCCGGCCGGTCCGCGCCGGAACCGGAGCGCGGGCGGCGGCTCCGCGAGCCAGCGACCGGAACCGACCGAGCAGCCCGCTGAGCCGCCCACCGAGGCAGAGTCCCCGGCGCCTCCGGCCGGTCCGCGCCGGAACCGGAGCGCGGGCGGCGGGTCCGCCAGTCAGCGCGAGGGCGGGACCGCCGACGAGGGGGCACCGCAACCGGAGCCCGGACCCCGTACCCGTAGCGCGGACGCCCCCTGGCACCACGCCCGCCCGGCGTTCGACGAGGGCGCCGAGGCCCCCGAGAAGGCGCCCGGGAAGGCCGCCGAGCCGGACAGCGAAACCCCGCCCGAGACTCCGCCCGAGACCCCGCCCACCCCCGACACCGAATCCGACGGAGGCGATCCCGCGTGACCGACGTACTCGACGTCGTCCTCCGCCTGCTCGCCGTCTTCGTCGCGTTCCTCGTCCTGCCGCTCGTCGTCGGACAGACGGAACACAAGGTGATGGCCCACATGCAGGGCCGGCTCGGCCCCATGTACGCGGGCGGGTTCCACGGCTGGGCGCAGCTCGTCGCGGACGGGGTGAAGTTCGCGCAGAAGGAGGACATCGTCCCGGCCGACGCCGACCGGCGGGTGTTCCAGCTCGCGCCGGCCGTCGCCCTCCTCCCGTACCTCCTCGTCCTCCTCGCGATCCCGATCGGCCCCGGCGACGGCGCGGTCGGGGCGGTGATCGACGCGGGGATCTTCTTCGTGCTCGCGGTCATGGGCGTCGGTGTGCTCGGCAGCCTGATGGCCGGCTGGGCGTCGGCGAACAAGTACTCGCTGCTCGGCGCGCTCCGTACCGCCGCGCAGCTCCTCGCGTACGAACTGCCCATGCTCCTCGCCGCCGCGTCCGTCGCGATGGCGGCCGGGACGCTCTCGCTGCCCGGCATCCTCGACTCGTTCGAGTGGTGGTGGGTGCCCTGGCAGATCGTCGGCGCGCTCGTCTTCTTCGTCGCCGGGCTCGCCGAGCTGCAGCGCCCGCCGTTCGACATGCCGATCGCCGACTCGGAGATCATCTTCGGCGCGTACACCGAGTACACCGGGCTGCGCTTCGCGCTGTTCCTGCTCGCCGAGTACGCCGGCATCGTCGTCCTGTGCGGCCTGACCACCGTCCTCTTCCTCGGCGGCTGGCACGGCCCGTTCGGCGCCGACGGCCTCGGCTGGCTGTGGACCCTGCTCAAGACCGCCGTCCTGGCGTTCGTCGTGATCTGGCTGCGGGTCTCGTACCCCCGGCTGCGCGAGGACCAGCTCCAGAAGCTCGCCTGGACGACCCTCGTCCCGCTCGCGCTCGCGCAGATCGCGCTCACCGGCATCGTGAAGGTGGCGATCAGCTGATGGCACCCGTGTTCGGATCCGGTCTGGCCAAGGGCCTCGCCGTCACCCTGCGCACCATGACGCGCAGGAGCGTCACCCTGCAGTACCCGGAGGCGCAGCCCGAGCTGCCGCCCCGCACGCGCGGGGTGATCGCGCTGTTCGAGGAGAACTGCACGGTCTGCATGCTGTGCGCCCGCGAGTGCCCCGACTGGTGCATCTACATCGACTCCCACAAGGAGACCGTGCCGCCGGCCGCCCCCGGCGGGCGCGAGCGCAGCCGCAACGTCCTCGACCGCTTCGCGATCGACTTCTCGCTCTGCATGTACTGCGGTATCTGCGTCGAGGTGTGCCCGTTCGACGCGCTGTTCTGGTCGCCCGAGTTCGAGTACGCGGAGACCGACATCCAGGAACTGACGCACGAGCGCGACAAGCTGCGCGAGTGGATGTGGACCGTCCCGGAGCCGCCCGCGCTCGACCCGCGCGCGGAGGAGCCGAAGGAGATCGCCGCGGCGCGCAAGGCCGCCGACAAGGCGGCGGCCCAGGCCCATGCGGCAGCCGAGGCCGAGGCAGCCGCCCAGGCCGAGGCCGCTCGGCGCGAGGAGGAGGGACAGTGATCCTGGCCCGGACCCTCGCCGCTTCGGCCACCGCCCACGGCTTCCTTTCCCCCACCGGCGTCGAGGCCGTCTTCCTCCTCGTCGGCCTCGTCACCCTCGGCGCGGCCCTCGTCGCCGTCACCACCAAGCAGCTCGTGCACGCCGCGCTCTGGCTGGTCGTGGCGCTCGGCGGGCTCGCCGTCGAGTACCTGCTGCTGACCGCCGAGTTCATCGCCTGGGTGCAGGTGCTGATCTACGTCGGTTCGGTCGTCGTCCTCCTCCTCTTCGGGCTCATGCTCACCCGGGCCCCCGTCGGCCGCTCCCCGGACGCCGACTCGGGCAACCGGCCCGTCGCCGCCGCCGTGGCACTGGCCGCCGCGGCGGCGCTGGTGTGGGTGGTCGTGGACGCGTTCCGTACGACGTGGATCGGCCTCGACGGACCCGCGCAGGGCTCCGCCGAGGTGTCGGGCCGGTTCCTCTTCCGGCACTGGGTGCTGCCCTTCGAGGCGCTGTCCGTGCTGCTGCTCGCCGCGCTCGTCGGGGCGATCGTCCTGTCCCGGAAGAAGTCTCCCGAAGACGACACCGACACCGAGGCCCCTGAGGAAACCGAGGACACCGACGAATCCGGCGAAGCCGCCGAGGAGACCCGCTGATGCATCTCGTCTACCCGGCCGTCCTCGCCGCCCTCCTCTTCTCCATCGGCCTGTACGGCGTCCTCGCCCGCCGCAACGCGATCCTCGTCCTGATGTCCGTCGAGCTCATGCTCAACGCGGTCAACCTCAACCTGGTCGCCTTCGACGTCTGGCTCCGCGACACCCTGCACGCCGGCCAGGCGCTCACCCTCTTCGTCATCGCCATCGCCGCCGCCGAGATCGGCATCGGCCTCGCGATCGTCCTGATGGTCTACCGCAACCGCGGCACCGCTGACGTCGACCGGCTCCGCGACACCGCCGAGCGCCCCACCCCCGCGACGGGCTCCCCGTCCACCGACCCGTCGTCCGCCGACCCGTCGTCCACCGGCGAGAAGGCCGAGGCCACCGCGTGACCACCACCACCCTCGCCGTCCTCGTCCCCCTCCTGCCCTTCCTGGGCTCGGCCGCCGGCCTGCTCCTCGGCCGTACCGCCCCCGGCTTCGTCCGCCCCCTGGCCGTCCTGCCGGCCCTGGCCGCCGCCGTGCTCGCCGTCCTGGTCGCCGTACGGCAGGGCGGCGGTGCGGCGATCGACGCCGCGACCCGGCTCACCCCGACCGGCTCGGTCCCGATCGACCTGGCCCTGCACATCGACGGCTTCGCCGCGCTCGTCGCCGTCCTGGTCGGCGTCGTCGCCACCTGCGTGCAGATCTACTCGACCGGCTACCTCCGGCACGACCCGCGCTACCCCTCGTACGCCGCGCTCGTCTCCCTCTTCACCTCCGCGATGCTGCTCGTCGTCTACTCCGGCGACCTGATGGTGCTGCTCGTCGGCTGGGAGATCATGGGCATCTGCTCGTACTTCCTCGTCGGGCACTACTGGGAGACCCCCGAGGCCCGCGCGGCCTCCCTGAAGGCCTTCCTCGTCACCAAGCTCGGCGACGTGCCGTTCCTGATCGGCCTGTTCGCGCTCGCCGCCGACGCGGGCACCTTCCGGATCACCGGGGTGCTCGGCGCCGTCGCGAGCGGCGGCCTCGACCACCCGACCCTGGTGGCGCTGCTGCTCCTCGCGGGCGTGGCCGGCAAGTCCGCGCAGTTCCCGCTGCACACCTGGCTGCCCGACGCGATGGCCGGCCCGACCCCCGTCTCCGCGCTCATCCACGCGGCCACCATGGTCGCCGCCGGCATCTACTTCACCGCCCGTCTGCTGCCGGTCTTCGCCGCCTCCGCCGCCGCGCTGACCGTGCTCGCCGTGATGGCCGCGCTCACCATGACCGGCTCGGCGCTCGCCGCGCTCGCGCAGGACGACATCAAGCGGGTCCTCGCCTACTCGACGATCGGCCAGCTCGGCTACATGGCCGGCGCCCTCGCCGTCGGCGACCGGGCCGCCGCCGTCTTCCACCTCCTCACGCACGGCGCCTTCAAGGCGCTGCTGTTCCTCGCCGCCGGTACGGTCATCCACGCCGCCGGCACCAACTCGCTCACCGCCATGTCCCGGATGAGCGGACTGACCCGGCGCGTCCCGGACGCGTACTGGACGATGACCATCGGCCTGCTCGCGCTCGCCGCGATCCCGCCGTTCGCCGGCTTCTTCTCCAAGGAAGCCGTCCTCGTCGCCGCCGAGCACACCGCCACCTCGGGCGGGGCGGGCGGCGCGCCCGCCGTGGCCGGCTGGATCGTGCTCGTCGCCGGACTCCTGACGGCCCTGCTCACCGCCGCGTACGCGATCCGGCTGTGGCTGCTCGCCTTCCGCGGGCGCGGCACCGAGGCCCCCGACCACGGGCGCCAGCCGGTCGCCATGACCACCGTCCTGTGGGTGCTGGCCGTGCCGTCGCTCGCCCTCGGGCTCGCCGCGCCCCGGCTCGGCGACTGGTTCGGCGGACCCTCGCTCATGCCGACGCTCACCACGGCCGTCCTCGGCACCGGCCTCGCCGTCGTCGGCGCCGCCGTCACGTACGCGACCTGGCACGCGCTCGTCACCAAGGCGGCCCGGGCGGCCGGGACCGCCCGGGCGACCGCGGCGGCACAGGCCCGTACCGCCCCGTCCGCCCCGCCCGTCCCGCACGTGCCCCACCCCGACGCCGACGCCGGCCAGGTCGAGGCGGAGGCCCTGGACCTGCCGCACCCGGCCCCCGACCACGACCCGGACCCCGGCCGCACCCTGCTCGGCCCGCTGTACCGGCCCGCCGTCGACGGCTTCCGCCTCGACGCCGCCTACCGGACGCTGTTCGTCCGCCCCGTCCTCGCCGCCGCCACGCTGGTCCGCTTCCTGGACCGCGAGGTCGTCGAGACGTACGTGAGCGGCGCGGGCAGCGGAGCCAAGGGCCTCGGGTGGCTCGTCCGCCGCGCCCAGACCGGCAACGTCCAGACCTACCTCGGCGCCCTGCTCGCCGGCTCCGTCGTCCTGGCGATCGTCGCCGTCGCCCTCGCCAACGCCGCCGCCGGAGCGTGACCCGTGATCGATATCAGCGAACCCGTGATGCAGCTCCTTCTGGCACTGATCGTCGCCGGCCCGTTCCTCGGCGCCGTGGCCGCTCTCCTGCCCGCCCCGCCCGGACTGAAGGGCCGCTCACCCGAGCAGGCCGTGCTGCGCCACGGCGTCACCGTCACCGGCGTGATCCTGCTGGCCGCGATCGTCCTCGCCCTCGGCTTCGACCACGACCGCCCCCAGGCGATGCAGGCCACCACCGACGTCACCTGGATCAAGGCACTCGACGTACGGATCCACCTCGGCGTCGACGGCATCTCCCTCCCCCTCCTGCTCCTGACCGCGCTGCTGACCTTCCTCTGCGCGCTCTACTCGTACTTCAAGCCCCCGGCCGGCCCGTCCCCCGGGCCTTCGTCGCCCTGCTCCTCGTCCTCGAATCCGGCACCCTCGCGACCTTCGCGGTCCTCGACCTCGTGCTGTTCTTCCTGGCCTTCGAGACGGTCCTCGTCCCGATGTACTTCCTCATCGCCCGCTGGGGCGGCGAGAACCGCCGGGCCGCCGCCCTGAAGTTCGTCCTCTACACGGTGCTCGGCTCCGTCGTCATGCTGCTCGGGCTGCTCCTCGTGGGCCTGAAGGCGGGCACGTTCGACATGGTGGCACTCGCCACCGACAACGGCCGCGGACTGACCACGTCGGTGCAGGTCATCGCCGTTCTCGCGATCGGCCTCGGGCTCGCCGTGAAGACCCCGATGTGGCCGCTGCACAGCTGGCTCCCGGACGCCCACACCGCCGCCCCGACCGTCGGCTCCGTCCTCCTCGCCGGCGTGCTCCTGAAGATGGGCACGTACGGGTTCGTGCGCATCGCGCTGCCCGTCACGCCCGACGGCATGCGCACCTTCGCCCCGTACCTCGCCGCCTTCGCGGTCGCGGGGATCATCTACGGATCCCTCGCCTGCCTCTCCCTGGTGAAGCCCGGCAACAAGGGCGACCTCAAGCGGCTCATCGCGTACAGCTCCGTCGGCCACATGGGCTTCGTGCTCCTCGGCATCGCCACCATGACGCCCACCGGCGTCAACGGCGCGCTGTTCGCGAACATCGCCCACGGCCTCATCACCGGCCTGCTCTTCTTCCTCGTCGGCGCCGTGAAGGACCGCTACGGCACCGCCGACCTCGACACCCTCGCCGGGGCCACCGGCGCCGCCCTCTACGGCCGCGCCCCCCGCCTCGGCGCGCTCGTCGCGTTCGCCGCCGTCGCCTCCCTCGGCCTGCCCGGCCTCGCCGGGTTCTGGGGCGAGATGCTCGCCCTGTTCGGCGCGTTCGACCCGGCCGCCGGACTCAGCCGCCCCGCCTTCCTCACCTGCATGGCGGTCGGCGCCTTCGGCACCCTGCTCACCGCCGCGTACCTGCTCCTCGTCGTCCGCCGGGTGTGCATGGGCGGCCCCCGGCCCGCCGGGGAGAGCGCGCTCGCCGACGTCCAGAGGTACGAGTTCGCCGCCTGGACCCCCCTCGCCGCCCTCACCGTCCTCGCCGGACTGTGGCCCGCCGTCCTCCTCGGCCTCACCGACCCGGCCGTCCAGCAGCTCCTCGCGGGAGGAAAGCCGTGATCCTCAACGTGACCGCCGCGCCGGCCACGGGCCCCCTGGCCGCGGGCGCCCCCAGCCTCGTCCAGAGCGTGGACTGGGCGGCCATCGCGCCGCCCCTGCTCACCGCCGTGGTCGCCGTCGCGATCCTCGTCGCCGACCTCTTCCTCCCGGCCGGCCGCAAACACCTCCTCGGCTGGACCGCGACCGCCGGCCTGGCCGCCGCGCTCGCGCTCCTCCTGCCGCTGCGCGCCGGGGACCGGCAGACCTTCTGCCTCACCGACGCCGCCGCGGCCGCCGCCGGCACCCACGCGCGCGCGTGCAGCTACACCGCCGACACCTTCACCCTGGTCATCCAGTTCCTGGTGCTGGCCGGCGCGCTCGTCACCGCGCTGCTCTCGCACGCCGACACCCGCCGGGGCAAGCTGCCGGCCGGCGAGTACTGGTTCCTGCTGCTCTCGTCCGCCGCCGGCGCCGCCCTGCTGCCGGCCTCCCGCGACCTGGCCACCCTCGTCGTCGCCCTCGAAGTGGCCTCGCTGCCCGCCTTCGCGCTCGTCGGCATGCGCCGCGGCGACCGGATGTCCAGCGAGTCCGCGCTCAAGTTCTTCCTGTCCTCGGTCACCGCCACCGCCGTGACCCTGCTCGGCGCGAGCTTCGTGTACGCCGCCACCGGCACCCTCCACCTCACCGAGATCGCCCAGCGCCTCGACGACGTGCCCGGCCAGCTGCACACCCTCGCCCAGGCCGGCGTCGTCCTCACGCTCGTCGGCTTCGCCTTCAAGACGGCGGTCGTGCCCTTCCACTTCTGGGTGCCGGACACCTACGTCGGCGCCCCGCTGCCGGTCGCCGCCTACCTCTCCGTCGTCGGCAAGGCCGTCGGCTTCACCGGCCTCATCCTGGTGACCGTCGTCGCCTTCCCCTCGTACGCGCACGTATGGGGGCCCGCGCTGGCCGTCCTCGCCGCGCTCACCATGACCGTCGGCAACGTCGCCGCCCTGCGCCAGGACCCCACGCGCGCGAGGAGCGCGGTCCGGCTGCTCGCCTGGTCCTCCGTCGGCCAGGCCGGCTACCTCCTGGTGCCGATCGCCGCCGCCGCGTACTCCAGCGACGACCAGATCGGCGCGACCGTCGCGTACGCCCTGATGTACGCGGCCGTGAACCTCGGCGCCTTCGCCGTGACCGTCCTGGTGGCCCGCAGCCATCCCGAGAACCGGATCACCGACTACCGCGGCCTGTACGCGTCCCGCCCGGCCGCCGCCCTCGCCCTCGGTTTCTTCCTGCTCAACCTGGCCGGTCTGCCCCCGGGTATCATCGGCCTCTTCGCCAAGGTGACCGTCTTCTCGGCGGCCGTCGACGCCGGCCTCGGCTGGCTGGCCGTGATCATGGGCGTCAACGTCGTGATCGCCCTCGCCTACTACCTGCGGTGGACGGCCCTGCTCTTCCGGACCCCGGAAGGCGAGCCCGCACCGGTCCCGGTGGTGGCGCGCCGCGCGGTGCCCGCCCCGATCACCCTGGCTCTCGCGCTGACCGCCGTCGCGGGCGTCGTGCTGTCGGGATACCCGCAGTTCGCCCTCCGCTTCGCGGCGATCGGCCTGTTCTGACCCTCCCCCACCTCGTACCCCCACGCACTTCATCTCAAGGAGCGACCCCGTGCTGACCGGCTTCAAGGACTTCATCCTCCGTGGCAACGTCGTGTCGATGGCCATCGGTCTGGCCGTCGGATCGGCGTTCACCGCCGTCGTCACCGGCTTCAGCAAGGCGTTCATCACCCCGCTCATCGGTCTGGCCACCGGCTCCGTCGGAGACTTCAGCGAGGCCAGCTTCACCGTCGGCGAGACCGTCTTCCCGTACGGCCTGGCCATCGCCGCCACCATCGCCTTCGTCGTCACCGCCGCCGTCCTCTACTTCCTCTTCGTCGTCCCCATGGCGAAGATCCAGGCGAAGTTCGCCAAGGAGGAGGCGGCCGACCCGAAGGCGGAGAAGCGCGACTGCCCGCGCTGCTTCACCGAGATCCCGGCCATCGCATCCCGCTGCGGCCACTGCACGAGCGAGGTCGAGCCGGTCGCCGCCGCGCTGGCGAAGGCGGGCCTGGAGAAGATCGCGGTCCCGGCGGCCCGCTGACCTTCGGCCGTACGGAGACCCTCGCTTCGTACGGCGGCGGCACCCCAGGCCGTACGGCGGTCGCCTCCCGTGCCCCGTACGGCTCCCGCCGCCTCACCCGTACGGACCGCACGGCGTTCGCGGGCGCCGGGGAACCCGGGCTCTCCGCCTGGCGTTGACCAGGAGAGAAGGGTCCACTGGAGAGTGGATCCAGGATTCACCGAACAAGGGTTCCCCTGCCGCACCACTTGGAGGGCGTACCGTGCACCGCCGGCACAACGGGCTGAGGACAGCGGTCCTCCTCGGAGGGCTCTCCGCCCTCATCATCCTCATCGGCAGCTTCTTCGGGCGTACGGGACTGATCGTCGCGCTCGTCGTCGCTCTCGGCACCAACGCGTACGCGTACTGGAACAGCGACAAGCTGGCCCTGCGCGCGATGCGCGCCCGCCCCGTGAGCGAGTTCGAGGCCCCCGCGCTCTACCGGATGGTCCGTGAGCTCTCCACCCAGGCCCGCCAGCCCATGCCCCGGCTCTACATCTCGCCCACCCAGGCGCCCAACGCCTTCGCCACCGGCCGCAACCCGCGCAACGCGGCCGTGTGCTGCACCGAGGGCATCCTCGCGATCCTCGACGAGCGCGAGCTGCGCGGCGTCCTCGGTCACGAGCTGAGCCACGTCTACAACCGGGACATCCTGATCTCGTCGGTCGCGGGCGCGCTCGCCTCGGTGATCATGTTCCTGGTGAACTTCGCCTGGCTGATCCCGGTCGGCCGCTCCAGCGACGACGAGGGCCCCGGACTGCTCGGCATGCTGCTGATCATGATCCTCGGCCCGGTCGCCGCCTCCGTCATCCAGCTCGCGATCTCCCGCTCCCGGGAGTACGAGGCGGACGCCTCCGGCGCCCAGCTCACCGGCGACCCGCTCGCCCTCGCCAGCGCGCTGCGCAAGCTGGAGGCGGGCACCAAGCAGCTGCCGCTGCCGCCCGAGCCGCGGATCGAGACGGCGAGCCACATGATGATCGCCAACCCCTTCCGGCCGGGACAGGGGCTGTCGAAGATGTTCTCCACCCACCCGCCGATGGCCGAGCGCATCGCCCGGCTCGAACAGATGGCAGGTCGACGCCCGTGAAAACGATCCTGAACGTTATCTGGCTGATCCTCTGCGGATTCTGGATGTTCCTCGGCTACATGCTGGCCGGTCTCGTGCTCTGCGTCACGATCATCGGCATCCCCTTCGGCCTCGCCGCCTTCCGCATCGGCGTCTACGCCCTGTGGCCCTTCGGCCGCATGGTCGTCGACCGCCGCGACGCGGGCGCGCCGTCCTGCGTGGGCAACGTGCTGTGGGTGATCCTCGCCGGCTGGTGGCTGGCCCTCGGCCACATCACCACCGGCATCGCGCTGTGCCTGACGATCATCGGCATCCCGCTGGGCATCGCGAACTTCAAGATGATCCCGGTCTCCCTGCTGCCGCTGGGCAAGGAGATCGTCCCCACCGACCAGCCCTTCGGCGGTTACAGCCACCAGGCCCGTTACTAGGGCCTGTCTTCATGGAGCAGCCGCGGTACGCGTTGGTCGCCGCCGAGGGGGCGCGGGTCGTCGCGTTCTGCGCGGACGTGACCGGCCTCTACGCCGAGCCCGCCGCGCCGCCCCGGGTCGTGTACGAGCTGCGCGGCTGCGAGCCGCGCGGCGACCTGGCCCGGGCGGTCGCCGAGGCCGTGGTGGAGGGCGCCGCGCCGTTCGGCGCCCTTCGTGTCCGTACGGTGGACGGGGAGCTTCGGAGCTTCGACGGCGTACGGGTACGCGGCGCGCGCGGTGACGTCGTCACGATCGAGGCGAACGGCATCCCGCTGTTCGCGGGCGTCGGCGGCGACGCCGTGCCCTGCGGCAACGTGGTCCGCGTCTCGCCGCCCGAGCCGGAGGAGCGCACCCACACCGAGGTGACGTTCACCGGCTGTTCCCCGCGCGGGGCGCTGCGCGACGCGCTCGCCGCCGGGGCGGAGGAGTTCGGCCCGGTCCGCTACCAGGTCCTCTGGCGGACGGGCGGTGTGCGGCACTACGGCGAGACGGTCCGCGTCACCGGCTGGGGCCGCTCCGCCACCCACCACAGCCTGGTCGACATCAGCGTCGCCGTTCCGCGCGCCGGGCTGATACCGCCGGGGCGGCGCGCCGTCTGGGACGTGTTCGACGGACCGGGCATGCCCGCCGAGCCCGGCATCTGGCGCCGCTTCACCGGAGCGGCCCGCGAGGAGTGGCGCAACCAGGCCGAAGGCCGCTCGTACGACCTGCCCGAACCCGCCCCCGGCGCCACGTACGAGATCGACGGGCGGGACGTCACCGACCTCGACGGCTTCGTCTGCGCCGTGACGGAGGCCGTCCACGGCCCCGGCCGGGCCTTTCCCTTCAGCGACCCCCGCGCGCTCGGCGCGGAGTTCTCCGGCCGCACCCTCGTCTGGCGCCACGCCGACATCGCCCGGGCCTGCCTGGGCGTCACCCCGCTCCTCGGCCCGTCCCGCCCGGCCACCTTCCAGGAGCTGGTGGACGGCCTCAGAGCCGGAGGGACCCGGGTCGTCCTCGCCTGATCGCGTACGCCACCACGCCGACCGCCAGCACCCCGGTCCCGGCGAGCACGGAGGCGGGCGGCAGCGCGAACGCGAGCGCCGCGCAGCCGGCCAGGCCGAGGACGGCGAGCGGCCGGTCGCGCCGGGTCAGGGTCCAGGCGGAGGCGTTGGCGATCCCGTAGTAGACGAGCACGCCGAACGACGAGAAGCCGATCGCGCCCCGTACGTCCACCGTCGCCGCCAGCACGGCCACCACCGCGCCGACGGCGAGCTCCGCGCGGTGCGGCACCTGGAAACGGGGGTGGACGGCGGCCAGCGGGGCCGGCATATGCCCGTCCCGGGCCATGGCGAGCGTGGTCCGCGACACCCCGAGGATCAGCGAGAGCAGCGACCCGAGCGCCCCGACGGCCGCGCCGACCGTCACGAACGGCACCAGCCAGGACGCGCCCGCCGCCCGCGCCGCGTCCGCGAGCGGCGCGCCGGAGCCGGCCAGGGCCGCCGGGCCGAGAACGGCGAGCACGGTCACGGCGACCGCCGCGTACACGACGAGCGTGATCCCGAGCGCGATCGGCACCGCCCTCGGAATGGTCCGCTCCGGATCGCGTACCTCCTCGCCGAGCGTGGTGATCCGCGCGTACCCGGCGAACGCGAAGAACAGCAGGCCGGCCGCCTGGAGCACCCCGCCCGCCGGAATGTCCCCGGCCAGCGCGAGCCGTTCCACCCGGCCCGCCCCGGCGGCGGCCACCACGACCGCGGCGAGAACGGCCAGAACCACCGCCACGATCACCCGCGTCAGCCACGCCGACTTCCGCACACCCCCGTAATTGACGGCGGTCAGCGCCACGACGGCCGCCACGGCCACCTCGTGCGCGTACGCGGGCCACACGTACGACCCGACCGTCAGCGCCATCGCCGCACAGGACGCCGTCTTCCCGACGACGAAGGCCCAGCCCGCCAGATAGCCCCAGAAGGGGCCGAGCCGCTCCCGCCCGTAGACGTACGTGCCGCCCGAGGCCGGATAGCGGGCCGCGAGCCGCGCCGAGGCCATGGCGTTGCAGTACGCCACGACGGCGGCGATCCCCAGCGCCGGCAGCAGCCCCGGTCCGGCCGCGCGGGCGGCGGGGGCGAGCGCCACGAAGATTCCGGCGCCGAGCATCGAGCCGAGCCCGATGACGACGGCGTCGAACACCCCGAGGGTGCGGCGCAGATCCTGTGTCATGCGCCGCACCCTATGCGGGCGGGCAACCGTCCCGGCGGCCCAGGGCGTCTTACCGGACATGAGCATCATCGGATGGATCGTCCTCGGCCTGCTGGCCGGCCTCATCGCCAAGGTCCTGCTCCCCGGCCGCGACCCGGGCGGCGTCCTCGGCACGACCCTCATCGGCGTCGTCGGCGCGTTCCTCGGCGGCTGGCTGTCGGCCCGCTTCCTGGACCGCCCGATCACCCGCGACTTCTTCGACACCGCGACCTGGCTCTCGGCGATCGGCGGCTCGCTGGTGCTGCTGATCGGCTACCGCCTCCTGTTCGGCAACTCGCGCGAACGCTGAGCCCGCGGGACGGGAGACGACGCACCCGGATGTCGTCCGGCACCCGCTGGGCCGCTGGGCAGCTGAGCCCCGGGCGCCGGGCCGTACGGGCCCGCGCTCAGAGCCCCGTCTCGCGCAGGGTGATGTTCAGCCGCCCGCGCAGTCCCAGCGCGGGCTCGGCCGTCCCCGCGTACACCTTCGGCACGCCGTGGAACGCGCACCGCGACGGCCCGCCGAACACGAACAGGTCCCCGGACGCCAGCTCCACGTCCGTCCACGGCCGACCGCGGTCCTCGGTGTTCCCGAGCCGGAACACGCACGTGTCACCCAGGCTCACCGACACCACCGGAGCGGGTGAACGCTCTTCCCTGTCCTGGTGCATCCCCATCCGCGCGCCGTCGCCGTAGAAGTTGACGAGCCCGGTGTCGGGCGCGTACCCGCGGTGCCGGCCGTACGCCTCCACCAGCGCGGCCCGCCCCAACTCGACGAGCCAGTCCGGCAGTTCGACGGCGACCCCGTCCAGGTAGCGGTACGGAACCCAGCGCCGTCCGAGATGCAGCGAGCGCACCGACATCACCCCGCCGCCCGGCAGGACCGTCGACTCGTACGCCACCGGTCCCCGCCCGAACTCCCGGCAGGCCTCGACCAGTTCACGCTGCCGCTCCAGCGGCAGCCACCCGGGCACGTGCACCGCCCCGGGCGCGGGCTCGGACCGCTCGCGCGGAAACAGCCCTTCAGGCACCGCCGTCGCTCTCCAGCTCCAGCAGCGCCCGCTTGCGCGGCAGCCCGGCCGCGTAGCCCCGCAGGCTCCCGTCCGCGCCGATCACCCGGTGACACGGCCGCACCACGAGCAGCGGATTGCGCCCGATCGCGGTGCCCACGGCCCGTACCCCGGCGCCGGACGCCCCGACCCGGCCGGCGATCTCCCCGTACGAGACGGTCGTCCCGTACGGGATCTCCTCCAGCGCCCGCCACACACGCCGCTGGAACTCCGTCCCGTACGTCTCGTCGTACGGGATGTCGAAGCCGTCCCGCTCGCCGGCGAAGTACGCGCCGAGCTGCCCGGCGATCTCCTCGAACGCCGCGTCCGCCCGGACCCAGCCCTCCTCGACCTCGGCGCCGCCCTTCTGCCCCTCCAGCGACAGCGACCGCAGCGCGACCCGCCCGTCACCGCCGGCCCGCCCCACCAGGAGCATCGCGCCGAGCGGCCCGTCGATGCGGGTGTACAGCATCCCGTTCGTCCTCATGCCCTCCAGTGTGCGGCCCCGCCCCCACCCCCGGCTGGCGCTTTTCGGACACCACCCTCGCGGGTGCTGCGCGCCACGGGGGCAGGGGCGGGGCCGCTCGACCCTCTGACCTGCGTCAACGTAAGGAACTCACTGGGGCCCGGTCAGGTTGTCGGGGGTGTGGGACGGACCCGGCGCGACGGGTAGCGCGGATTCAGGAAGAGCGAGGGGAACGATCGGGGGCCGTGGCGGCGGTCGAGCCAGGCGGAGAGTCCAGTGAGGGAACCGGACAGCGTCGCCCGGAGCATGGTGGCGTGCAGATCGGCTGCTTCGTCGCGGCCGACGTCGGCAAGAAACCGGCTGTAACGGGCGTTCACGTCTTCCTGGTACTTCCCAATGGACTCCAGAAACGTCCGTGCCGGCTCGGTGAGGCCGTGCGCGACACGGTGAGTGGATCGGGAGAGCGCGGCCGTATCGGCGGCCGTGAGAGTGCCGGTCACGTCTCGGAAGACGTAGGCCGCCATACCTGCCGGGCGCGTGATCCCCAGGCAGCGGGCAATCCGCCGGGTGAGGGTGCGCGCCTCGTGATCACACGCGCCCTCCATGACCACGCCGAGATTGCGCGTCGTGAGCGAGCCGGCGAGGTCGGGCGCGGAGTAGGTGCGCCCGTCGTGGCGGCGAAAGTTCACGCCGTACTGCGTCCGTACGATCTCGTCTCCCCGCAGCTGGTAGCTGCGGAACGAGCCGTAGTGAAGGCAGTCGTGCGCGTACGCCCGCAGGAGATCGAGCGCCGCCAGTTCGGGGTCCTCCGGTAGACCGGACGCGAGTGACCCGGCAACCGTGATCAGGGCCCGCATTTGCAGGTGCCGGTACCCCTGGTTCGGGTGGTGAAATCCGCCGTACGCCCCTTCCCGCTCGGAGCGGATACCGACCATGACGCGATCGAGGGGCAGTAGCCGACTCAGCCCGAGAGTGGCGTACCGCGTCCGCAGTAGCGCGAGCCCGTCGTGAAAGGGGCGGATCTCCAGTCCAGCCGTGCGCCAGGCGGCCAGTACCCGGGGAAGCGGCCGGAACGTCACCTGGGGGTGCTGGCCGGCGAGGTCGGTCGTGCTGCTGCGCAGCTCGGCCAGTTTGGCGGCGAGGGCGATCGCGTCAGCCTCCCCGGACAGGTGCTCATGGGGAGCCAGCAAGCGGGGGATGCCAGTCAGCCGAGGGGTGTCTGCCCCCGAATCAGGGATCGGTGCGATTCCTGCACGCCTTCCGGCAGTTCGTCCGGGGAGAACCACTGTGCCTCCAGGATCTCGAACGAGTCGATCTTGAGATCGCCGCCGATCAAAGTGGCCTCGTACGCCACTTCGATCCGCAGTCTGTATCCGCTTTTCAGGTGCACGAGCCGGCCGGCCTTGACCTCCAGCCCGGCTTCCTCACGTACCTCTCGTACGACCGTGGCGCCGAACTCCTCGCCCTTGATCGCATAACCGGTCGGCAGCCCCCACTGCCGCCCCTCGGGCCACATGCGGTGGCGCAGCAGCAGGACGCGTCCCGCGTCGTCGCGTACGACGCCGGTCACGCCGACCATGAACTTGGCGTGCGCGATCCACAGCACCCACCACTGCATGGGGCCGCGGATGATGCGCCACAGCCGGGCGATCAGTCGTTTCATGTCGTGCCTCTTTCATGGGTGCCGGGCTGCGGCCGGGGGCGGCCACGTCCGCGGCTGTCCGGGGACTGTCCAACGCCGCTGATCGGGCCAGTGACACGGTGACGAGCGGAGGTGCCAATGGCCGGCTCAGGGTCGACCACGGCTGCCCCCAGGCCTGCCCCGCAGCATGACCGCCGACAGGTGCCTCACTGCCTGTCCGGCTTCATCCGGCAGCGGGGGCATCGGCATGGGGGATACGCGCTGGTGAGCAGGGGCGCGGCCCGCTCGCCGCCAAAGCCGGCGGTCAGGCGGCCCCGCTCTCGTACGACGTTGCCGGTCTTCCGGTCGACGTCGTACACACGAATCGTCATGCCCACAGCACGGGTCCTTTCCCCAGCCCAGTACGGGTGTCGCAGCAGTGCTGAACCAGTGCACAGTTTCGGAGGGCCCGACGGGCAAAGACGGACCGGACGTTTGGGCGGACGTTTTCGCCTTCCCGTGCGGGGCCACGGCGCTACGGTGAGGAGCAAAAGGCAGCCGCACGAGTGGTAGGCAGGGTCGTGAGCAGACTGGCGCAGTTACGACGCGCGGCCGGGCATACGCAGGAGTCGTTCGCGAAAGCCTTCGCCCAAGAGGCAGGACGCTTGGGCGTCGCCGCGTCAGTGAGCGTGCGACAGATCCGGCGCTGGGAGAAGGAGTCGCCCCCGCCGCTTCCTCACCCGGGCCAGCAGCTGGTGCTGGAAACGATGTTCGGCATTCCGCTGGTCGAGATGGGGTTCGAGGTTCCTCCTCATCGCGTGACGGCTCCCGAGGCGCCAGGTGACCCTGGAGGGGTGAAGGCGCCAGGTGACCCTGGAGGGGTGAAGCGGAGGACATTCGTCGCCGACGCCGGGGTGCTCGCCGCGGCTGCCCTCGTTCCTGCGCGGCCGGGCCCGAGGGTCGGCGCGGCCGACATCGCCCGACTGCGCGTGAGGCTCGACGGCTTGTACCGGACCGACCACACAGCGGGCAGCGGGCCGGCCATGACACAGGCGCACCGCATCGAGGGCGAGATCACGGGTGCCCTTGGAACGGCCTCGTACACCAGCCGTATCGGTCGTGAGCTGCAGACGATGCTCGCCGAGTTGCACGGTCACCAGGCGTGGTACGGCTATGACGGCGGGCGTATCGACCAGGGACGCACGGCCTGCGTGGAAGCCCTCACGGCGGCGCAACTCGTCGACGATCCACTTCTGCAGGTTTCCGTGCTGGAGACGCTGGTACTCCTCGCCATCAAGGCAGGTCGCACGTGGGAGGCCGCGAGCGCAGTCGAGAACGCCTACCGGCTCGCCATGCGCGCGGGTGCCGGGCACACGGTGTACCTGGTGATCGCGCTGCGGGACGCGAACGTGGCCACCCACACGGGAGACCTTTCCGGGGCGCGCCGTGCCCTGAGCCGGGCCGTCAGCCACCAGGGGCGTGCGGACGCGGATGCCGAGGTGCCCAACTGGGCTCGGTTCGTCGGCCCGTTCGAAGTCGACTACGCCACGGCGGACATGTACGTGCGGGCCGGGCGGCCCGAACGCGCCGTGCCGTTCCTGCGGGCGGCTGCCCGGGGGATCGGGGGCGGACTGGCCCGGAACAGTGCCTCGTACCGCGTCAGACTCGCAGATGTGCTGCTTGCCGCTGGTGAGGTCGACGAGGCATGTGCCGAGGTGGGTGGCGTTCTGGACACCTGGGGCGGCATCTCGTCGCCCCGTCTGCTGGGCAAGATGCGTGATTTCCAGAGGGCGGCCGGAGCGATCGACAGCCCGGCCGCCCGCGAGTGCGCGGCGCGCATTCACGAGACCGTGTGAGAAGGCACCGAATGACTCGGACCGAGGGAGTCTCTGTCGACCGGCTCGACGGGCCCGCCACCGCCGCGGCCGAGGACTTGTTCCGCCTGGTCTACGCCGACGTGTTTGCCGAACCGCCTTACAGCGAGACCGAAGAGCAGGTCACAGCGGCCTTCCGCCGCTTCCGCTCCCAGGCGCGCAAGGCCGGTTTCCGCAGCGCTCTCGCGAGCACTTCGGACGGCGAGCCGGTCGGCATGACGTACGGCTACCCGCTTGGCCCCGACACGCGGTGGTGGGACCAGCTGACCCGGCCCGTCTCCGAAGACGTGCGCCGCGAGGACGGCCGGCGGACCTTCGGGCTCATGGAACTCGCCGTACGTGGACCGTGGCGCGGACAGGGCATCGCGCGGCGCCTGCACGAGACGCTGCTCGACTGCACCGACGCCGAGAGGGTCCTGCTGAACGTCCACCCGGACAGCAAGGCGGCCGTGGCCGCGTACCGGGCCTGGGGGTACCGGAAGATCGGGGAGGCGCGCCCGTGGGCAGACGCGGACCTCTACGACGTGATGGTGCTCGATCTGCGCTGAGCGCGTACGCACTCCTGCGGCCGGACGAGCAGGACACAACGGGGGCCGCCGTCGAGGCCGTCCTCGATGATGTGCCCCCGTTGTGCCCTGCGCGCTCAGCCTGACCGCGTCTGTGCGGTCGGCTCGCTTGCTCAGCGGTAGTTCACGAACTGGAGGGCGAAGTCGAAGTCCTTGCCCTTCAGCAGCGAGATGATCGCCTGGAGGTCGTCACGGCTCTTGGAGCTGACGCGCAGCTCGTCGCCCTGGACCTGCGCCTTGACGCCCTTCGGGCCCTCGTCGCGGATGATCTTGGCGACCTTCTTGGCGTTCTCCTGGGAGATGCCCTCCTGGATGGAGGCGAAGAGCTTGTACTCCTTGCCGGAGAGCTGCGGCTCGCCCTCCACGTCCAGCGACTTCAGCGAGATGCCCCGCTTGATCAGCTTGGACTCGAGGACGTCGAGGATCGCCTTGACCCGCTCCTCGCCGCTCGCCTGCATGAGGATCTTCTCGCCCGACCAGGAGATCGAGGCGTTGGCGCCCTTGAAGTCGTAGCGCTGCGAGATCTCCTTCGCGGCCTGGTTGAGGGCGTTGTCGACCTCCTGCCGCTCGACCTTGGAGACGATGTCGAAACTGGAGTCGGCCATGAGGTGAGGCTCCTTGCTCGGATGCTTGCGGATACGGCACAAAGCGTAGCCACCCAGACCGCCGCGGACCCGTGATCAATCCGGTGGCGGAGCACCCCGTGGGATCAGGTATTGTTTACCTCGTTGCCGGGGAGCACGGCCGAAAAGCGGCTCCGAAGCAACGAAATCCCATGGCGGTGTGCCCGAGTGGCCAATGGGAACGGACTGTAAATCCGTCGGCTCTGCCTACCCAGGTTCGAATCCTGGCGCCGCCACATGGATGGAACGGCCCCTGATCTGCGGAAACGTGAATCAGGGGCCGTTCTGCTGTACCTGCCTTCAGGGAGCCGGGGTCGGCGGCGGCGTCGACAGCGGGCCGTGGACGTCCCGCCAGGCGAGGCAGGCGGCCTTGCGGGCCCGGACCCAGGGGTCCGCCGCGAGGTCCTCGGGCAGGACGGTGGCGTCGTCGACGACGGCGCCCGACAACTGAGCCGCCGTGAGGCCGCTCACGTCCCGGAGGTCGGCCCCGTCGAGGCCCGCGCCGCAGAGCCTGGCCCGGGAGAACCCCACCCCGGCGAGCTTCGCGCCGTGCAGCCGGGCCGCGCTCAGATCGGCGCCGTTGAGGATCGACCCCCGCAGGTCGACACCCCGCAGATCGGCGCGCCGCAGGTCCGCCCAGGTCAGGAACATTCGGGTGAGGCGCGGGCGCGCGTCGAACTCGAACTCCCGCATCTGCAGCCCGACGAGATGGGCGTCCCGCAGGTCGAGGCGCCGGGGTTCGGGCCGGTCGGGACGGCGGGCGAGGACGTCCATGGCCGCCCGGACATCGGCCGCCGGCTCGGTGCCCCAGCCGGGGAGCGCGGCCTCCCAGTCCGCCTCCGGGTCGGGCGGCGCGAGGAGGGCGCGGGGCCCGCGGCGCGTGTGCTCGCGCACGTACGTCGCCAGCACGGTCACCACGGTCGCGTGCTCCTGCGGGGACTCCGCCAGGATGTGCTCCAGGGCGAAGACCCCGCCCAGCCGCTCCTCCGGCTTCTCGGACGACAACTGCCCGACGGCGGCGCCGAATCGCTGCGTCACCTGCCCGCGCCGCGACAGGTGGTACGTCCGGGCGGTGTACGCCAGACCGAGCGCGACGACCACGCCTCCCGTGGCGGCCAGCACGGTCTGGCGCGTGGCGTTCAGCGCGTCCACCTGCTCCTTGCCCCGGAGGCCGCGCACCGGGTCACCGGCCACCACCCAGGTGAGCGGCCCGAGCACCAGCAGGACGAGGCCGAGCAGCACCGGAACTCCCAGCACCACGGCCGTGATTGCCGGATCGCGCGGGAGCCGGCGTCCCCGACTCCGCGTACGCGCCCGGGCGTTCGTACGTGATCCCATGACGCGCCATCCCAGCGCATCAGGCCGACGAAGGGTAGGGGCCGCCTCCAAGAGACCTGCCTGGCAGGTCAGTTGCCCGCGATGTCCTTCACCGCGACCGAGACCGGGATCGAACCCGAGACCAGTTCGAGGGTCAGGCCGGCCGTCGCCGGCGTGTCGAGGAGCTCGGCGAGGACCGCGGCCACGTCGTCGCGGGGGACCGGCCCGCGGCCCGTGCGGGCCTCCAGGCGGACCAGGCCGTTGCCCGCGTCGTTCGTCAGCATGCCGGGCCGCAGCACCGTCCAGTCGAGGGTCCGGCGCCCGCGTACGTCGTCGTCCGCCGCGCCCTTCGCCCGCAGGTACACGTCGAAGACCTCGTCGCCCTCGTGCCGCGCGTCCGCGCCCATCGACGAGACGATGACGAAGCGGCGTACTCCCGCCCGTTCGGCCGCGTCCGCGAGGAGGACCGCCGCCGCCCGGTCCACCGTGTCCTTGCGGTCCACGCCGCTGCCCGGGCCCGCGCCCGCCGCGAAGACGGCCGCGTCCGCGCCCTGCAGGGCCGCCGCGACCTCCCCGACGGTCGCCGACTCCAGATCGAGCACGACCGCGTCGGCCCCGTCCTTCCGCAGGTCCTCGGCCTGCTCGGGCCGGCGGACGATGCCCACCGGCTCGTGTCCGCCCGCGGTGAGCAGCCGCTCCAGCCGCCGGGCGATCTGTCCGTGTCCTCCAGCGATGACTACGCGCATACTCACGACCGTACGGCCCCCGGCCCGCCCGGGCCCGTCGAGTCGGGCCGGTCCGGGCGCTCCGGCCGGGCCGCCTGCCGGGGCAGGTCGAGCGCCGCCGCCGAGTCGCGGTACTCCCGTACCGCGCTCGTCCGGGCCACCACCCGCCCGCGGTGCACCACGATCCGGCTGTACGCCTGGGACAGCACGCCCGCCAGCCGCGCGCCCCGCACCGCGAGCAGCTCCGCCGGGAAGCCGGCCTCCACCCGTACCTCCGCGAGCCCCATCGCCGCCCGCGCGTCCGCGCTCACCGCCCCGTACGCCGCCCGCTCCGCCACCCCGTCCAGCGAGGCCAGCAGGTACGCCGCCTCCAGCGGGTCGCCCCGCCCCACCGGATTGCACACGTCCCGCAGCGCCCCGCCGCCCGCCGCGACCCGCACCCCGGCCGCCCGCAGCAGCCGCACCGGCGCCGTGCCGCGCGTGCCGGCCGCCGCGCAGCCGCCCTGGGGCAGGCAGACCACGTTCACCCCGGCCGCGGCGAGCCGGTCCGCGGTCCGCCGGGCGCGTTCGCCGGACAGCCGGACGAGCCCCGCGCACGGCCCGATCGTCACCCCCGCCCGCACGCCCGCGGCCATCGCCGCGAGCCGGGCGAGGAAAGCCGGATCGTTCCCGTCGGTGTGCAGGTCCACCGGGCGGCCGTGCTCGGCGGCGAGGGCCAGGACCAGCTCGACGTAGCCGTTCGGGTCCGGGTCCAGTTCCGGGCGGCCGCCGAGCACCGACGCGCCCGTCGCCACCGCGTCCCACAGCAGCGCGCGCCCGTCGGCGCCCGCCGTCCCGGTCAGCAGCCGGGGCACGGCGACCGCCGCCAGGTCCGTCAGGCCGCGCAGGGAATTCCGGGCCTGGAGCACCGCCTCCAGCGGACCGAGCCCCCGGCCGTCGCCGATCCGCACATGGGCGCGCAGCGCCGTCGCGCCGTGCCCGAGCTGGAGCAGCGCCGCCTCGGTGGCCCGCCGCTGGATCTCCTCGGCGCCGTACGGGACGGAGCCGGGGGCGGCCGGGCCGTCGGCCAGGTCGGCGGTCAGCGCCGTGTCGGGGTGCGCGTGCGGCTCGGCGGGCGCGGGCAGCAGCAGATAGCCGGCCAGGTCCACCCGGGCGCCCGCGCCGCCCGTGTGGCCGAGGCTCCCCGCGGTGCCCACGGCCTCGATCCGGCCGCCGCTCAGCCGGACGTCGACCGTGCGGCCGTCGGTCAGCCGCGCGTTGCGGAGCAGCAGCGAGGCGGATGCGGCGGCGCCCGTCGCGGCCCGGCCCTCGTCGGGCGAGGGCGGCGGCTGCCGGGGCTGCTTGCTGTCGGCTGACACGGGGCTCCTCACGGCCGGCTCGCCAGGACCACGCCGCGGGAGGAGGGCCGGGGCCCCGGACTCACGGCCGGGGCCCCGGGCCAGGACCAAGATCACGCAGCGTGGTGGGCCCCGAGCCTAGGGCCGCCCGGGGCCGCCTCCGGGGAGGAACGCACGCGACGTACCGAGGAGGGCACGTGTGGCGTACGGGGGTGGGGGGCGTACGCGGTGGCGCGCGGCGCGCGCGACGGCGGTCCGGGCGGCGGTCCGGGCGGCGGTCCGGGCGCTGCCGAGGCGGCGCCCTGGGCAGCACCCAGGGCGGTGGCGAAGGCCCCGCCGCGAGGGCCCGCGCCCGGCCGGAAACCGGGCGGCGACCAGGCCCCTCCCGCCCCGCGTCCTTCTCCCGCCTCGCCCCGCCGGGGCCTGCGAGAACGGATTTGGGTGATGGGCTCAGGACCGTGTAATGTCTTCCTCGCTCGCCCCAATAGCTCAGTCGGTAGAGCGTCTCCATGGTAAGGAGAAGGTCTACGGTTCGATTCCGTATTGGGGCTCTGGTGGGAAGGGTCCGTCCTCGGACGGATCCAGAACATCAAAGCGGTGTAGCTCAGTCGGTAGAGCAAGCGGCTCATAATCGCTGTGTCACCGGTTCAAGTCCGGTCACCGCTACACCCAGTAGCCGATTGTAGGGTCGGTCCTGCAATCGGCTACTCTTTTCTGCGTTCATCCGTTTATCCGTCCGTCAAGGAGCACTCACGTGGCTGCCACCGACGTCCGCCCGAAGATCACGCTGGCCTGCGTGGAGTGCAAGGAGCGGAACTACATCACCAAGAAGAACCGGCGCAACAACCCGGACCGTCTTGAGATGAAGAAGCACTGCCCGCGCTGCAACGCGCACACCGCGCACCGCGAGACGCGCTAACCAGGCTCGATCACGAGGCCGCCCCCACTTCGGGGGCGGCCTCGTGTCGTTTGTACTGCCCTACTCGGCAGTACGGCAGTACGCACCAGATCGCGCACCAGATCAGGAGGTCCGAGGCCATGGCGCTCGACCAGTCCTTCGTGGGGCGGACCTATCCGCCCACCCCGCCGTATGAGGTCGGCCGCGAGAAGATCCGCGAGTTCGCCGAGGCGATCGGGGACGCCAACCCCGCGTACACCGATCAGGAGGCCGCCAAGGCCCTCGGTCACCCGGACGTCGTCGCGCCGCCGACCTTCGTGTTCTCCATCACGTTCAAGGCCGCCGGGCAGGTCATCGAGGACCCGCAGCTGGGTCTCGACTACAGCCGCGTCGTGCACGGCGACCAGAAGTTCGCCTACACCCGCCCCGTGCGGGCCGGCGACCGCCTCTCGGTCACCACCACCATCGAGGCCGTGAAGTCGCTGGCCGGGAACGACATCCTGGACATCCGCGGCGAGGTCCACGACGAGGCCGGCGAGCACGTCGTGACCGCCTGGACCAAGATCGTGTCCCGCGCCCCCGAGGAGGCCTGACCGTGACCGCGAAGATCGCCTACGACGAGGTCGAGGTCGGCACCGAGCTGCCCGCCCAGAGTTTTCCCGTGACGCGCGCCACGCTGGTGCGGTACGCCGGCGCCTCCGGTGACTTCAACCCCATCCACTGGAACGAGAAGTTCGCCAAGGAGGTCGGGCTGCCGGACGTCATCGCGCACGGCATGTTCACCATGGCCGAGGCGATCCGCGTCGTGACCGACTGGACCGGCGACCCGGCCGCCGTCGTCGAGTACGGCGTCCGCTTCACCAAGCCGGTCGTCGTCCCGAACGACGGCCGGGGCGCCGTGGTCGAGGTCTCGGCGAAGGTGGCCGCCAAGCTGGACGACCGGCGGGTCCGGGTCGACCTCCTCGCCATGAGCGCGGGCCAGAAGGTCCTCGGCATGTCCCGGGCCGTGGTCCAGCTCGGCTGAGCGCGTTCCGCCCCGCCCCTCCTGTTCCACCCCGTCTCGTACGGACGAGAGCCCCGGTGCCCGACGGCGCCGGGGCTCCGCCGTGCCCGGTGCCGCACCCGGGCCGCCGAGCCGGGTGAACGTACTCTTGTGCGCGTGCAGGTACTCCACGACACCCCCCTCGCGCCCCTGACCACCTTCCGGCTCGGCGGGCCCGCCGCCCGGCTCGTCACGGCCACCACCGACGACGAGGTGATCGCCGCGGTCCGTGAGGCCAAGGCGGCCGGGACCCCGCTGCTCGTCATCGGCGGCGGCTCCAACCTGGTCATCGGCGACAAGGGCTTCGACGGCACCGCGCTCCGCATCGCCACCCGGGGCTTCGCCCTGGACGGGACGACGCTGGAGGTCGCGGCCGGCGAGGTGTGGAGCGACGTCGTGGCCCGGACCGTCGAGGCCGGGCTCGCCGGGATCGAGTGCCTGGCCGGCATCCCCGGCTCCGCCGGAGCCACGCCCGTGCAGAACGTCGGCGCGTACGGACAGGACGTGTCCGCCGCCCTCACCGAAGTGGTGGCCTACGACACCCACGAGGACGCGACGGTCACGCTCACCAACGAGCAGTGCCGCTTCTCGTACCGGCACAGCCTCTTCAAGGAGCGGCCCGACCGCTACGTGGTGCTGCGCGTCCGCTTCCGGCTGGAGGACGCGGAGGGGCTCTCCGCCCCCGTCGCGTACGAGCAGACCGCCCGCGCCCTCGGCGTCGGGATGGGGGAGCGGGTGCCGCTCGCGCACGCCCACGACACCGTCCTGAAGCTGCGCGCGAGCAAGGGCATGGTCCTCGACCCCGAGGACCACGACACTTGGTCCGCCGGCTCCTTCTTCACCAACCCGATCCTCGGCAACAAGGAGTTCGCGGCCTTCCGCGAGCGCGTCGCCGAGCGGCTCGGCCCGGACGCCGAGGCGCCCGCGTTCCCCGTCGGCGCCTCCGCCACCAAGACCTCCGCCGCCTGGCTCATCGACAAGGCCGGCTTCACCAAGGGGTACGGCTCCGGGCCCGCCCGGATCTCCACCAAGCACACCCTCGCCCTCACCAACCGGGGCGAGGCCACCACTGAGGACCTGCTCGCGCTCGCCCGCGAGGTCGTCGCCGGGGTGCGGGACGCGTTCGGGGTCACCCTCGTCAACGAGCCGGTGACCGTCGGCGTCGAGATCTGACCCGCCGAGCCCCGCCGCGGTCAGTACGCGACGCCCACGCCCCGGCGCACCGTCGCCGGGTCGTCCGTCATCGCCAGCATCGCGTGTGCCACGTCGGCGCGCGCGATCGTCCGGCCGTGCGGCGGATTGCCGCCGACCACGCGCCGGTAGCGGCCGGTGACCGGCTTGTCCGTCAGCCGGGGCGGCCGGACGGAGGTCCAGTCGGTGCCGCTCGCCGCCAGTTCCGCCTCCATCTCGCGCAGGTCGGCGTAGACGTCCTTCAGCAGCGAGCCGACGACGGCCAGCACCGCCTTGTCCAGGAGGCCCTGGCCGTCCGGCACCGGGCCCACGGGCGCGGCGCTGACCACGAGGAGGCGGCGGGTCCCGGCGGTCTCCATGGCGCGCAGGACCGCGCGGGTCAGCCGGGTCGTGACGCCCGCGTCCGCGCGGCCGCGGGCGCCCAGACCGGACAGGACCGCGTCCCGGCCGGCCACGGTGGCCCGCAAGGACTCCGGATCGGACAGATCGGAGCGGAGGACGTCGAGGCGCGGCCCGGTGACCGTGAACCGGGCAGGATCGCGGACGACGGCGGTGACCTCGTGGCCCGCGTCGAGGGCCTGGCGGACGATCTCTCGGCCTATGCCACCGGTCGCGCCGAAGACGGTGAGCTTCATGTCGCACCCTCCCAGGGGATGAGTAAGTATTCACTCACCACTAGGGTGAGTGTGCACTCACTCACCGTCAAGCGTTTTCGGGAGTCCTCGTGGACCAGAAGCCGACCCGGGTCCGGATCATCGACGCCGCCCACGACCTGATGGGCACGGCCGGCCTGGCCCGGACGACCACCAAGGAGATCGCCAAGGCGGCCGGCTGCTCGGAGGCGGCGCTCTACAAGTACTTCCCGTCGAAGGAAGAGCTGTTCGTCACCGTCCTCAACGAACGGCTGCCGCGACTGGGCGACCTCCTCGGCACCCTCGCCGTCGACCCTCAGGGGCGCAGTGTCGAGGAGAACCTGACGGAGATCGCCCGCCGGGCCGCCCTCTTCTACGAGCAGACCTTCCCCATGGCCGCGTCGCTCTACGCCGAGCCCCGGCTCAAGGCCCGCCACGAGGAGGGCCTGCGCGAACTCGGCGCCGGCCCGCACCGGCCGATCGAGGGCCTGACGGAGTACCTCCGCGCCGAGCAGACCCACGGCCGGATCGCCGCCGACGCCGACTGCCAGGCCGCCGCCGCCCTCCTCCTCGGCGCCTGCGTCCACCGCGCGTTCGCCTACGAGATGACGGCGGACGGCAGGCCACCCCAGCCGGTCGACGACTTCGCCCGCTCCCTCGCCCGCACCGTGACGCGCGGCATCGGCTGGAGCGGCGGCAACGGCTGACGTACGCGCGCGTGGCCTGCGTCCGCGCCTCCGCGCACGTCAGACGGCGACCGGTGCCGCCAGCCAGTCGTCGATCCCCGACAGCAGCTTCTTCCGGACGTCCTCCGGCGCCGCCGAGCCCCGCACCGACTGCCGGGCCAGCTCGGCCAGTTCGGCGTCCGTGAACTCGTGGTGCCTACGGGCGATCCCGTACTGGGCCGCGAGCCGGGAGCCGAACAGCAGCGGGTCGTCGGCGCCGAGCGCCATCGGAACGCCGGCCTCGAAGAGGGTGCGCAGCGGGACGTCCTCGTGCTTGTCGTACACGCCGAGCGCGACATTGGACGCGGGGCACACCTCGCAGGTCACCTGCCGCTCCGCGAGCCGGCGCAGCAGCCGGGGGTCCTCCGCGGCCCGCACGCCGTGCCCGACCCGGGCCGCGCGCAGATCGTCCAGGCAGTCCCGTACGGAGGAGGGACCGGTCAGCTCGCCGCCGTGCGGGGCCGCGAGCAGGCCGCCCTCGCGCGCGATGGCGAAGGCGCGGTCGAAGTCGCGGGCCATGCCGCGCCGTTCGTCGTTGGACAGGCCGAAGCCGATCACACCCCGGTCGGCGTAGCGCACCGCCAGCCGGGCCAGGGTGCGCGCCTCCAGCGGGTGCTTCATCCGGTTCGCCGCGATCACCACGCGCATGCCGAGCCCGGTGTCCCGCGCGGCCGCGTCGACCGCGTCCAGGATGATCTCCAGGGCCGGGATCAGACCGCCGAGCAGCGGCGCGTACGAGGTGGGGTCGACCTGGATCTCCAGCCAGCCGGACCCGTCCCGGACGTCCTCCTGGGCGGCCTCGCGCACCAGCCGCTGGATGTCCTCGGGCTCGCGCAGGCAGGAGCGCGCGATGTCGTACAGGCGCTGGAAGCGGAACCAGCCGCGCTCGTCCGTGGCCCGTAGGTTCGGGGGAGTCCCGCCGCGCAGCACCTCGGGGAGGTGGACCCCGTGTTTGTCGGCCAGTTCGAGCAGCGTGGAGGGGCGCATCGACCCGGTGAAGTGCAGGTGCAGATGGGCCTTGGGGAGGGTGCTGAGATCGCGGTGTGGGTGTTCCATTGGCCGATATTGCCGCAGCCGGATGGACGAGAACAGTCCGTTTCCCCGATCGGGACCTTGCTAGAACGTAAAAACGGGCCCCTGGTTCCGGAGAACCAGGGGCCCGAAGCCAACCTGCTCACGTGAGGAGGCTGGGAAAGTCAGTCGCGCGCCTCGGCGAGGAGCTTCTGGACGCGGGACACGCCCTCCACCAGGTCCTCGTCGCCAAGCGCGTACGAAAGCCGCAGGTAGCCAGGGGTGCCGAAGGCCTCGCCCGGGACGACCGCGACCTCGGCCTCGTCGAGGATCAGGGCGGCCAGCTCGACCGAGGTCTGCGGGCGCTTGCCGCGGATCTCCTTGCCGAGCAGCTCCTTGACCGACGGGTACGCGTAGAACGCGCCCTCGGGGGTCGGGCAGTAGACGCCCTCGATCTCGTTGAGCATCCGCACGATGGTCTGGCGGCGGCGGTCGAAGGCCTCGCGCATCTTCGCGACCGCGTCCAGGTTCCCGGAGACGGCGGCCAGCGCGGCGACCTGGGCCACGTTGCTGACGTTGGAGGTGGCGTGCGACTGGAGGTTGGTCGCGGCCTTCACGACGTCCTTCGGGCCGATCAGCCAGCCCACCCGCCAGCCGGTCATCGCGTACGTCTTGGCGACACCGTTGACGACGATGCACTTGTCGCGCAGCTCGGGCACCAGCGCGGGCAGCGAGGTGAACTTCGCGTCCCCGTAGACCAGGTGCTCGTAGATCTCGTCCGTGAGGACCCACAGGCCGTGCTCGGCGGCCCAGCGGCCGATCGCCTCGGCGTCGGCCTCGCTGTAGACGGCGCCGGTCGGGTTGGAGGGCGAGACGAAGAGGACGACCTTGGTCCGCTCCGTGCGCGCCGCCTCCAGCTGCTCCACCGAGACCCGGTAGCCGGTGGTCTCGTCGGCGACGACCTCGACCGGGACACCGCCCGCGAGCCGGATCGACTCGGGGTACGTGGTCCAGTACGGGGCCGGGACGATGACCTCGTCGCCCGGGTCGAGGATCGCGGCGAACGCCTCGTAGATGGCCTGCTTGCCGCCGTTGGTCACGAGGACCTGGGACGGCTCGACCTCGTAGCCGGAGTCGCGCAGCGTCTTGGCGGCGATGGCGGCCTTCAGCTCGGGCAGGCCGCCGGCCGGGGTGTAGCGGTGGTACTTGGGGTTCTGGCAGGCCTCGACGGCGGCGGCGACGATGTAGTCCGGCGTCGGGAAGTCGGGCTCACCCGCGCCGAAACCGATGACCGGGCGCCCGGCGGCCTTGAGGGCCTTGGCCTTGGCGTCGACGGCGAGGGTCGCGGACTCGGAGATCGCACCGACGCGGGCGGAGACCCGGCGCTCGGTGGGAGAGGTAGCAGCGCTCATACGGCCATCGTTGCAGACGCCGTCGAAGCCCGGCGCAACGGTTTCAGGCAGTGGACAGGAATGGTCATTCCCGGTCGTACGGGGGTTACATACGGCCCGTACGGGGGTGTACCTCCGGCCCTTGCGGGGCGGCTCCGGCGGGCGTGCGGGCAGGTCGGCGCGCTTCCTGTTCGACGTGGGGCTCTTCACCACGTACACTCACTGCTCGTTGGCCCGCACCGACCACATCGCACGATGGGGTAGGTTGGGGAAGCCACAAAGGGTCGTAGCTCAATTGGTAGAGCACCGGTCTCCAAAACCGGCGGTTGGGGGTTCAAGTCCCTCCGGCCCTGCTACACACACCGCCAGGCTGTGTGCGCATGTACGTACTTCATTGCACCGCCGTGCGGCTCCATTCCGGGCGCGGCACGGCCTACCCGGAATCAGGTGAGTGATCGTGACGGACGCCGTGGGCTCCATCGACATGCCTGATGCCGAGGATGCCGCACCGGAGACTCGCAAGAAGTCCCGTAAGGGCGGCAAGCGCGGGAAGAAGGGCCCTCTGGGCCGTCTCGCGCTCTTCTACCGGCAGGTCATCGCCGAACTCCGCAAGGTCGTCTGGCCTACGCGCGGCCAGCTGACGACGTACACCACCGTGGTGATTGTCTTCGTCGTCATCATGATCGGCCTTGTGACCGTGATTGACTATGGATTCCAGGAAGCAGTCAAGTACGTCTTCGGCTGACTTTTTGTTCCACCCCATCTGTATCGCAGGAAGAAGCAGCCACCGTGTCTGACGCGAACCTGAACGACGCCTTCGAGTCCGAGTCCGTCGAGGACGAGCTGGACATCGTCGAGGCGGCCGACGAGGACCAGGCCGAGGCTGCTGACGCCGAGGCCGGCGAGGCCGCCGAGGACGCCGCCGTCCACGCGGAGTCCGACGAGGACGCCGAGTCGGCCGAGGATGAGGACGAGTCCGACGAGGCCGAGGCTGAGGCCGACGTCGAGACCGAGGATGAGGACGAGACCGAGGAGGCGGCCGAGCCCGCCGCCCCGGTCGACCCCGTCGCCGCCCTCCGTGACGAGCTGCGCGGCCTGCCCGGCGAGTGGTACGTGATCCACACCTACGCGGGCTACGAGAAGCGCGTGAAGGCCAACCTCGAGCAGCGTGCCGTCTCGCTGAACGTCGAGGAGTTCATCTACCAGGCCGAGGTCCCCGAAGAGGAGATCGTCCAGATCAAGAACGGCGAGCGCAAGAACGTCCGGCAGAACAAGCTGCCCGGCTACGTGCTCGTCCGTATGGACCTGACGAACGAGTCGTGGGGCGTCGTCCGCAACACGCCGGGCGTCACCGGCTTCGTCGGCAACGCCTACGACCCGTACCCGCTGACCCTGGACGAGATCGTCAAGATGCTCGCCCCCGAGGCCGAGGAGAAGGCCGCCCGCGAGGCCGCCGAGGCCGAGGGCAAGCCGGCTCCGGCCCGCAAGGTCACCGTCGAGGTCCTGGACTTCGAGGTCGGCGACTCGGTCACCGTCACCGACGGCCCCTTCGCCACCCTCCAGGCCACGATCAACGAGATCAACGCCGACTCGAAGAAGGTCAAGGGCCTCGTCGAGATCTTCGGTCGCGAGACCCCGGTCGAGCTCAGCTTCGACCAGATCCAGAAGAACTGACCCCACAGGTTTCCGGACAGGTCAGAGTGGCTCTCGCAGCCGCTCTGACCTGCTCGGTTTTTGGCCGCGCAGCTATACCCGTTATCGTTGTGCGGTATGCCTCCGTCCGGATGACCGGACGGATCGGCTGGAAACTCTCACTAGGACCCGGAGAGAGCAATGCCTCCCAAGAAGAAGAAGATCACGGGGCTTATCAAGCTCCAGATCAACGCCGGTGCCGCAAACCCGGCTCCGCCGGTCGGCCCCGCGCTGGGTCAGCACGGCGTCAACATCATGGAGTTCTGCAAGGCCTACAACGCCGCGACCGAGTCGCAGCGTGGCTGGGTCATCCCGGTGGAGATCACGGTCTACGAGGACCGTTCCTTCACCTTCGTGACCAAGACTCCGCCGGCCGCCAAGATGATCCTCAAGGCCGCTGGTGTGGAGAAGGGCTCCGGCGAGCCGCACAAGACCAAGGTCGCCAAGATCACCGAGGCGCAGGTCCGCGAGATCGCCACGACCAAGCTCCCCGACCTCAACGCCAACGACCTGGACGCTGCCGCGAAGATCATCGCCGGCACCGCCCGTTCCATGGGCGTGACGATCGAGGGCTGATCACCCCTTGTGATCCCCAGTGGTAGGGCCAGCGCCGGCCCGCACCACGACTCCACACCTGAAACACACAGGAGCAGAAGTGAAGCGCAGCAAGTCTCTCCGCGCTGCCGACGCGAAGATCGACCGGGAGAAGCTCTACGCCCCGCTCGAGGCCGTGCGTCTGGCCAAGGAGACCGCCAGCACCAAGTTCGACGCGACCGTCGAGGTTGCCTTCCGCCTGGGTGTCGACCCGCGCAAGGCCGACCAGATGGTCCGCGGCACCGTGAACCTTCCGCACGGCACCGGTAAGACCGCCCGGGTCCTGGTCTTCGCGACCGGTGACCGTGCCGAGGCCGCGATCGCCGCGGGCGCCGACATCGTCGGTTCCGACGAGCTCATCGACGAGATCTCCAAGGGCAACCGCCTGAACGAGTTCGACGCCGTCGTCGCCACCCCGGACCTCATGGGCAAGGTCGGCCGCCTCGGCCGTGTCCTCGGCCCGCGTGGTCTCATGCCGAACCCGAAGACCGGCACCGTCACCCCCGATGTCGCCAAGGCTGTCAACGACATCAAGGGCGGCAAGATCGAGTTCCGCGTCGACAAGCACTCGAACCTGCACTTCATCATCGGCAAGGTGTCCTTCGACGACACCAAGCTGGTGGAGAACTACGGTGCGGCGCTGGAGGAGATCCTCCGTCTGAAGCCGTCCGCCGCCAAGGGCCGCTACATCAAGAAGGCCGCCCTCGCCACCACGATGGGCCCCGGCATCCCGCTGGACTCGAACCGCACCCGCAACCTCCTCGTCGAGGAGGACCCGGCCGCGGTCTGAGCCACCGGCTCAGGAGCCCTCGCGGCTCCAGCGTCCTGAGAACGCCCCCTGGACCTCTCCGAGGTCCGGGGGGCGTTTTTTTGCCCGTCCTTTGTCGGTGCGGTGGGCTACGGTGCTGTAAGGGGCATTCGAGATCACGCACAAGGGGTGGGATACATGACCGTTTCCGCATGGAAGCGCGCGGGCGTCGCGCTCACGGCCGCCGTCGTCGTCACGGGTGTGGCCGGCTGCGAGGACGGCGACGCCAAGTCCGCCGGGAAGACGGCGGGCAAGGCCGCCGCGCAGGGCGCGGGCGACGTCACCGAGGCCATCACGGCGGCCTTCAAGAAGACGTCGGAGGCCAAGGCCGCCAAGTTCACCATGACGATGGAGATGACCGGCACGGGCGCCGCCGACGGCACCACGACCATGTCGGGCGTGCAGGGCTGGGACCCGACCGTCATGGACGTGACGATGGAGGGCGGCATGCTCGCCGGGGCCGGCGCGGGCGCGGCCGAGGGCGGCATGCCGGGCAAGATCCGCATGATCATGCGGGACAACGTCATGTACACCGAGGTCGGCGCCGAGATGGCCAAGCAGTTCGGCGGCAAGACCTGGATGAAGATGGACTTCGCCGCCATGGCCAAGGAGTCCGGCGACGCGTCCCTGAAGGCCATGACCGCGAACATGAGCGGCTCCAACCAGGACCCGGCGCAGCAGCTCGCGGTGCTCCTCCAGGCGCGCGGCATCAAGCACGTCGGCCCGGAGAAGATCAAGGGCACCGACACCGAGCACTACAAGGGCTCGGTCACCGTCGACGAGATGATGAAGGCCAACAAGAACCTCGACGTCGTCCCGGAGAAGGACCGCAAGGCCCTCCTCGAGACGATGAAGACGGCCGGACTGAAGTCCTACGACACCGAGGTCTGGGTCGACAAGGACGGCTACCCGGCCAAGATGCTCGTCGGCATGGCGATGCCCCAGGGCAGCCTGAAGGTCACCGCCTTCTACTCCGACTACGGCACGAAGGCCGAGGTCACGCCGCCGCCGGCCGGGGAGACCCTGGACTTCCAGGAGATGATGAAGAAGCTCATGGAGAACGCCGGGGAGGGCGAGGCCGGGGCGGACGCCGCCCAGGGCTGAGCCGGGGGCCGACCCGCGGTCGGGGGCCGATTTGCCCCCGGCCGACCCCGTCGCGTACTCTTTCCAGGAAGCCAAAGACCGCTGGTCGTCACTGCGCCCGTCAGGGTGCGGAGGCCGAAGGATTCGCTGAGTGATGCGAACGACCCGCGCAGGTGACTGTGGATGAGTTCCCCAACCGTTCGTCGGTTCGGTCGAGCTGAGCCCCGTGCGCCTGCGCCCGGGGCGTTTTGTTTTGTCCAGTCCCTTCCGCGCGGTCCCATCACCCGGAAGGAGGCCAACGCTTATGGCAAGGCCCGACAAGGCTGCCTCGGTGGCCGAGCTGGAGGACCAGTTCCGCAGCTCGAACGCCGCAGTGCTGACCGAGTACCGGGGTCTCTCCGTCGCGCAGCTCAAGACGCTGCGTCGTTCGCTCGGTGAGAACGCCCAGTACGCCGTGGTGAAGAACACGCTGACCAAGATTGCGGCCAACCAGGCCGGGATCACCGCGCTGGACGACCAGTTCACTGGTCCGACCGCGGTCGCCTTCATCACCGGTGACCCGGTGGAGTCGGCGAAGGCTCTGCGTGACTTCGCCAAGGAGAACCCCAACCTCACCATCAAGGGCGGCGTCCTTGACGGCAAGGCGCTCAGCGCCGACGAGGTCAAGAAGCTTGCGGACCTCGAGTCCCGCGAGGTTCTGCTCAGCAAGCTGGCCGGTGCCTTCAAGGGCAAGCAGTCTCAGGCTGCCTCGCTCTTCCAGGCGCTGCCGACGAAGCTCGTCCGCACCGTGGACGCGCTGCGCGCCAAGCAGGCCGAGCAGGGCGGTGCCGAGTAATTCGGCTCGCGTAATGATCCGTACCGCCGCCTAGGCGGAGCGGGTCGCAGCGGGCCGCACGCATGCCCGCCTTACATGTACATCCGGCACCTGCCGAATTAGTGGAAGGATCGCCCACCATGGCGAAGCTCACCAAGGACGAGCTGCTCGCGCAGTTCGAGGAGATGACCCTCATCGAGCTGGCCGAGTTCGTCTCGGCGTTCGAGGAGAAGTTCGACGTCACCGCCGCCGCTGCCGCGCCGGTCATGATGGCCGGCGGCGTCGCCGGCGGTGCCGCCGAGGTCGTCGAGGAGAAGGACGAGTTCGACGTCATCCTCACCGGCGCCGGCGACAAGAAGATCCAGGTCATCAAGGTCGTCCGCGAGCTGACCTCCCTCGGCCTGAAGGAGGCCAAGGACCTGGTCGACGGCACCCCGAAGCCGGTCCTGGAGAAGGTCAACAAGGAGGCCGCTGACAAGGCCGCCGAGTCCCTCAAGGCCGCTGGCGCGTCCGTCGAGGTCAAGTGACTTCTCGTCGCTGAAGCGACTCTTCACCGCTGACGTGTAACGCCGGCGGTACGAAAGGCGATCATCCATACGGGTGGTCGCCTTTCGGCGTTCCCGGAGACGCGCGGCGGTGGTCGTGAGGGTCTCCGGAAGCGGAGTATGGTGATCATCGCCGTGCGCCGCGCAGAGGCGGGGGCCTTGACGAACCGCACGGAGCGCGCAATTCTCAGGACGCGTCGTCACAAGGATCCGTTTCCGAGGCATGGATCGACGACCGATTGGGCAGTATCGAGGTGCGCCGTACGGCGCGAGGTGTAGCGCGGAGTTGAGAACTACGAGGGTCGCGAAGAACTCGCCCTGGACATCAGTGGGCCAAGTGGCTACACTGACCCTTTGCGCTGCCTGTTAGCTGCCCCCTGCCCGTCACCAGGGGCATACTCTCGCAACAGCATCGTGGGCCGAAAGCCCCTGACCTGGCCTTTTGACCATTCCAGGGTTTTCCGTCCGCGTCGCTCCGTGGGGGACCGGTACGCGCGCAGTGAGTCCGAGCCCTCGGAAGGACCCCCTCTTGGCCGCCTCGCGCAACGCCTCGACCAATATGAACAACGGTGCCAGCACCGCCCCGCTGCGCATCTCCTTTGCAAAGATCAAGGAGCCCCTCGAGGTTCCGAACCTCCTCGCGCTCCAGACCGAGAGCTTCGACTGGCTGCTCGGCAATGCCGCCTGGAAGGCTCGTGTCGAGGCCGCCCTCGAGTCGGGACAGGACGTCCCCAGGAAGTCCGGTCTGGAGGAGATCTTCGAGGAGATCTCCCCGATCGAGGACTTCTCCGGGTCGATGTCGCTGACCTTCCGCGACCACCGCTTCGAGCCGCCGAAGAACTCGATCGACGAGTGCAAGGACCGGGACTTCACCTACGGTGCCCCGCTCTTCGTCACCGCGGAGTTCACGAACAACGAGACCGGCGAGATCAAGTCCCAGACGGTCTTCATGGGCGACTTCCCGCTCATGACCAACAAGGGCACCTTCGTCATCAACGGCACCGAGCGTGTCGTCGTGTCGCAGCTCGTCCGCTCCCCGGGCGTCTACTTCGACTCCTCCATCGACAAGACGTCCGACAAGGACATCTTCTCCGCCAAGATCATCCCGTCCCGGGGTGCCTGGCTGGAGATGGAGATCGACAAGCGCGACATGGTCGGTGTCCGTATCGACCGCAAGCGCAAGCAGTCCGTCACCGTCCTCCTGAAGGCCCTCGGCTGGACCACCGAGCAGATCCTGCAGGAGTTCGGCGAGTACGAGTCCATGCGCGCCACCCTGGAGAAGGACCACACCCAGGGCCAGGACGACGCGCTGCTCGACATCTACCGCAAGCTCCGTCCGGGCGAGCCGCCGACGCGCGAGGCCGCCCAGACGCTGCTCGAGAACCTGTACTTCAACCCGAAGCGCTACGACCTCGCGAAGGTCGGCCGCTACAAGGTCAACAAGAAGCTCGGGGCCGACGAGCCGCTGGACGCCGGTGTCCTGACCACCGACGACGTCATCGCCACGATCAAGTACCTGGTCAAGCTCCACGCGGGCGAGACCGAGACGATCGGCGAGTCCGGCCGGGAGATCGTCGTCGAGACCGACGACATCGACCACTTCGGCAACCGTCGTCTGCGCAACGTCGGCGAGCTCATCCAGAACCAGGTCCGCACGGGTCTGGCTCGTATGGAGCGCGTCGTGCGCGAGCGCATGACCACCCAGGACGTCGAGGCGATCACGCCGCAGACCCTGATCAACATCCGGCCGGTCGTCGCCTCCATCAAGGAGTTCTTCGGCACCAGCCAGCTGTCGCAGTTCATGGACCAGAACAACCCGCTGTCGGGTCTGACGCACAAGCGTCGTCTCTCGGCGCTGGGTCCCGGTGGTCTGTCCCGTGAGCGGGCCGGCTTCGAGGTCCGAGACGTGCACCCGTCCCACTACGGACGCATGTGCCCGATCGAGACCCCCGAAGGCCCGAACATCGGTCTGATCGGTTCGCTCGCCTCGTACGGCCGCGTCAACGCGTTCGGCTTCATCGAGACGCCGTACCGCAAGGTCGTCGACGGCCAGGTCACCGACGAGGTCGACTACATCACCGCCGACGAAGAGGACCGCTTCGTCATCGCCCAGGCGAACGCGACCCTGAACGAGGAGCTCCAGTTCACGGAGCCCCGCGTCCTGGTCCGCCGCCGCGGCGGCGAGGTCGACTACGTGCCGCCGGCCGACGTCGACTACATGGACGTCTCCCCGCGCCAGATGGTGTCGGTCGCGACCGCCATGATCCCGTTCCTCGAGCACGACGACGCCAACCGTGCCCTCATGGGCGCGAACATGATGCGTCAGGCCGTTCCGCTCATCAAGTCGGAGGCCCCGCTCGTCGGCACCGGCATGGAGTACCGCTGCGCCACCGACGCCGGCGACGTGCTCAAGGCCGACAAGGCCGGTGTGGTCCAGGAGCTCTCCGCGGACTACATCACGGTCGCCAACGACGACGGCACGTACAACACGTACCGCCTGCACAAGTTCTCCCGCTCGAACCAGGGCACCTCGGTCAACCAGAAGGTCGTCGTCAACGAGGGCGACCGGATCATCGAGGGCCAGGTCCTCGCCGACGGTCCCGCCACCGAGAACGGCGAGATGGCGCTGGGCAAGAACCTGCTCGTGGCGTTCATGCCGTGGGAGGGTCACAACTACGAGGACGCGATCATCCTGTCGCAGCGCCTCGTGCAGGACGACGTCCTCTCCTCGATCCACATCGAGGAGCACGAGGTCGACGCCCGTGACACCAAGCTCGGCCCGGAGGAGATCACCCGGGACATCCCGAACGTCTCCGAGGAGGTCCTCGCCGACCTCGACGAGCGCGGCATCATCCGCATCGGTGCCGAGGTCGTCGCCGGCGACATCCTGGTCGGCAAGGTCACCCCGAAGGGCGAGACCGAGCTGACCCCGGAGGAGCGCCTGCTCCGCGCGATCTTCGGCGAGAAGGCCCGTGAGGTCCGTGACACCTCGCTCAAGGTCCCGCACGGCGAGGTCGGCAAGATCATCGGTGTCCGCGTCTTCGACCGCGAGGAGGGCGACGAGCTTCCCCCGGGCGTGAACCAGCTGGTCCGCGTCTACGTCGCCCAGAAGCGCAAGATCACCGACGGTGACAAGCTCGCCGGCCGTCACGGCAACAAGGGTGTCATCTCCAAGATCAACCCGATCGAGGACATGCCCTTCCTCGAGGACGGCACCCCGGTCGACATCATCCTCAACCCGCTGGGTGTCCCGTCCCGAATGAACCCGGGACAGGTCCTGGAGATCCACCTCGGCTGGCTCGCCAGCCAGGGCTGGGACGTCTCCGGCCTCGGCGAGGAGTGGGCCAAGCGCCTCCAGGCGATCGGCGCCGACGACGTCGCCCCGCGGACGAACGTCGCGACCCCGGTCTTCGACGGCGCCCGCCAGGACGAGCTCGCGGGTCTGCTCGAGAACACCCGCCCGAACCGCGACGGCGACCGCATGGTCCTGCCGACCGGTAAGGCGCGCCTGTTCGACGGCCGCTCCGGCGAGCCGTTCCCGGAGCCGGTCTCGGTCGGCTACATGTACATCCTCAAGCTCCACCACCTGGTCGACGACAAGCTGCACGCCCGGTCGACCGGCCCGTACTCGATGATCACCCAGCAGCCGCTGGGTGGTAAGGCCCAGTTCGGTGGTCAGCGCTTCGGTGAGATGGAGGTGTGGGCGCTGGAGGCTTACGGCGCCGCGTACGCCCTCCAGGAGCTGCTGACGATCAAGTCCGACGACGTCACCGGCCGCGTGAAGGTCTACGAGGCCATCGTCAAGGGCGAGAACATCCCTGAGCCCGGCATCCCCGAGTCCTTCAAGGTGCTCATCAAGGAGATGCAGTCCCTGTGCCTCAACGTGGAGGTGCTGTCCTCGGACGGCATGTCCATCGAGATGCGCGACACCGACGAGGACGTCTTCCGCGCAGCGGAGGAGCTCGGCATCGACCTGTCCCGGCGCGAGCCGAGCAGCGTCGAAGAGGTCTGACGGGAGTCCGGCGGGGGGATCAGCGATGGTCCCCCCGCCGGCCCCAAGACCCCCGTATCAGACCCCACAGCCTTACAACCCTGAGAGGGATTGACGCATAGTGCTCGACGTCAACTTCTTCGACGAGCTCCGGATCGGTCTGGCCACCGCTGACGACATCCGTCAGTGGAGCCACGGCGAGGTCAAGAAGCCGGAGACCATCAACTACCGCACCCTGAAGCCCGAAAAGGACGGACTCTTCTGCGAGAAGATCTTCGGTCCGACCCGGGACTGGGAGTGCTACTGCGGCAAGTACAAGCGTGTCCGCTTCAAGGGCATCATCTGTGAGCGGTGTGGCGTCGAGGTCACCCGCGCCAAGGTGCGCCGTGAGCGGATGGGCCACATCGAGCTCGCCGCTCCCGTCACCCACATCTGGTACTTCAAGGGCGTCCCGTCGCGCCTTGGCTACCTGCTCGACCTCGCCCCGAAGGACCTCGAGAAGGTCATCTACTTCGCGGCGTACATGATCACGTTCGTCGACGAGGAGCGCCGCACCCGCGACCTGCCCTCGCTGGAGGCGCACGTCTCCGTCGAGCGTCAGCAGATCGAGAACCGTCGCGACTCCGACCTGGAGGCCCGCGCCAAGAAGCTCGAGGGCGACCTGGCCGAGCTCGAGGCCGAGGGTGCCAAGGCCGACGTGCGCCGCAAGGTGCGCGAGGGCGCCGAGCGTGAGATGAAGCAGCTGCGCGACCGCGCGCAGCGCGAGATCGACCGCCTCGACGAGGTCTGGGCCCGCTTCAAGAACCTCAAGGTCCAGGACCTCGAGGGCGACGAGCTGCTCTACCGCGAGCTGCGTGACCGCTTCGGCACGTACTTCGACGGTTCGATGGGCGCCGCGGCGCTGCAGAAGCGCCTCGAGTCCTTCGACCTGGAGGAAGAGGCGGAGAAGCTCCGCGAGATCATCCGTACCGGCAAGGGCCAGAAGAAGACCCGTGCGCTCAAGCGCCTCAAGGTCGTCTCCGCGTTCCTGCAGACCGCGAACAGCCCCAAGGGCATGGTTCTCGACTGCGTGCCGGTCATCCCGCCGGACCTGCGTCCGATGGTGCAGCTCGACGGTGGCCGCTTCGCGACCTCCGACCTCAACGACCTGTACCGCCGTGTCATCAACCGCAACAACCGTCTGAAGCGTCTGCTCGACCTCGGTGCCCCCGAGATCATCGTGAACAACGAGAAGCGGATGCTCCAGGAGGCGGTCGACGCCCTCTTCGACAACGGCCGTCGCGGTCGCCCGGTCACGGGCCCCGGCAACCGTCCGCTGAAGTCCCTCAGCGACATGCTGAAGGGCAAGCAGGGTCGATTCCGTCAGAACCTGCTCGGCAAGCGTGTGGACTACTCCGCGCGTTCCGTCATCGTCGTCGGCCCGCAGCTCAAGCTGCACCAGTGCGGTCTGCCGAAGGCCATGGCGCTCGAGCTCTTCAAGCCGTTCGTGATGAAGCGCCTGGTCGACCTGAACCACGCGCAGAACATCAAGTCGGCGAAGCGGATGGTCGAGCGCGGCCGCACGGTCGTGTACGACGTCCTCGAAGAGGTCATCGCCGAGCACCCGGTTCTGCTGAACCGTGCGCCCACGCTGCACCGCCTCGGCATCCAGGCCTTCGAGCCCCAGCTGGTCGAGGGCAAGGCCATCCAGATCCACCCGCTCGTCTGCACCGCGTTCAACGCGGACTTCGACGGTGACCAGATGGCCGTCCACCTGCCGCTCTCCGCGGAGGCGCAGGCCGAGGCCCGCATCCTGATGCTGTCCTCGAACAACATCCTCAAGCCGGCCGACGGCCGCCCGGTGACGATGCCGACCCAGGACATGGTCCTCGGTCTGTTCTTCCTCACCACCGACGGCGAGCTGCGGGACACCAAGGGCGAGGGCCGCGCGTTCGGCTCCACGGCCGAGGCGACCATGGCCTTCGACGGCGGCGAGCTGGCGCTCCAGTCCGCGGTCGACATCCGCTTCCCGATCGGCACCGTTCCGCCGCGCGGCTGGGTTCCCCCGGTCGCCGAGGAGGGCGAGCCGCAGTGGCAGCAGGGTGACAGCTTCCGTCTGAAGACCACGCTCGGCCGTGCGCTCTTCAACGAGCTGCTGCCCGAGGACTACCCCTTCGTCGACTACTCGGTCGGCAAGAAGCAGCTCGGCGAGATCGTCAACGACCTCGCGGAGCGCTACCCCAAGGTCATCGTGGCGGCGACGCTCGACAACCTGAAGGCGGCCGGCTTCTACTGGGGTACCCGCTCCGGTGTCACCGTGGCCATCTCCGACGTCGTCGTCCCCGAGGCCAAGAAGGCCATCGTCGCGGGCTACGAGGCGCAGGACGAGAAGGTCCAGAAGCAGTACGAGCGCGGTCTGATCACCAAGGAAGAGCGCACGCAGGAGCTCATCGCGATCTGGACCAAGGCGACCAACGAGGTCGCCGAGGCGATGAACGCGAACTTCCCCAAGACCAACCCCATTTTCATGATGGTCGACTCGGGTGCCCGAGGAAACATGATGCAGATGCGGCAGATCGCGGGTATGCGTGGTCTGGTGTCGAACGCGAAGAACGAGACCATCCCGCGTCCGATCAAGGCGTCCTTCCGCGAGGGTCTGTCCGTCCTCGAGTACTTCATCTCGACGCACGGTGCCCGTAAGGGTCTCGCCGACACCGCCCTGCGTACCGCCGACTCGGGTTACCTGACCCGTCGTCTGGTGGACGTCTCGCAGGACGTGATCATCCGCGAGGAGGACTGCGGCACCGAGCGCGGCCTCAAGCTGAAGATCGCCGGCAAGGACGAGACCGGCGTGCTGCGCAAGACCGAGGACGTCGAGACCAGCGTGTACGCGCGCTGCCTCGCCGAGGACGTCGTCGTCGACGGCAAGGTGCTGGCCCCGGCCGGCGTCGACCTCGGTGACGTGCTCATCGACCAGCTCGTCAACGCGGGCGTCGAGGAGGTCAAGACCCGCTCGGTCCTGACCTGTGAGTCCGCCGTCGGCACCTGCGCCATGTGCTACGGCCGCTCGCTGGCCACCGGCAAGCTGGTCGACATCGGTGAGGCGGTCGGCATCATCGCCGCCCAGTCCATCGGTGAGCCCGGTACCCAGCTGACGATGCGTACCTTCCACACCGGTGGTGTGGCCGGTGACGACATCACCCAGGGTCTGCCCCGTGTCGTCGAGCTCTTCGAGGCGCGGCAGCCCAAGGGTGTCGCCCCGATCTCCGAGGCGGCCGGTCGCGTCCGCATCGAGGAGACCGAGAAGACCAAGAAGATCGTCGTCACCCCGGACGACGGCACCGACGAGACGGCGTTCCCGATCTCGAAGCGTGCCCGTCTGCTCGTGGGCGAGGGCGACCACGTCGAGGTGGGCCAGAAGCTCACCGTGGGTGCCACCAACCCGCACGACGTGCTGCGCATCCTCGGCCAGCGCGCGGTCCAGGTCCACCTGGTCGGCGAAGTCCAGAAGGTCTACAACTCGCAGGGCGTGTCGATCCACGACAAGCACATCGAGATCATCATCCGGCAGATGCTGCGCCGCGTGACGATCATCGAGTCCGGCGACGCGGAGCTCCTGCCGGGCGAGCTCGTCGAGCGCTCGAAGTTCGAGACCGAGAACCGTCGTGTGGTCCAGGAAGGCGGCCACCCGGCCTCCGGCCGTCCGCAGCTGATGGGTATCACCAAGGCGTCGCTGGCCACCGAGTCGTGGCTGTCGGCGGCGTCCTTCCAGGAGACGACCAGGGTCCTGACCGACGCGGCGATCAACGCCAAGTCGGACTCCCTGATCGGCCTCAAGGAGAACGTCATCATCGGTAAGCTCATCCCGGCCGGTACGGGTCTGTCCCGCTACCGCAACATCCGGGTCGAGCCGACCGAGGAAGCCAAGGCCGCGATGTACTCGGCCGTCGGCTACGACGACATCGACTACTCGCCGTTCGGCTCGGGCTCCGGCCAGGCCGTTCCGCTGGAGGACTACGACTACGGTCCGTACAACCAGTAAGTAGTGCGACACCGCGAGGCGGCGCCCCTTTGGGGGTGCCGCCTCGCGGCGTTTGGGGGGGTGCGGGTTCAGGGGATGGGGGGTGCGGTCGTGGGGGCGGCGGGCTCGCTGAGGTGTGTGGGTGGGTACGCGGGGGCCGGGGAGGGGGTCGCGTTCTGCACTGCATGATTTACGGCGCGGTGCTGGTGCCGTGAGGGATGCGGGTTCTTGTCCCGCGCCACAAATCACGCTCTACGTTTCGAACGTCGACCCCCTCCCCGTCCCCCGCTCCCGTCCGTCGTCCGCCGTGCTTCCGCCCGCGGGGTGGGAGGAGGGAGGTGGGTGGGGGTCGGCGTTGTCGGCCCCTGACCGTCGGTGGGGCCTTCCGTTCGGACGTTTTCAGCGGGCGGTCATCTCCCAGAGCGCCAGGCCCAGGCCCGCCGTCGCCGTCAGGGCGGCGATCGAGGGGAGGGGCCAGCGGGTGCGTTCCAGGGCGTCGAGGCGGGACTCGTGGTCGGCCAGCTGTTTGTCGGTCTGGTCGCTGCGCTGGACGAGCAGGGCCAGGGAGCCGTCGACGCGGGCGAAGCCGGCTTCGAGGGTGCCGCGGAGGCGTTCCAGTTCCACGGCGACGGCGACCGGGTCGTTCGGGTCAGCCTCGGTCATCGGCGGCCCCCGGTGCGGTGCGCAGCCAGCCCGGCAGCAGACTCTGGACGGCGGGCAGCGCCATCACCCGGGTGAGGGCGCCGGCGGCGGCGAGCGCGCCGGCGACCCACGGCAGGGTCTCGGGCAGCCCGGCGGCGTCGACCGCGCCGGGCAGGACGACGGCGATGCCGACGGCGGTCTGCAGCACGGTGCGGGCCGTGCGCTTCGCGGCTTCGGACATGGGTGGTTCTCCTTTTGCGTTACGCGGAGTACGGGACCTTCAGCGCGTTCCAGGAGGCGCGGCCCGGCCAGCCGTCGGCGTCGGATCCGGTGAAGCCGAGCTTGCGCTGCCAGGCCGCGTACGACTGGCGGTCGGCCTCGGTCCAGCGCGGGCCCGGGCCGACCCGGTAGCGGCCGCAGCCCTCGGCCATCAGCCGGCGGCCCATCGCCGTGACGAGGGGGGACGACGGCTTCGCCGTGAAGAAGGCGGCGCCGGGAAACGGCTGGAGGCGCGGGGACGGGGGAGTGGCGGGGGTGGCCGGCTTGGGCGCCGGGGCCTTGCCGAGGCGTTTCTGGACGCGCTCGCGCAGGCCCGGCATGCCGAAGCCGCGCGGGTCGTTCTTCCAGTCCGACCACTCGGAGTGGCCGATCACGGACTTGGCCCCCCAGTCGTGCGCCCGGCACAGCGCCGCCGAGACGCGTTCGATGGCGTCGAGCTGGGCGGCCGGCCAGGGGTCGGTGCCGTCGCCGAGGTTGACGCACTCGAAGCCGTAGAAGCGGGCGTTGCCGTCGACGGCCCCCGGGCTGCCCTCGTGGGCGCGTGGGGCCGGGGGCCGGTCGCCGTACGTCTCGGTGATCACGGCCTGGAGGACGGACGGGTCGCCGCCGCCCGCGTGGTTGGCGCGGCCGTTGGCGATCAGGTGGACGGTGCCGTCCTTGGCGATGACGCCGTGGCACAGCGGGCCGGGCAGGCCGGCGTAGCCGTCGTGGCACATCCGGACCGTGCCATCGGTGCCGGTGGACACGGTGTGGTGGATCATCACACCGGCCACCGGGCCCCAGGCCCCGTGGCCGGAGCGGTTGTGGGTGCGCCAGCCGTCGTGTTCGACGACGGTGACGCCTTCGGCGCGGAGCGCGGCGGCGAACCGGTCCGCGGAGAGGGGGGATGCCATCTGGTCCTCCGGGCGGGATATGGGCATGGAAAAGCCCCGGCCGGGTGGAGGGCACGGGGCGGGTGACGCGGGCGGGTGACGGGGGTGGGTGACGGGGGTGGGGTTACGCGGCGGGGCCGGCCGGGTCGGCGGGCTCGGCCGGCTCGCTCGGCTCGGTCGGCGGGGTCGGGGTCCAGGTGGCGCAGAGCGCCTCGTACGCGGCGCGGCGGCGTTCGAAGTCCGCGAGAGCCGCCTCGACGGCCCGCGGCACGGCCGTCGGGTCGGGCACGACCGGCCGGCCGCCCTCGCCGTTCACCAGGCTCAGGCCGTCGCCGCGCAGCACGACGTCGCCCGGTCCGGACTCGGTGAGCTGCGCGGCCACGTACACCGTCGGGTACTCGCCGGTGATCGGGTCCGGGCCGGTCAGGCCGCCGATGCTGTTGTCGTAGAGGTGGATGCGCAGGACGTGGCCGCCCTCGGTGACGAGGCCGCGTCCCGCGTAGTCGATCGCCACGCCCCAGGGCTGGGTGGGGTCGGTGTTCATGGGAGGTCCCTCCGGATGGTCGGGTGGCGGGCGGCGGTCAGGTCTGCATGCCGTGCATCATCACGGGCTGGGCGTAGACCGTGCCGCCGGTCGCCATGGCGTGGATCTCGACCGTGACGGTCTTGGAGAAGTTGGTCTGGATGGCGCCGGGCAGCGCGCCCGTGAAGTCGTACGTGGAGCCGGCGGTGACCGTCGGGCCGAACTGCGTACCGTTGACGAGGACCTTCACCTGGCCCGTCGCGCCGCTGGACGCCCGGGTGTACATCGTCAGCCGCATCCGCGGCTGCCACATCGGGTTGAACGACTGGGCGATCATCGTGAACGTGCCGCTCGTCGTCTGCGGCCAGCGGACCTGGTTCTGGTCCATCGGCGGCAGCATCTGCAGCCAGGGCCGGGCGAGGCCGCCGGTCAGGATGTCGTCCGCGAAGATCTCGTGGCTGTAGCCGTCGAAGATGCGGATGACCGGCCGGGTGACCTTCGGGTCGCTGCCGCCCATGAGCAGGACGGGCGAGGTGCTCTGGTCGGTGTTGGTGCGCAGGACCGTGAACTGGCCGCTCGCCACCTGGTTGAGCGCCGGGCGGGTGTTGACGGCCGTGGACAGGGCCTTGAGCCGGCTCTCCATCTGGTTGAGCCGGTCGATGATGTCCTCGGGCAGCTGGGGCATCATGCCTCCTCGAGGTAGAGGTCGGCGGTGTCGGGCCGGCCGCGCTCCGGCGGGGTGACCTTGACGCCGACGATCCGGTAGCGGGCGTCCAGGCCCTGCGCGTACCACTCGTCGGTGATGCGGATGCGCGCGACGCGGCCCAGGAGCTGCGGCGGGACGATCCCGCCGAGGTGGATGCTGATCTCCGGGATCACGACGGCGCCGCGCGCCTGGTTCAGCTCCGCGCCCGCCAGCGCGTCGAGCGTGAGCTGGTCGGTGATCTCGTTGTGGTCCGAGGACAGGTCGAGCAGCGGCCAGCCGTCCACCAGCAGGTCCGTGGCGGTCTGCTGGCTGGAGAACAGCGGCCGGGACTCGGCCGCCGCGTTGGAGTTCACGGACGCGCCGCGGGCCACGGCGGTGGTGCCGCCGCGGGTCGCGTCGTACGGGAAGGAGTACGACAGGATGACGCCCGGCCGGTCGAAGAGCAGGTCGGTGGCGCCGGTGATGATCCGGGGCCAGCCGAGCCGCAACTGTTTGACGCGGGCGCCGCTGACCGGGTCGCGGTAGACCAGGATCTGGTGCTCGAACCCGTTCTCCAGGCCCGCGAGCTGGTTCAGTGCCTCCAGGTAGACGGTCTCGTCGCCGGGCCGCCAGCTCGCCGTGCGCAGTACGCCGGAGGTCTCGTCGCCGAAGGCGATGCCGAGCCGGCGCGGTTCCTCGCCGGCGGGGGCGCCCGGGTGGTTCTGGGAGTCGAGCTCGCGCCACAGCCGGCGGGCTATCTCCAGCTGGTCGGTCGGGGTGGTGTACGTGATGTCCGTACGGATCCGGCGGCGGCTCGCGTACGAGTCGAAGGTCGCCGCCTGGATGCCGAGGGTCAGCACGCCCCGGCCGCTGGACTGCAGGGTGGTGGTCCAGACGATGCCGCCCCACCACAGGTCGCCGCCGCGCTCCAGATAGACGGCGGTGCGGCCCTCGCGGACCTTCTTGACCCGCTCGGCGATGGCCTTGTCGGGGATGGGGACGGTACCGGACAGCGAGCCGGACTTGCCGATGAAGTCGTCGAACTGGACGTCGCGCAGCGGCAGGATGTCCAGCGTCTGGTCGGTGAGCAGATCGCAGAAGATGGCCCGGTAGGGCGTGTCGAGTGCCATGGCGGGCCTCCTTACAGGACGTAGGTGGCGGAGACACGGATGTTGCGGTTGGCTTCCAAGGAGCCGCCCGTGCTCCATGTGCGCAGTTCGATCTGGCCGTTGGTGTGGACGAGCGCCGCGCCCGATCCGTAGCCGTCGGAGGCGACGGCCTCCATGTCGATCGCCGGGCGCCAGCCCGCGGGCAGCGTGAGCAGCGACTCGTCGGGGAGGTGGCCGGTGGTGTCGATGGGGATCTTGGCGCCGTTGCGGGTGACGCTGACGCTCATGCTGCACAGACCGCTCTTGGTGCGCCGGGCGGTGAAGTAGTTCAGCGTCCAGCCGGTGAGGGCGGTCGCGCCGCTGGTGGTGGTCTCGTTCTCCACCGGCGGCTGGTAGGCCGCCCAGGCGGTGCCGTTCCAGCGCTGGAGCTGCCCGCCGTTGTAGTCCCGGTACTGGCCCGGGTAGCTGCCGGCGGTGACCGTGCCGCTGGGCGCGATGCCGCCGATCTCCTTCGGGTACGGGATCCAGGCGGCGCCGTCCCAGCGCTGGAGGGAGTGGGCGTTGTCGTTGTCCTGGTACTGGCCCGGGTAGGCGCCCGGCACGCCGCCGTTGTTGTAGACGGGGAGGATGCCGCCGGACGCGACGGTCGTCGCACGGAGGTCGGTGAGGGTGCCCGTGGCGGTCCAGTCGATGCCGCCGGTGCCGGCCGACGCTCCCGCCTTCACCTTCACCGCCACCAGGGCCAGCGAGCGGGCCGGGGCGGCGGGGGCGACCGGCGCGGCCGCCGGGGCGCCCTTGACGATCTCGATGCCGGCCTCGTACCTGCCGGGCGTGTCGGTGTCGTTGTCGTAGACGCGGAGCACGACGAGGTCGACGCGCGCGTTGAGCGCGTCGCCGTCGGCGAAGGTGAGCGTGAGGTCCTCGTCGAGGGCGACCGGGTAGGCGCCTTCGGTGGTGGTGCCCTGGATGACGGCCCTGCCGTGGGAGACGATGGCCGTCATCGGGCCGGCGGCGGCCACCGACAGGCCGCTGACCCGGTACTTCCCGTCGTACGAGCCGGGCAGGATGCCGGACCGGACGCCCAGCGGGTTGACGGGGGTGGTGGCGCCGATGTCGGTGATACGGGTGTGCTGTCGGGTCTGACCGGTGGGCAGCAGCCAGCCGGAGCGTACGGGCATGGGGATCTCCTGGAGTCTCCTGGGAAGGGCGGTCGGCCGGGGGAGAGGACGAGGGCCGGGCACTGGCGGGGCGTGGCGGGGGCGGCGGGGACCGGACGGTCGGGAACCGGGGCGTGAGGCCGGGGGTCGGGACCGTCCGGTCGGGCCGGGGCCGGGGGCCGGGGCCGGGGGCCGATGGCGGGTGGCCGGTGGCCGGTGGGCTTGAGGCCGGGTCAGTACTGGGCGTCGACGCGGATGAAGACGTTGTCGAACTCGGCGCTGACGGTGGCGGTGTAGACCCGGAAGCAGGCGGTCAGCGTGTAGGTGGCGCCCGGCGTCAGCCCCGACAGGCGACGGTGGGTCGCCACCGAGACGAAGTTGTCGGCGGCGGCGACCGCCGCGTAGTCGTCGTTCGGGTCCTGGACGACCGTCGCGCCCTGGGTGAGCTGGAGCGCCATGTACGCGTACGTGTCCTTGTTCGAACGCATCCGGGTACCGAAGTTCACGACCACGGCCTTCGACGCCGGGGCGGTGAAGGTCACCGTGAACGGGGTCCTGGTCGTGCCGAGCAGCGTCGGGGTGTACGCGGTCGACTTGGTGTTGCCCGCGTCGCTGAAGTCGTTGTAGTACGGCCCGCGGAACGCCGCCGCCCACGCGCTGCCGTTCCAGCGCTGCAGCTCGCCGTTGGTGCCGTCCCGGTACTGGCCGACGTAACTGCCCTGCGCGGTCGAGGCCGAGCTCGGGACCACGCCGCCGACCGCCTCCGGGTACGCGACCCACTTGCCGCCGTCCCAGCGCTGGAACTGGTTGTTCGCCGTGTCCTGGTACTGGCCCGGGTGGGCGCCCGGCAGCACCGCGTTCTCGACCGGCAGGATGCCGCCGACCGCGACGACCGGCGTGCGCAGGTCCTTCAGGGACGTGTTCCAGGGGATGCCGCCGTTGCCCGCGCTCGCGGCGGCCGGGACCAGCACCTCGTACAGCGGCAGGCAGCGCGGCGGGACGGCCGCGGCCTTCGGGGTCGGGGCCGGCAGGCCCTGGATGACCTCGATCCGCGCCTCGTTGAGGTTGCTGCCGTCGTAGAGGTGGTCGTAGATCCGCAGGGTGACCAGGTCGACGCGGCCGTACTGGGCGTCGCCGGTGGAGAAGGTGACCTGCTCGGAGGCGGGCAGGGTGACCGGGTAGACGCCCTGGGAGATGTCGCCCTGGATGACGGCGCGGCCCTCGGAGACGGTCGCCGTCATGGCGGAGGCGCCGGTCATCCAGAAGCCGGCCAGCCGGTACTGGCCGTCGTACGAGCCGGGGATGATCCCGGAGCGGACCTGGACCGGGTTGATCATGGTCGTCGGCGTCTGGGTGAGCCGGGTGTCCTCGCGGGTCTGGCCTTTCTCGGCGACCCAACTGCTGCGCAGATTCATGGAGTTCTCCAGGTGAGGAGGGAGGGGAGGGGGTGGCTGCGGGGCGAGGCGGGGTGAGGGGCGTGAGGCGGGGCGAGGGGGCGGCTCAGGACCTGATCCACTGCGCGGACAGGTTGCTGTAGTAGCCGGAGCCGCCGAGCGTGCGGACCGCCGCGGTGTGGTTGTGGTAGCCGGAGAGCTGCACCACGTTGCCCGCGGTGAGCTTGAGCAGGCCCTCGCCGCCCACGGTGACGGCGCCGGTCGACGCCGGACCGATCCAGGTCAGCCGGGGCACGCCGACACCGCCGACGACGATCCGGGCGCCGCGTACGCCGGTCGTCGCGTCGCCGTTCCAGGTGACCCGGCCGGTCACCCGCCACCAGCCGGTGCGCGGGACGACGAAGCTGTCGGTGCCGTTCCAGCCGGTGAAGTCGTCGATGTCGACGTAGTTGAGGGTGATCGGCGTCCAGGTGCTCGCCGGCACGCTCTGCATCGTGGTCTGCGAGGCGCTGAACAGGATCGTGGCCTTGCCCTCGGCGTACTGCCAGGCCGCGCCGTCCCAGCGCTGGAGGATGCCGGCGTTGTCGCGGTACTGGCCGGTGTACGAGCCGGTCGTCGCGGCCCCGTGCGGGGCGATGCCGCCGATCGGCTTCGGGTACGAGATCCAGGTCGAGCCGTCCCAGCGCTGCAGCAGACCGGAGACGTCGCGGTACTGGCCGACGTACGCGCCCTTGAAACCGCTGGTCGGCATGATCCCGCCGAGCGCCGTCATCGGGTAGTGCATCGTCGTGACGGCGGTCTGCCAGGCGATGCCCCCGGTACCGGCCGAGGTGCCCGCGGGCACCGCGATCGTGTACAGCGGGAAGGCGCTGCCGGGGCCGGACACCGGCGCCGCCGGGGTGGCCGAGGGCAGGCCCTTGACCAGCCGGATCACCGCCTCGGTCCGGCCGCTCTTGTCGTACGTGTCGTCGAGGACGGCCAGCTCGACCAGGTCGATCCGGCCGTACTGCGGGTCGCCGTCCGCGAGCGTGAGCGTCTCGGGGGCGGTCACCGCGAGCATGTACGCGCCCTGGGCGGTGTCGTTGCCCTGGACGACGGCCCGGCCGGTGCCGATCACACAGCTCATCGCGCCGGAGCCGGTCAGCGCGAGCCCGCCCGGCACGATGCCGGGGCGGGACCGCAGTGGGGTCTCGGAGGCGCTCTGCCCGTTGGGGGTGAGCAGCGCGGACAGCGCGATCCGGGTGTCCTCGCGGGTCTGGCCGGAGGACTGGAGCCAGGCGGCCCGTACGGTCATGTGGTCACCTCAACGGTCGGATGGGGAAGGGGACTTCGGCGCACCGGGTGCCCCGGTCACCACTCGGCGCTGCGCCAGCGCACCGTCATCAGCGCGTCGGGGGTGGCACTGTCGGGCCGGAACGCCAGCTCCGTACGGCCCGGTTCGAGCAGGAACAGCTCCTCCGGGCTGGAGTCCGCCATCGCGGTGTGGCGGCGGGACGCGGTGTTGTTGAGGGTGACCGTGCCCGCGGCGGTGTCGACGACCAGCTCGTCGCCGGCGGCCAGGTCGATCGCGTACCGCAGCCGGCGCTTGCTGACCCGCTCGGTGACCGTCGGCATGGAGCACGGGCCGCGGAAGACGATCACCGGGTGGGTGGCCGCGGAACCGGTGTTCTCGGCGACGGCGTCGCCGGTGGACTGGGCCCGGCCCCAGTCCAGCGGCCAGGCCAGCGGCCAGTTCAGGCCGGTCTCCGGCTGCGGGGCGGTGGTGGACGCGGACTGCTCGTAGACGACGTAGCGGCGCGGGTCGGAGGCCAGCCACTGGATCGACATACGCGAGCTGCCCTGGGTGGCGAAGCCCTGGTCGGCCGGCACCACGCGCTGGGCGATCCGGGCGCGTACGGCGAGCAGCTCGCCGTGCAGCCGTACGGTCAGCCAGCGCTCCTCGTCCAGGAGGGCGAGCGACTGGCGCAGCGCGCGCAGGGCCTCGGGGACGCCGTCGAACTCGGGCATCAGGACGATCGTGCCGCCGACCTTGCGCGGCTTGGCGTAGCGCGAGCCAGGCCAGGCGCCGTGCGAGGTGGGCCGGTCGGCGTCGGAGGAGTCGTACTCGGGCAGGTCCTCCCAGCCGGACAGACCCGAGCGGTCCACGGCGAAGGGGGTGCCGGGGCCGATGAGCAGGCCGGCCCACTGCATCTGCCCGTCCTGGGTGATGAGCGAGCCGGGGGCGAGGTCGGCGGTGTAACTGTTTCCGGCGTAGCCGGGGGTGTTCTCGGCCATGGGGCCGTCACCTCACTTCTGAGGGCGGGTGGGTGGTGGTCGGCGCGGCGCGGGGCGGGGCGGGGCGGGGCGGGACGCGGGGGCGCGGGGGTGCCGGGCGAGAGGCAGGGGTGCCGGGTGGGCGTAGGCGGTGGGTGCCGGCGGTGCTGGCGGTGCCGGGCGGCCGGGCGGCCGGGTGGGCGTCAGCAGCGGGCGCCGGCGAGGAACAGCAGGTCCTCGGCGGTCGACCGGGGGCCGGCCCCCGGGTCCTCGTGGAAGTCCCGGATCCGGTGCGGCGGCCGGGGCGCCTCGGTGATCGCCGGGACGCGCCGGCTCTCCAGGACGGCCAGCGGATCGATGCGCGGGGCGTCGGCGGCGCCGGGGAAGACGACACCGCCGTCGGCGAGCATCGGCAGCTTGGGGATGTCGACGCCGAAGTGCTTGCCGAGAAGGTTGAAGCTGAGCTTGTTGAGCCCGTCGATGATCCAGTTGGCGAACGCGACCAGCCCGCTGATCGGCCCCTTCACCACCCCGAGCACCGCGCTCAGCCCGCCCTTGACCAGCTCGCCCATGCCGTTCAGGGCCTTGCCCGCGGCGTCCTTGGCGTGCCGGAAGAAGCCGGGGATCTTGTCCGTGAAGAGGGAGAGGAGGGGATGGATCACGCTCTTGATGCCGCCGATGGTGCGCGACGCGATGCCGCGCAGGGCGTTGACGGCGGAGGTGACGGTGGAGCGGGCGTGGGTGAGGCCGTCGATCGCGGTGACGAGGACCTTCAGGACGGTCGTGACCACGGTGAGGTAGCCCTTGAAGTACGTCCCGATGACGGTGCCGAGCAGCTTGATCACCGGCTGGAGGAACTTCCAGACGGACTGGAAGCCCTTGAGGGCCTGCTGGAAGACCTGCCTGATGACGCGCTGACCGGTCTCGGTGTTCACGGCGTACTCGATGAGCCAGGCGGCGACCGGGACCAGGATGCCGGCGAGGAAGCCGAGCGGGCTGCTCTTCATCGCCAGGTTGACGCCGGTCATGGCGACCGACGCGACCTCCATCACCGTGCCGTACGTGCTCATGAGCTTGGTGATGGTGTCCGCGAAAGGCAGCAGCGGGAGCAGCAGGTCCAGCAGCATGCCGAGGGCCGGCCCGGCGAGCAGCCCGGCCACGACGCCCGCCTTGCCCGCCACGGTCCCGAGCTTCCGGAACCCGTTCGCCGCCTTGGACCGCTGAATCCGGCGGACGGGGCCGGCGGCGCCGGACGCGTCACGGCCGACGGCCCGTACGGACGAGGCGGCCGTACGCAGTCCGTCGACGAGCTTGTCCATACCGCCGGAAGCCCGCCGTGCGTCGTCCTTGATCCGCGTCAGCGCGCCGCTCGCGTCCCCGAGACCGCGCCGCAGCGTCGACAGGACCGGTTCGACACCCTGGAACGGGTTGCGGAAAGCGGCGGCGGCACTCATCCGCGTGCCTTCGCCAGGTACATCAGCGCGTCGGCGGTGGACTGCGGGTCGCTGCCCTTGGACGCGTGGTAGTGCTCGATGTGCAGCCCGGCGCCCATGCCCTGGCCCGCCTGCATCTGCGCCTGCATCCGGGCGCGGCGGGCGGTGACGGCGAGCAGCCGGTCCAGCTTGGAGAGCGGGAGCACGGCCTCGGCCTCGCCGGCCTCGGCGAGGATCGCCGGGACACCGCCGTTGCGGGGCATGACGACACCACCGGTGGCGAGCATCGGGATGGTCGGGATGCTGACGCCGAAGGTCTTGCCGCCGACGAGCGGCACCCAGCCGGGGACGCTGACCTTGACCCGGTTCAGGGCGCCGATCATCCGGTTGATCAGGCCGATGACGGCGTTGATCGGGCCGGAGACGCCGCTCTTGATGCCGTTGAACGCCCGGGACGCGATGTCCTTCAGGCCGTTCCAGATGGAGGACATCTTGTCCTTGACGGCCTGGAAGGCGCTCGGGATGGCGCTCTTGACCCAGTTGATCACCGGGGTGATCACGGACTTGATGCCGTTCCAGACGGTGCTGATGACCGTCTTGATCGCCTTCATGACCGTGGTGATGACGGTCTTCCAGATGTTCACGTAGGTCTTGATGACGGTCGCGACCGCCTTGACCACGGTGGAGACGGCCGACTTGATGCCGTTCCAGACGGTCTTGATCAGGTCGCCGGCCTTCTTCATGATCGGCCCGATGGCCTTCATGACGGCGCTGATCACGACCTTGATCGCGTCGAACGCCTTCTTGATGACGTTCTGCATCGTCTTCGACCGGGTCGCCATCTCGACGACCTTCTCGATGAGCGGCATGAACAGTTCGAGCAGCCGGGCGAGCAGATTGCCCTTCATCGACTTGTTGAGCTTGTCCTGGCCCTTGGACGCCTTGCCCGCGCCCGTCTCGTACTTCCCGAGCTTGGTGCCGGCCGACTCGCCGGTCCTGCCGGCCTTGGTCATCGCCTTCTCGGCGTTGTCCGAGGCGGTCTTCAGGCTCTTGAGCTGGGTGCTGGAGGTCTGCGCGTTGCTCTTGAGGTTCTTCAGCTGACCGGACGCCGAGTTCCCGGCGTCCCCGACCTTCCTGACGTCGGCGGCGGCGCCGGACGCCTGGGTCTTGAGATTGCGCAGGGTGTCGGACGCCTTCTTCACGGAACTGGTGAGAGACATGGGTTACCTCCTTCCGGGGGTGGGATGGGTCAGATCGCGGCGGCGGCGTCGCGGGCCGCGTTCTTGAGGCTGTTGAACGCCTGGGCGACCTGACCGCCCGCCTTGGCCAGCCGCTCGGCGGATTTGGCGGCGGAGGAGAGGGTGGCGGCCTTGGGGAGTTGCCGCCAGCGCTCGGGGTCGAGGTGCCGCTGAGCCCCGACGAGCTTGCCTCCGGCCTTCGCCACCTGCTGCATCTTGTTGGGGTCGGCCTGGTTCATGGCCTTGTTGACCTTGTCGAGCTTGCGAGGGTCCGGGATCTTGCCCGGATCGAACTGATTCAGCGCACTCGCGGTCTGGGTGATCTTGGAGGCGTCGACGCCGGTGACGGCGGCCTTGATCCTCTCGATGCTGTCTGCCGTCTTGGCGAGGCTTCGCGCGTTCGGCAGTTCCCGGACCTCGCGGTTGAACTCCCCGATCTTCGGGTTGAGGTCGGCGAGGGCGTCGCGCAGCGGCTGGAGCGTCGACGCGGCCGGCGGGTTGGCCAGGGAGCCCAGGCCGCCGGCGGATTCCTCGCGGGTTCGGACCTGGTCACGGTCCTGGAGGCGGGGGAAGGTCCCGTTGTCGTTCATCGCCAGGATCTGGTTACGGGCGAAACGGCCGCCGGTGATCCTGGAGACGCCGTTCAGGATCCCGCCCTGGAGCAACCGCTGGAAGTTCCTGAAGTTGGCCAGCATCAGGAGGCCGATGGCGGGGATCAGAAGGCCCGAGAGGGCCGAGGCGAAGTACGGGGCGAAGACCTTGAAGCCCTCGCCCTCCTTGATCTTCTCGACGCCGGCCGCGACGCCGCCCAGTCCGGCGGCCTCCAGCCACTCCGTGACGGGGGCCTTGGTGGCCTCCTTGTGGATGTCGGCGATCTTCGAGGAGATGTCGCCTTCGAGCTTGCTCTTGATCTCGTTGACGGTGCTGTTGGTCTGGCTGACCTGAGCGGAGAGGGAGTTGAGTGTCGCCTCTCCTCCTGACGGCTCTGCTGGGTGCATGGGTTCGCTCCGCTTCTGGCCGAGTGCGGCCAAGCGCTGAAAGCCCCTGCCGGAAGAGCTTCGGCAGGGGCTCGTACTGAGGAAGAGCGGTTCGGCTGTCGGGGCCGGTCGCGTGGAGCCTGAAGCCGGTCGCCTCAGGCGGTGATTTCGAGCGCGAGTTCGGTGACGGCGCAGGCCGCCGCGATCGCACGGACGAGGATGGCGGCGATGGTGCCGAACGACGTGAACCCGGGATCGAGGGAGTCGATGACGACGACCTCCGGTTTCCGGCGGTCGTAGACGATGCCGATGCTTGTCCCCGGGCGAAGGCCCGCCGAGTCCGAGGTTCCCGTCCTGGCCTCGACCGTGATCGTGGTGCTGCCCGGGACGGTGAACTCGACCACGGGGAAATGGCGCGGTTCTGATGAACCGTGGATCTCCTGATCGCGCGCGAACGGACCGGAGTGGTGACGCCCGGCGTCGCCGGCGTCGGGGTCCGCGAGGCGTTCGGGCGGTGGGACGGCCAGGGTGTCCAGTCGCGGTCGTCCCACCATAGGGGCCGGTTCCGTGCGGAGGGGCGGCGGCAGGCGGAAGGAGGCGCTCAGGCTCGCCCGCGGAATTGTGGGTCAGGCCCGCTTGCGGCGGGCCTCGGCCAGGGCGTCGTTCCAGCCGGCCGTGTACGCGTGGATCTCGCGAGCCTCGATCTCGGCGTCGAGGGTGGCGAGCAGCGCGCGCTTGTCGAGGGGGCCGGGACCGCGGAGCAACGCGTCGACGCGGTCGTGGAGCGTGTTCCCCGAGCGACTTCCCCCGGTCTGAGACGTCATGGTGCCCTGCCTTCCGAAAATCGAACGTGCGTGCGAAGCATTGTCGAGTAAGGGTTCGAGATTTGTCGAGCATGAAACGCCTGACAGGGCGTCTGACGAGGGCCGTTCCAGAGGGGTTGAACCTCGATCACGGCCTGTGTTCGACCCAGGTAGTCTGGAGGGCGCGTTCCCTGGACCTGACACAGTCGGGGGGCGAGGGGCGCGAGGGGCGCGTGGGGACCCCAGGGGGTTGGAAGGCAGTGCGGACGCATGGAATCGGAGCCGGGCGCCGGCCGGCGGGAACAGGTCATCGACTGGCTCGAAGCCCATCCGGACCTGCCTCATCTCTTCGCCCGTGTCGCCGAGCTCGTCCATGTCGCCGGGTACGCCCCTGAGGACCTCGTCGTCCTGCCGCGCGGCGAGATCGACCGGCGGGAGGCCTCCGCCTTCACCGCCGGCTGGGCCGAGGCCGTGTCGGACGAACTGCCCCGGATCCGCCGCGAGTACGAGAAGCGTGTCGCCGACGCGTACGCGCAGGGCCAGGCCGACGCGCGGGGCATCCGGCAGCCGCAGCGGCGTGCCGGCAACGCCGATAACGCCGACAACCCCGACGGCGCCCGGGTCATCACCCTGCCCTTCGCCCGGCTGCTCGAACCGCCCGCCGCCGTCCTGCGCGCCGAGGAGCGGGTCCGCCGGGAGCGCGAGATGTTCGAACGGCGCGCCGAGGGCGACTCCGTACCGGAGGCCGAGCCAGAAGCCAGTTCCGGCCCCGGCCCCGGCCCCGGGCCGGAGCCCGAGGCGCGGGTCACCGTCCAGGAGAGCCGGGCCCGCCGCTCCCCTCCCCAGCCGGTACGGAAAGTGATGCGCGGCAAGGGCGGGCGGCCGATCGTGCCGCCGCTCGACAGCGTGCCCGGGCAGGCCGGCGCCGACCGCCGCGAGGCCGAGGCCGGCGAACCGGACGGACGCGCGGGCGGCCGGGGGCGTCGGCTCTCCGACCGGGCCAGGGCCCTGGAGGAGCGAGCGCAGGAAGTGCCCCCGGAGCCCGCTCCCTGACGGGAACGGGCTCCGGGGGTGCGGTTCAGCCGAAGAAACGGGCGAGGGCGACGGGCGTGACCGCCCCGCCGGTGGTCGCCGACGAGGCGGTCACGCTGTTCTCGTTACCGCTCCCGGCCTGGGTCCCGTCCTCGTCGTCCGAGTCCGGGTCCGTGTCCCCGTCCGAGCCGGAGCCCGTCCCTGGACGCGGCACCGGCTGCGGCGGCTCCGGCGGGTCGTCGTCCTCGCCGGTGTTGACGCAGGCGAACATCCAGTTGGCGACGGCCAGATGGTCCACCGCCGCCGCCAGCAGATGGTCGCCGACCGACCAGTCCGCCGACTCGCCGTGCAGCTCCCGCAGCACGGCGCTGTCGTTCGGCAGGTTCTTGATCAGCACCGACAGGCGCCGGCTGGACAGCGTGCCGCGGTGCCAGTCGAGCAGGTCGGTGCCGTAGTGACGGAGCAGGTCCGCCTCGAGTGCCTCGGCGTGTTCGTCGACGAACTCGACGAGGCTCAGTCTTCCCCCAGGCCGAGCCCGGTCTCCTTGCCGTAGGCCTCCAGGATGGCGGCGACGTCCTGCATGGTGATGTCGTGCTGCTCGAAGCGGGCGAACTGCGCCTCGCCCATCAGGAGTTCGAGCAGCCCGTCCACGTCGTTGTCGTCGAGCTTGCGCAGCGCCTTCGCGGTCGCGCGGGAGAGCTCGGTGGGGAGGGTGTAGGTCTCGCCGTCCAGTTCGAAGCTCCAGTTGCGGCCGGAGGCCTCCTGGCGCTGGGCGCGAGCGGCGTTGACGTCGAAACGGGCCATGGGTGCGTACTCCTGTGTCCGAGTGCGTGAGGTGCGTGCGTGAAGAGAGGAGAGGGTGGTGCCACTGGTGCGGGTGGTGCCGCTGGTACGGGTGGTGCGGGCCCCGGGCGGGGGCGGCACGACGGTCGCCGCCCCGCCCCCGCCCGGGAAGGGGTCAGCTCGCGGCGTACTGGCCGTCCTTCATGAGGAAGGTGGCCAGCGGCGCGCCGTCACCGTTCGACATGGCGCTGAAGGTGATGCCCAGGGTGGACGCCGCCTTGCGGGCCAGCTTGATGTCGTCGGAGGCGGTCACCTGGCCGCGCGGGATGATGAAGCGGTACGTGACCGGGGTGGAGCTGCCGGCCGGGAGGTCGGTGAACTCCAGGCCGAGGGCGCGGACGTCCACGTACGGACGCTCGGCGATCTCGTACTTGTACGTGCCGGTCGACCCGGTCGGCGACTGCTCGACCGCGCCGCCGCCCATGAAGAACGGCAGCGTCTCCTCGTTGAACTGGAGCATGCTGAACTTCAGCGAGAGGTCGCGGGCGGAGTAGACGTAGTGCACCGGGGAGACCGACTGCCAGGAGTCGACGGCCTCCAGCTTGTCCTTCTTGGAGAAGGTGACGCCGTCGCCGGTGGTGAGGCCGAGGTCGGTCCAGTCCGTCCAGTCGGCGGAGGGGATGCCGGTGCCGAAGGCGGGGACCTTGGTGCCGACCTTGGCCACGTAGAGCTTGCCGGTTCCGGCGACGCGGATCTCGGCGGCGTTGTTTCCTGCCATGGTGGGGTTTCTCCTTGGGTGAGAGGGCGAGCCGCCCCGGATGCCAGGGCGGCTCCGGGTACGGCGAAGGCCCCGCCGGAGGGGCCGGCGAGGCCTGGTCTGTGGGGTGGTGCGCGCCGTACGGCCTGCCGCGGGCGGCGGCCGCGCCGGCGAGGCGGCTACGGAGCCACGAGCTACAAGCTGCGCGGCTCCGCGATCCACGGGGCTACGGGGCTCTGGGGCTACGGGGCGACGGTCAGAGCGAGCTGGATGACGCACAGGTAGCGGTGGGCGCCCCGGTAGAGGTAGTCGGGCATCCAGCGCGGGCCGTCCATCTCCTCCGCGTCCTGGACGAGATTGGCGCCGATCCGCTGGCCCAGCTTGTCGAGCAGGGCCTTGCGGGCCGCGTTGGCGAGGACGTGGGCCGCGCTCTTCGTCGGGCCGTACACCTCGAACTCGATCAGCGGCTTGTCCAGGTGCAGGTCGCCGATCCAGGCGCCGCCGCGGCGGTTGACCAGGACGGCGTTCTGCGTGCCGTCGAAACCGGCGGGCGCCTGGACGGCGACCGTGGCGCCGGCCAGCGCCGGGTCGGCCTTGAGGACGTCGACGACCAGCTTCTCGACGTCCGGGAACGCACTCGGGGGAGTGGTCATGACTGCTCCTCGGAGAGGGGGAGGGAAGGGGCGGTACGGGGTGCCGCCCGGGGCGCTCGACGCGGGGGAGGGGCGAGGGCGCGGAGCGGCGCCCGGACGGCGAACGGCGAAGCCGCCGCCCGTCCTGCGGGCGCAGCTCCGCCGCTGCACCAACTGTGACAGGGAGCGTGCGCGCACGCAACTAATTGGGGAAAGTGGCCTCCCGAGTGATCGCCGCGATCCCCGCCCGGGCCTTGAAAGCCCAGCTCAGAGGCCGGATAGTGGGCCGCCCGCCCGGCGACCGTCATCCGTCGCGCCGACCCAGGAGCCGCCCGTGCCCGCCATATCGCCCGCCCCCGCCGCCTCCGCCCCCACCGCCCCCTCCGTCTCCGCCGCCCGTAGCGCCGGCCGCCCGCGCCTGCTGTTCGTCACCGACCTCGCCTACCCGGCCCGCGGCCGGCGCTACTGCGACGAGGACATCGGCCTCACCGCCCGCCTCCGCGCCGACTTCGACCTCGCCCTGTGCCACCCGCGCGACGCCGCCGCCCTCATGGACGGCTTCGACGCCGTGATCGTCCGCAACAGCGGCCCCGTCCTGCACTACCAGGACGCCCACGACGCCTTCCGCGCCGAGGCGGCCGCGCGCGGCGTCCGCGTCTACAACCCCGTGCACGGGCGCGGCGACATGGCCGGCAAGCAGTACCTGCTCGACCTCACCGCCGCCGGCTACCCGGTCATCCCCACCGTCGACCGCTCCGCGCACCTGGACCGGCTGCCCGCCGCCGAGACGTACGCGGTCAAGCCCAAGGCCGGCGCCGACTCCATCGGGCTGCGCTTCCTGCCGTACGGGGAACTGGCCGGACTCGACGAGCTCGACGTACCCGACCCGCGCGACGGCTCCGACCGCGGGGGCGGCGGCGCGCTCCTCGTCCAGCCCCGCGTCGACTTCGTCCACGAGGTGTCCTTCTACTTCGTGGACGACCGCTTCCAGTACGCGCTGTACGCCCCCGACCCCGGGCAGCGCTGGGTCCTGGAGCCGTACGAGGCCACCGAGGACGACGTGCGCTTCGCCCGCCGCTTCGTCGACTGGAACACCCTCGACCACGGCGTCCAGCGCGTCGACGCCTGCCGGACCCGGGACGGTGGGCTGCTCCTCGTCGAGCTGGAGGACCTCAACCCGTATCTCTCCCTGGACCGGGTGCCGGAGCCCGTGCGGGATCGTTTCGTCGCCGACCTCACGGAGTCGCTGCACGCGTTCCTCGCGGCATGACGACGAAGCGCCCCACGTCTCGTTCTCGTCCGAGACGTGGGGCGCTTCGTCGTACGTGTGTTCGTCGAGCTCAGGCGGTACGGGTACGGGGACCGGGCCGGCCGCGCACCGCGCGTTCCGCCGCGAAGACGTCCTCCAGGCGGAACAGCTGCGCCCGGCCGGCCTTCCCCGCCGCCCGCAGGTGGCCGAGCTGGACCCACTTCCGGATGGTCGCCGGGGCGACCCCCGCCTCCTCGGCGGCCAGCGGGCCCGGGATCAGGGCGGGCACGGCGGCCGGCCGGGAAAGCGCGGTCGGACTCAGCATGAGGTCTCCTTCGTGTCGTCCATCGCCGCCTCGATCTCGTCGGTACGGGCCCCCGACGCGTCCGCCAGCTCCGCCCACCGTTCCTCGGGCCACAGGTGCCGGTAGACCGGGTCGTCCTGGCAGCCGCACGCCGCGTCCGTACACAGGCAGGCCGGGTTCACGCACAGCACCGCCCGCCGGTCCGGGAAGGCCCGCAGCGACACCGAGTCGCACCACGGGCAGCGCCCCGCCACCCGCACGATCGTCTCCGCGTCGCCCAGCGTCCGGGCGCACCGGCGGGCCATGCGGCGGATCTCGTCCCGTACGTGCCGGGCCAGTACGGGGTGCGCGGCCACCGCGTCCCGCAGACCGACGATCCGGCGCAGCCGTTCGACGACCGCCGCCCGGCGCGGCCTGGGCCGTCCGAGCCGCGCGCACACCGCCTCCTCCAGCTCCACCACGCCGTCGGTGATGTCGCGGATGGCGTCGGAGACGTGCAGCCGGATGGGCGCGGCGCCGTGTCCGGGGACGACCAGGCCGTGCCGCTGCTCCAGCAGCAGCGCCTCGCGCCGCTCGGCGCGGATCAGCTCGTCCTGTCCGGGGCGCGGGGCGGTGGACACGGCCGGGGCGGGGCCGCGGCGGCCGGGCGCGAGCTCCTCGGCGAGCTCGGGGAACTGGCGTACGAGGGAGGCGGCCCACAGCGCGAGGTCCCGCATCACCCGCTCGGAGGCCGGCGGTCCGCTCGGCGCCGCGTCGGTCTCGGGTCGCTCAGCCACGCCGCGTCCAGCAGTGGTCTCGGGTCGCTCGGCCACGCCGTCTCCCGCGGTGGTCTCGGGTCGCTCAGCCACGGCCGCCTCCCGCGGTGGCGAGGGGGCTCGGGGCGGGGCCGGCGGGCGTCTCGGCCGGCTCGCCGCGCCGGCGGCGGGGCCGCACCGGCCGCCCGTTGCGCCACAGGCGGCCCGCGCAGACGCCGTCGAACCAGCTCTCGGCGGGGGCGACGGTCGCCTCGCACTCCCGGCTCACGGGGCAGACGGCGCAGGCCCGCAGGGCCGGGGCCGCCTCGGTGCCGCGCCGGGAGAAGACGACGGTCGGGGAGAGGCCGGCGCACGCGGCGGTGGCCTGCCAGGGGGAGGTGTCGGGCTGCTGCAAGGAGGTTCTCCACGGTCCGGGGCCTCCGCCAGGGGCCGGGGGCCGGGAGGCGGGAGGCCGACGAGTGCGGCGCGGAGCACACTAGACACGTTGCGTGCGAGCGCGCAACCAACTTCGGCGCACTCCGGCTCGCCCCGCTTGTGCCCTACCTGACGCTCTTCCGGATTTCTTCACTGGTTCGTCACGATTGCGTGCTCGAAAGCACGTAATTCTGTGCGCGCAAGCACGCTAAAGTAAGGGGCCCGAAGGGTGGGGGAGTGAGGGAGCAGGACACATGAGCACTCAAGGGCTCGACGAGTTCGCGGCCTGGGTCGAGGGTCTGATGCGAGCGCGCGGCTACGACATCGACAGCCCCCGGGGTGGCGGGAAGTCGCGCATCGCCGACGAGGCCGGCGTGCACCGCGCCGCCGTGACCCGGCTGCTGCAGCGGCAGAGCATGCCCGACCTGGAGACCATGCGCAGGATCGCCCCGCTTCTCGGGGTGTCGGTCCGCGACATGCTCATCCGGTCCGGGCGGGTGACCCCGGAGGAGCTGCCGCTCGCCGCGGATCTGCTGCCGCCGGGCGACTGGCAGCCGACCATGGAGGACTTCGCGCGCTGGCTCGGCGTTCCCGACGAGCGGATGGGCGTCTTCGTCAAGGTCGTCAACCAGTTCCTCGACCCGGAGGTGGACGGGGCCGACGCCCGCCGCGCCGCCCAGGACTGACCCGCACCGCCCAGGATCGATCCGCGAGGCGGCCCAGGACCGATCCGCGAGGCGGCCCAGGACCGATCCGCGAGGCCGGGAGGTGCCCGGCGGCACCCGACGGGACCCGGCCGGGACCGCGCCGGACCCGGATCGCCGCCCCGGAGCCTCCCGCTCCGGTGGCGCCTCCCAGGGGATCCGCCGCCCTCGCCCCGCCCCGGGGCCCGTACGGACCCCTCCAGGACCGTACGGGCCCTCTCGGGAAGGCTCTCCCCGGGCCTGTCCGGGGCCGTCGTTTCGGCCAGTGGCGCGGGGGGCCGCCCGCGTGGGCATTTGTTTTGACCGGAGTCCATGCGGTAGGTACGCTCATGCCTTGTGCCTGGGGTGTGCCCGGAGCCGTGTGCGTGTCCTCAACCGCACACAAGGTTCCGAGACCGGCCACCGTGATCCGCACCTTTCCGCCCTCGGCGGGGGTCCGCGTGATTCGACACACCCGACCGCGTGGGTCGGTGACGTTCCAGGTTAGTTTGACGAACGGCACACAGAAACCGGAGAAGTAGTGCCTACGATCCAGCAGCTGGTCCGGAAGGGCCGGCAGGACAAGGTCGAGAAGAACAAGACGCCCGCACTCGAGGGTTCCCCTCAGCGCCGCGGCGTCTGCACGCGTGTGTTCACGACCACCCCGAAGAAGCCGAACTCGGCCCTCCGTAAGGTCGCGCGTGTGCGTCTGACCTCCGGTATCGAGGTCACGGCCTACATCCCGGGTGAGGGACACAACCTGCAGGAGCACTCCATCGTGCTCGTGCGTGGTGGCCGTGTGAAGGACCTGCCGGGTGTTCGTTACAAGATCATCCGCGGTTCGCTTGACACCCAGGGTGTCAAGAACCGCAAGCAGGCTCGCAGCCGTTACGGCGCCAAGAAGGAGAAGTAAGAATGCCTCGTAAGGGCCCCGCCCCGAAGCGCCCGGTCATCATCGACCCGGTCTACAGCTCTCCTCTTGTCACCTCGCTGATCAACAAGATCCTGCTGGACGGCAAGCGTTCCACCGCCGAGCGCATCGTGTACGGCGCCATGGAGGGTCTTCGTGAGAAGACCGGCCAGGACCCGGTCATCACGCTGAAGCGCGCTCTCGAGAACGTCAAGCCGTCCCTCGAGGTCAAGTCCCGCCGTGTCGGTGGCGCCACCTACCAGGTGCCGATCGAGGTCAAGCCGGGTCGTGCCTCCACCCTCGCGCTGCGCTGGCTGGTCGGTTACTCCCGCGCCCGTCGCGAGAAGACCATGACCGAGCGCCTCATGAACGAGCTCCTCGACGCCTCGAACGGCCTCGGTGCTGCGGTCAAGAAGCGCGAGGACACGCACAAGATGGCCGAGTCCAACAAGGCCTTCGCGCACTACCGCTGGTAGTCGCAACCCACATCGAGACCGAGAGAAGACTGAAGCCTTATGGCTACCACTTCGCTTGACCTGGCCAAGGTGCGCAACATCGGCATCATGGCCCACATCGACGCGGGCAAGACGACCACCACCGAGCGGATCCTGTTCTACACCGGCGTTTCGTACAAGATCGGTGAGGTCCACGACGGCGCCGCCACGATGGACTGGATGGAGCAGGAGCAGGAGCGTGGCATCACGATCACGTCTGCTGCCACCACCTGCCACTGGCCGCTCGAGGACGTCGATCACACGATCAACATCATCGACACGCCGGGTCACGTCGACTTCACCGTCGAGGTGGAGCGTTCGCTGCGCGTGCTCGACGGTGCTGTCACCGTGTTCGACGGCGTGGCCGGCGTCGAGCCCCAGTCCGAGACCGTCTGGCGTCAGGCGGACCGCTACGGCGTTCCGCGTATCTGCTTCGTCAACAAGCTCGACCGCACCGGTGCCGACTTCCTGCGCTGCGTGGGCATGATCGACGAGCGCCTCGGCGCGACCCCGATCGTCATGCAGCTCCCGATCGGTGCCGAGGCCGACTTCCAGGGCGTCGTCGACCTCGTCCGCATGAAGGCTCTCGTCTGGTCCGCCGACGCGAGCAAGGGCGAGATGTACGACATCGTCGACATCCCGGCCGACATGCAGGAGCTCGCCGAGGAGTACCGCGGCAAGCTGCTCGAGGGTGTCGCCGAGAACGACGACGAGCTCATGGAGCTCTTCCTCGAGGGCACCGAGCCCACCGAGGAGCAGCTCTACGCGGCCGTCCGTCGCATCACGATCGCCTCGGGTTCCGCCGAGTCGACCACGGTCACCCCGGTGTTCTGTGGCACCGCGTTCAAGAACAAGGGCGTTCAGCCCCTGCTCGACGCCGTCGTGCGCTTCCTCCCCTCGCCGCTCGACGTCGAGGCCATCGAGGGCCACGACGTCAAGGACGCCGAGGTCGTCGTCACGCGCAAGCCGTCCGAGGACGAGCCGCTGGCCGCCCTCGCGTTCAAGATCGCGAGCGACCCGCACCTCGGCAAGCTCACCTTCGTCCGGGTGTACTCGGGCCGCATGGAGGCCGGCACCGCGGTGCTGAACTCCGTGAAGGGCAAGAAGGAGCGCATCGGCAAGATCTACCGTATGCACGCGAACAAGCGTGAGGAGATCGACTCGGTGGGCGCCGGCGACATCGTCGCCGTCATGGGCCTGAAGCAGACCACCACCGGTGAGACGCTGTGCGACGACAAGAAGCCGGTCATCCTGGAGTCCATGGACTTCCCGGCGCCGGTCATCCAGGTCGCGATCGAGCCCAAGTCCAAGGGTGACCAGGAGAAGCTGGGTGTCGCCATCCAGCGTCTCGCGGAGGAGGACCCCTCCTTCCAGGTTCACTCGGACGAGGAGACCGGCCAGACCATCATCGGTGGTATGGGCGAGCTTCACCTCGACATCCTCGTCGACCGTATGCGTCGCGAGTTCAAGGTCGAGGCGAACGTCGGCAAGCCGCAGGTCGCGTACCGCGAGACGATCCGCAAGGCCGTCGAGCGCGTGGACTTCACCCACAAGAAGCAGACCGGTGGTACCGGTCAGTTCGCCAAGGTGCAGATCGCGATCGAGCCGATCGAGGCCGGCGAGGCCTCGTACGAGTTCGTGAACAAGGTCACCGGTGGCCGCATCCCCAAGGAGTACATCCCCTCGGTGGACGCGGGCGCGCAGGAGGCCATGCAGTTCGGCATCCTGGCGGGCTACGAGATGACCGGTGTCCGTGTCATCCTGCTCGACGGTGCCTACCACGAGGTCGACTCCTCCGAGCTCGCCTTCAAGATCGCCGGTTCGCAGGCCTTCAAGGAGGCCGCGCGCAAGGCGTCGCCCGTGCTCCTCGAGCCGATGATGGCCGTCGAGGTCACCACGCCCGATGACTACATGGGCGAGGTCGTCGGCGACATCAACTCCCGCCGTGGCCAGATCCAGGCCATGGAGGAGCGTCACGGTGCCCGCATCGTGAAGGGCCTCGTGCCCCTGTCGGAGATGTTCGGCTACGTCGGAGACCTCCGCAGCAAGACCTCGGGTCGCGCAAGCTACTCGATGCAGTTCGACTCCTACGCCGAGGTTCCGCGGAACGTCGCCGAGGAGATCATCGCGAAGGCCAAGGGCGAGTAACGCTCCGCGTTTCCACGCTTTAGGCTTGACACCGACCGCCGGGGAAGGACCCGGAAGGGAACATCCCCGGCGGGCGGCACCCCAGCAAAGATCATCCTGGCGCCGATGAAGCAAGGCGTTCAGAACCACTCCACAGGAGGACCCCAGTGGCGAAGGCGAAGTTCGAGCGGACTAAGCCGCACGTCAACATCGGCACCATCGGTCACATCGACCACGGTAAGACGACCCTCACGGCCGCCATTACCAAGGTGCTGCACGACGCGTACCCGGAGCTGAACGAGGCCTCGGCGTTCGACCAGATCGACAAGGCTCCCGAGGAGCGCCAGCGCGGTATCACGATCTCGATCGCGCACGTCGAGTACCAGACCGAGTCGCGTCACTACGCGCACGTCGACTGCCCCGGTCACGCCGACTACATCAAGAACATGATCACCGGTGCTGCCCAGATGGACGGCGCCATCCTCGTGGTCGCCGCCACCGACGGCCCGATGCCGCAGACCAAGGAGCACGTGCTCCTGGCCCGCCAGGTCGGCGTTCCGTACATCGTCGTCGCCCTGAACAAGGCCGACATGGTGGACGACGAGGAGATCCTGGAGCTCGTCGAGCTCGAGGTCCGTGAGCTCCTCACCGAGTACGAGTTCCCGGGCGACGACCTGCCGGTCGTCCGCGTCTCCGCGCTCAAGGCCCTCGAGGGCGACAAGGAGTGGGGCGAGAAGCTCCTCGGCCTCATGAAGGCCGTCGACGAGTCGATCCCGCAGCCCGAGCGTGACGTCGACAAGCCGTTCCTGATGCCGATCGAGGACGTCTTCACGATCACCGGTCGTGGCACCGTCGTCACCGGTCGTATCGAGCGTGGTGTCCTCAAGGTCAACGAGACCGTCGACATCATCGGCATCAAGACCGAGAAGACCACCACCACGGTCACCGGCATCGAGATGTTCCGCAAGCTGCTCGACGAGGGCCAGGCCGGTGAGAACGTCGGTCTGCTCCTCCGTGGCATCAAGCGCGAGGACGTCGAGCGCGGCCAGGTCATCATCAAGCCCGGTTCGGTCACCCCGCACACCGAGTTCGAGGCCCAGGCCTACATCCTGTCGAAGGACGAGGGTGGCCGTCACACCCCGTTCTTCAACAACTACCGCCCGCAGTTCTACTTCCGTACCACGGACGTGACCGGCGTCGTGACCCTCCCCGAGGGCACCGAGATGGTCATGCCGGGCGACAACACCTCCATGAACGTCCAGCTGATCCAGCCGGTCGCCATGGAGGAGGGCCTCAAGTTCGCCATCCGTGAGGGTGGCCGGACCGTCGGCGCCGGCCAGGTCGTCAAGATCGTCAAGTAAGTCCGCTTGCCTGACGGCTGATTGACCGGGTCGCTCCGAAGGAGCGCTCGAATCACGCGAAGGGCCCGTACGACTCCGGTCGTACGGGCCCTTTGTCGTACCCGGCGGCGGCCGGCGGGGCGGATTTCCCGGGCGCGCGGGAATGGGAAATGGCGGGTTTCCCCGGGAAAACAATTCGGGGGCGAGGTGCCGTCCCGGCCTCCGGAAAGCGTCCGAATCGGTCACATTGCCTGTGCTACCGTCTGCGTCGTGGCCAATCTTGACGTTATTGTCGACCGTTCCGACCCCGCGGTGCAGCGCATCGTCGATGTGACCAAGCATTCCCGGTCCGTCGTGCGAACGGTGCTGATCGAGGACATCGAGCCCCTGACGCAGAGCATCCGCGCCGGGGTCGAGTTCACCGAGGTCTACGGTCTCGACACCGTGCCGTTCCCGGGTGATCTGCTCGCCGCCTGCGAAAAGCGCGGAATTCGGGTGCGGCTGCTCTCCGCCGCGGTCGCGAATCAGGTTTTCAAGACCGAGAAGAAGCCCAAGGTCTTCGGTATCGCGAAGGTTCCGCCGGCCGGCCGTTTCGCCGACCTGGAGAGCCTTTCCGGCGATGTCGTCCTGCTCGACGGCGTGAAGATCGTCGGCAACATCGGCGCCATCGTGCGGACCGCGTTCGCGCTCGGCGCCGCCGGCATCGTCCTGGTCGACAGCGGCCTCGGCACCATCGCGGACCGCCGGCTCATCCGCGCCAGCCGCGGCTACGTGTTCTCCCTGCCGATCGTGCTCGCGACGCGCGACGAGGCGCTGGCCTTCTTCCGTGACGGCGGGATGCGGCCCGTGGTCTTCGAGGCGGACGGCAAGCTGTCCATCGGAGAGCTCGACGGCATCGACGAGCGGCTCGTGCTCGTGTTCGGCAGCGAGAAGACCGGCCCGTCGGGCGAGTTCGCCGGGGTCGCCACCGAGTCGGTGTCCATCCCGATGAACCCCGCCGCCGAGTCGCTCAACGTCTCGGTGTCGGCCGGCATCGCCCTGCACGGGCGGGCCCGCCGCAACCTCTCCGCCGCCCCGCGCGGCTGAGCGGCCGCCTCGCGCGTTCCGGCCGCGTCCGTACGGCTCCCGGGCCCGCCTCCCTTCGTGGGACGGCGGGCCCGCGTCGTCTCGCGTCCCGTTCGTCCGCTATCTGACGTCCCGTAACATGCGCGCACATCAGGCGTGGGCCGGTCGAGCGGTGGAGGCATGGTGACAGCGGTGGGTCGTACGCGAGGGACGCGAGGGACGCGAGGCAGGCCGGCGCGAGTGCGGACGCGTCGGGGGACGGACGCCCGGGTCCGGCGTGCGGCGGTGGGCGCCGCCCTCGCGGCCGCCCTGGTCCTGACCCCGCAGGCCGCCGCGTACGGAGTGGCCGGCGAGGCCGCCGCCGCTCCCGGGACCGCTCCCGGGGCCGAACCCGGGCACGACCTCACCGGCGGGATCCGCGCGCTCGGCCTGACCGAGCGGGGGAGGGGCGACGCGGTCCTCGCCCGCCAGAGCACCCGGCCGTTCCAGCTCCTGGGCGTCACCTGGACCGACCCCCGGGCCCGGGTCACGGGCCCGATCGAGGTCCGCACCCGCGACCTGGTGACCGGCGCCTGGTCCGGCTGGACCGAGCTGGAGCGGCACCCCGCGGGCCTGGACGGCGAGCGGCCGGGCGGCCCCGGCTCCACCGAGCCGCTGTGGGTCGGCCCCTCCGACGGTGTCGAGGCGCGGGTGGCCGGCGCCCACGGGAAGGAGCCGCTGCCCGCCGGCCTCAAGGTGAACCTGGTCGACCCGCGGATCCCCGACGCCCAGCGCGACGGCGGCCGAGGGCGCGGTGGCGGGAAGGGCGGGAGCGGGAAGAGCGGGATCGGTAAGAGCAGTAAGAGCAGTAAGGGCAGTAAGGGCAGTAAGAGCAGTAAGAGCGGGAGCGGGAAGCGCGGGAAGGGCGGAGCCAGGCGGGACGGCGACCCGGGCGGCCGGCCCGCCGCCGACGACTCCCCGACCACCCGCCCGGCGACCCCGGCCCGCGGTCCACCGCCGCCCGCCCCCGGGTCGTCACCCGGGCCCAGTGGGGCGCCGACGAGTCCGAGGTCACCGAGCCCGCGATCTACCTGCCCGGCGGCCGGATCAAGGCCGCGTTCGTCCACCACACCGACAGCCGCCCGTACGACTGCGCCCAGTCCGCGACGATCATCCAGGGCATCCTCGACTACCACGTGCGCGTCGAGGGCTGGCGGGACATCGGCTACAACTTCCTCGTCGACAAGTGCGGCACGATCTACGAGGGCCGCAAGGGCGGCGTCGACCAGCCCGTGCACGGCGCCCACACCTACGGCTGGAACGCCCAGACCACCGGCGTCGCCGTGATCGGCGACTACACGGGGGAGGGCGCGCCGCGCGCCGCCCTCGCGTCGGTCGCGCGGATCATCGCGTACAAGCTCGGCCAGTACGGGGTCGACCCGCGCGGCCGGACCACCCTGACCGCCGGCGCCTCGCAGACGGCGGGCGGGCGCGGCTACGTGGAGGGCGACACGTACTCCTTCGACACGATCTCCGGCCACCGCGACGGCTTCGCCACCGCCTGCCCCGGCGACGGCCTCTACGGCCAGCTGGCCACGATCCGCGCGTACGCCGCAGCCGACGAGGGCACCGGCAGCGGGGGCGGAGCCGGGGGAGGGGCCGGGGCCGCGGGCGCGGCGGGTCCGCTGTCCTCCGGCGGCCGGTACGAGGCGTTCCTTCCCCGTTTCTGACGTACGGTCAAGGGCCTGAAGGTGCGCGTGGGTTGAGGCCGGTCAGGGGCGCCAGAGCCAGGGCCGGGCGTCCGCGCCCATGCCGACCGCCAGCGCCCCGCCCGCGGTCCCGCCCGGGTGCAGTACCGGGTCCCCGACCGCCGTCACCCCGCGCGTACGGACGGACAGCCGGTCCCCGTGCCGCAGCTGGACCCGGCCGCGCGGGTCCAGGCCGAGCAGCACCGGGCCGGGGGCCGCGGCGAGCCCGCCGTACCCCTCGAAGGCCGGCGCCGCCCCGGACCCCGGCGTCACGCGCAGCCGGCCCTCGGCGGGCGCCCGGTAGTAGACCGCCACGTCCCGCGGCCCGGGCCCCGGGACCGCCGCGACGGGATCACCCGACAGGGGCAGCGGCGCGGCGAGGGCGCCGTCCACCCAGTGCCGTACCGCCGTCCGGCCCGCCGCCAGCAGATGCGTCCGGCCCGCGCCGTCGACCAGCGCCGTCAGCCCGTCCTGGATGTCGTCGCCGGCCTCGGGCAGCGTCCGCCACGGCCCCCAGCGGCCCTCGGCCGACCGGATCCGGGCCGAGACGCCCTTGTCCGCGTTCCGTACGAACAGACGCACCCGCCCGTCCGGTGCGGCGACCGCCACCGGCGCGCCGATGCGGCGGCCCCGGTCGTCCCCGCGCTCCGGATTGCCGAGCCCCCGCCACGCGTCGAACGGGCCGCCGGGGGACCGCTGTTCGAGCAGCATCACCTCGCGCCGGTCCGGCCCGCCGCGCCCGGTGAGCGCCGCGATCCGCACCCCGAAGAGCAGCAGCCGCCCGTCGGCCGTCGTCGCCGAGCCGAGCGCGGGCACCAGCGGCCCGCCGCCCAGGTCCTCGGGCTCGCCCCACACCCCGGACGCCGGCGCCGTCTCGCGCCAGCGGGCCACCCGCAGCCCGAGCACCCCGTACGCGGTGAGCCGCCCGTCCCGCTCGGCGGCGAGCACCGGGCGGGCGCCGGGCCAGCGGTGGTGGGTGGCGCGCACCCAGCCCTTGCGGTTGGACAGCGGCCGGTTCCCGCCCTGCCCGTAGTCGCCGCAGCCGGACGGATCACCGCAGTCCCAGGCCGGGTCGCCGCCGTACGGCACCAGGTGGGCGGCCTTCTCGGCGAGGACGCGCGGCGGGAGGTTCTTGGGCCAGTGCCGGTTGTAGTAGCCGCGGAACGCCGTCGTCGTGAACGCGGGCACCGGCCCGCCCCCGGCGGTCGCGTCGGCCACCCAGCGCAGCAGCGCCGCCCAGGCGAAGCAGGCGACGGCGGTGTGGTCGCCGTGGTCGGAGTAGCCGGGCTGCTCGCTGTCGCGCTGCGCGGAGGCGAGGCTGCCGTGCTGGATGTCGGGGTCCGGGTCGAGGGTGTGCACGACGGTCGGCCGGTACGTGGCGAACAGCCCGGCGAGCACCTCGACCAGGCGGTCGTGGTCGTAGGTGTCGGAGCGGGTGACGGGGGAGCCGGCGGACAGGTGGGTGGTCAGTTCGAGCGCGCGGTCCTCCCACAGGGCCGGGACGGCCATGGAGCGGTGGGGGGTGTGCATGGGCAGGTTGAGGAAGACCAGCTCGACCCGGCGGCCCGCGTGCTCCAGGGTGTCGGCCTCCGCGTGCCGCCCGGCGGCGAGTCCGACGGTCCGCCGCTTCCAGGGGGTGAACCGGTCGAGGCCGAGCGCTTCGGCATATGCCTGCCGGAGGCCCTGGTGACGGGCGGCGGAGTAGGCGGCCTTGTCGGGCTTGGCGGGCGGCATGCCCGCGACCCCGTTCTTGCCGTTGTGCTCGCCGGCCGTGACGTACACCGTGACCACCGGCACCCCGGCGTCCAGCAGCCGCTGGGTGTCCGGGTTCATGAAGTACAGATCGTCGTCCGGGTGCGCCGCGACCTGCAGGAGCAGTGCCCGGCCGCCCGCCGCGATGGGCCGGCCCGGCGCCGGATCGGCGGACCGGGCGGCCGGCGGCGGTACGGGTACGGAGCATCCGGCGAGCGTCACGGAGGCCGCGGCCGCCGTGACACCGGCGGCACCCGCGAGAAGCGTGCGCCGCGCCACTGTTCGGTTGTCCACCTGGTCCTCGGTCCCCCCGTGAGCGTGCCGCGCCGGCGCTGGTCGGGCGCCGATGCCCTGTGCGTCCGGCTAGTGCTGCGACCGGAAAGGTTCACCGGCTCGCGACGCCCGGCACGGCACCTCGCCGCGTTGTCGCATCACCCAAGTACATCCAGTACGAGGGCGATTCTCCGCCTTGCGATGCACCGCACCGGACGCCGCGAGCCACCCGGCAAACCTTCCCGGTCGCAGCACTAGACGGGAATTCCGGGAGAGGGGTTCAGCGGGCCGGGTCTCCTTCACTCCCGGGAGTGAGCGGCGGGAAGCCGCCCAGGGGGACGGCCACCCGCACCCGCATCGGCCCGTCGCCCCGCCGGGCCAGCAGCACCAGCTCGTCCACCCGGACCGTGGCCGTGCCGAGCAGCGCGGCGCACTCGGCGGCGAGGAGGGCGGGCTCGCGGCTGCGGCCCAGGGACAGATGCGGGGTGTACGGGCGAGGGTCCGCGCAGTGCGGGAACCGTTCCTCCAGCGCCGCGCGCAGCCGCGTCCACGGCTCCGGGCCCGCGGCGGCCGGGTCGAGCCAGACCGTGGCGTCGTACCGGTGCCGGAACCAGCGCACCCCCGCGAGCCGAGCCTCGAACGGCGGGCAGCCGGCGAGCGCGTCCGCGACCAGCGGCACCGCCCGCCCGAAGTCGGCCTCGGGCACGAACCCGTACACGACATTGACGTGCGGCGGCCAGCGCCGGATCTGCCGGTCGTGCACCCGTCGGACCGCCTGGATCCCCGGCCACAGCCGGTCCGGCGGCAGCCAGGCGAGCGCGGTCCGGAACGTCGGATCGATGTCCGGGTACCCCATGCCTCCAGTGTCGATCACTCACCCGTACTGATGCGGAAAGGACTGGCACCGTCTCGTGCACCTGATCGACACCGTCCTCCGAAAGGAGGAATCACGCCGGAGGCCGCGGTGCCACCGGAGCATGGAACCACCGCGCGCGTGCCCGTCAGGGCGCCGCTTTGACATGATCTTTTTGGCTGCTCTACGTTCATGAACGGTCGGCGGTGACCCGCCGGCGAGAGGTATGCCCAGCCGGTGAGAACGGCCCCGCGCCGCCAGTCCGGACCGTGTCGCCAGGACCTGCCGCGTCCGAGGCGGGGACATGCCCCCTTGTGTCGCGGAGTACCGCCATGCGTTTCCCCCCGGCCCTGCCGTCCCGGGCGGCCCTGATCCTCGTCGCCGCGGCGGCCCCTCTCCTGACGGCCTGCGGCGGCGTGGCCGGCCCGCGGGACACCGCCGCTTCCCCCTCCTCCCCCTCCTCGGCGAGCGTGCCGCCACTCGCGCACGCCGGCCTGGACTACCAGCTCGGCGGCGCCTACACCCCGCCGAAGGGCGTCGGCGTCGTCGTCCGTGACCACACCGCCTCACCCGCCCCTGGCGCGTACAACGTCTGCTACGTCAACGCCTTCCAGGCCCAGCCCGGGGCCGAGGACGAGTGGGACCCGGACCTGCTGCTGCGAGACGGCGCGGGAGACGTGGTCGTCGACAAGGACTGGGACGAGGCCGTCCTCGACATCGGCACCGCCGGCAAGCGCGAGCGCGTCGCCCGCCGGGTGAACGCCTGGATCGACTCCTGCGCGGACAAGGGCTTCGACGCGGTGGAACCCGACAACTACGACACCTACACGCGCGTCCCCGACGGTCTCCTGAGCGCGGCGGACGCCGAGGCCTTCGCGTCCCTGCTCGCCGCGCACGCGCACGCGCGGGGCCTCGCCATCGGCCAGAAGAACACCGCGGAGCTCGCGAAGGACCGCGAGCGGGTCGGCTTCGACTTCGCCGTGGTGGAGGAGTGCGGCCAGTACGAGGAGTGCGGCACATACACCCGGGCCTTCGGCGATCGCGTGCTGGTGATCGAGTACACCGCCCAGGGGATGCGCCGGGCCTGCGACGGGTGGGGCGACGAGCTCGCCGTCCTGCGTCGGGACCTGGACCTCGTCACCCCGGACGACGAGGGCTACACGCGCGCGACGTGCGCCGACCTGTAGCCGACCTGTGAGAGAGGGGCGCGGGACGGCGTCCGTACGACGCTCCGGCATATGCCCACACGCTGCCCCCGCCCCGTCACCCGTCCCACGGCCACCGTGCGTCGCGCGGACGCGCCTGTGTGTGTAGGCGCTCGTGACGTGGGGTACAGTCTTCGACCCGATTGGCGGTCCGGTGGGGCCGTATGGCAGACTGGCGGGGTTGCTCGGTTGAGTGCCGATGCTGCGCGCCTCCCGCCGGGAGGACCGGAAGCGAGTCCCACAGTACTCGTCGTCCCTCATGAGGGGCGGACGTACGGGAATCTTCCGGGAAGCGTAAGCGGGGTACCAGCCAGGCGCCCGGTGGGTGTTACACCCCCGAACCGCGGTCACAGGGACCGCACCCCCTTGGTTGGGAAATCCTTAGGGATTTCTTCGTAGAGGGAGTGCGACACGCCCGACCGCGTGGGTCGGAGGAGGAGCGGTGCTCGCGCCTAGCGCGGACACAGCCCGGCGGGTACCAGAGCGTTAAGACAACAGACAGGACTACGAAGTAGCCATGGCGGGACAGAAGATCCGCATCCGGCTCAAGGCCTACGACCACGAGGTCATCGATTCCTCGGCGAAGAAGATCGTCGAGACGGTGACTCGTACCGGTGCGTCGGTCGCGGGCCCGGTGCCGCTGCCCACTGAGAAGAACGTGTACTGCGTCATCAAGTCGCCGCACAAGTACAAGGACTCGCGCGAGCACTTCGAGATGCGCACGCACAAGCGCCTCATCGACATCCTCGACCCCACGCCGAAGACCGTCGACTCGCTCATGCGTCTCGACCTGCCGGCTGGTGTCGACATCGAGATCAAGCTCTGAGGTGACGCGCGAGATGGCTAAGAACATCAAGGGCATCCTGGGCGAGAAGCTCGGCATGACGCAGGTCTGGGACGAGAACAACCGTGTCGTCCCGGTCACCGTCGTCAAGGCCGGTCCGAACGTCGTGACCCAGGTCCGCACGAACGACAGCGACGGCTACGAGTCGGTCCAGATCGCCTTCGGCGAGATCGACCCGCGCAAGGTGAACAAGCCCCTCAAGGGTCACTTCGCCAAGGCCGACGTCACCCCGCGCCGCCACCTGGTGGAGCTCCGCACCGCTGACGCCTCCGAGTACACGCTCGGCCAGGAGATCACCGCCGAGGTCTTCGAGTCCGGCGTGAAGGTCGACGTCACCGGTAAGAGCAAGGGCAAGGGCTTCGCCGGTGTCATGAAGCGCCACAACTTCCGTGGTGGCAAGGCCTCCCACGGTGCGCACCGCGTGCACCGCAAGCCCGGCTCGATCGGTGGCTGCGCCACCCCGGGCCGTGTCTTCAAGGGCATGCGCATGGCCGGTCGCATGGGTAACGAGCGTGTGACCACCCAGAACCTGACCGTTCACGCCGTTGACGCGGAGAAGGGCCTGCTCCTCATCAAGGGCGCAGTTCCTGGTCCGAACGGCGGCCTCGTCCTGGTCCGCACCGCGGCCAAGGGGGCCTGAGGATATGAGCACCATTGACATTCTGTCGCCCTCCGGCGACAAGACCGGGACCGTCGAGCTCCCGGCCGAGATTTTCGAGGCCAAGATCAGCATCCCGCTGATCCACCAGGTCGTCGTCGCGCAGCTGGCCGCCGCCCGTCAGGGCACGCACAAGGTCAAGACGCGTGGCGAGGTTCGTGGTGGTGGCCGGAAGCCGTACCGCCAGAAGGGCACCGGCCGCGCCCGTCAGGGTTCGACCCGCGCCCCGCAGTTCGCCGGTGGTGGCGTCGTGCACGGTCCCGTGCCGCGTGACTACTCGCAGCGGACCCCGAAGAAGATGAAGGCCGCCGCCCTGCGTGGTGCCCTCTCCGACCGGGCGAACCACTCCCGCATCCACGTCGTCTCCGGCGTGGTCGAGGGTGCGGTGTCCACCAAGGCCGCCAAGACGCTGTTCGGCAAGATCTCGGAGCGCAAGAACGTGCTCCTGGTCGTCGAGCGCTCGGACGAGGCCGCGTGGCTGTCCGCCCGCAACCTGCCCCAGGTGCACATCCTGGAGCCGGGCCAGCTGAACACGTACGACGTGATGCGATCCGACGACGTGGTCTTCACCCAGGCCGCCCTCGAGTCCTTCGTGTCTGGCCCCAAGGCCGCTGACATTGAGGGGAACGAAGCCTGATGGCCGAGATCACCAGCAAGACCTTCACGGACCCGCGCGACATCCTCGTCAAGCCGGTTGTCTCCGAGAAGAGCTACGCGCTGCTCGACGAGAACAAGTACACGTTCATCGTCGCGCCCACCGCCAACAAGACCCAGATCAAGCAGGCCGTCGAGGCGGTCTTCTCGGTCAAGGTCGCCGGGGTCAACACGATCAACCGTCAGGGCAAGCGCAAGCGCACCCGCACCGGTTTCGGCAAGCGCGCCAACACCAAGCGCGCCATCGTGACCCTTGCTGAGGGCAACCGAATCGACATCTTCGGCGGCCCGACCGCCTAACGGCGGTCGAGTCGTCCGATATCGGACGAGGACTGAGAAATGGGTATCCGCAAGTACAAGCCGACGACGCCGGGACGCCGTGGCGCCTCCGTCGCCGACTTCGTCGAGATCACGCGGTCCACGCCGGAGAAGTCGCTGGTCCGCCCGCTGCACAGCAAGGGTGGCCGTAACAACACCGGTCGTGTGACCGTCCGTCACCAGGGTGGTGGCCACAAGCGCGCCTACCGCGTGATCGACTTCCGTCGTCACGACAAGGACGGCGTGCCGGCCAAGGTCGCTCACATCGAGTACGACCCGAACCGCACCGCCCGCATCGCGCTGCTCCACTACGCGGACGGCGAGAAGCGCTACATCATCGCCCCGCGCGGCCTCACGCAGGGTGACCGGGTGGAGAACGGCCCCACGGCCGACATCAAGCCCGGCAACAACCTGGCCCTCCGCAACATCCCGGTCGGTACCACGATCCACGCGATCGAGCTCCGTCCCGGCGGTGGCGCCAAGTTCGCCCGCTCCGCAGGTGCCTCCGTGCAGCTGCTCGCGAAGGAGGGCACGATGGCCCACCTCCGCATGCCGTCTGGCGAGATCCGTCTGGTCGACGCCCGCTGCCGCGCCACCATCGGTGAGGTCGGCAACGCCGAGCAGTCGAACATCAACTGGGGCAAGGCCGGCCGCAAGCGCTGGCTCGGCGTCCGCCCGACCGTTCGCGGTGTGGCGATGAACCCGGTTGACCACCCGCACGGTGGTGGTGAGGGCAAGACCTCCGGTGGTCGTCACCCGGTCTCCCCGTGGGGTCAGAAGGAGGGTCGTACTCGTTCGCCGAAGAAGGCTTCGAACAAGTACATCGTCCGCCGCCGCAAGACGAACAAGAAGCGCTAGGAGCGGGTTTAGATGCCGCGCAGTCTCAAGAAGGGACCCTTCGTCGACGGCCACCTCGTCAAGAAGGTGGACGCCCAGAACGAAGCCGGTACCAAGAACGTCATCAAGACCTGGTCCCGTCGCTCCATGATCATCCCGGCGATGCTGGGTCACACGATCGCGGTGCACAACGGCAAGACCCACGTCCCGGTGTTCGTCACCGAGTCGATGGTCGGGCACAAGCTCGGCGAGTTCTCGCCGACGCGTACCTTCCGGGGTCACGTCAAGGATGACCGGAAGTCGAAGCGCCGCTAGTAGCGGATCGCATTCAGACACGTAAGTAACTGAGAGGGACAACCATGGAAGCCAGGGCCCAGGCGCGGTACATCCGCGTCACGCCCATGAAGGCCCGCCGCGTGGTGGACCTGATCCGTGGCATGGATGCCACGGAGGCTCAGGCTGTTCTGCGATTCGCTCCGCAGGCAGCCTCCGTGCCGGTCGGCAAGGTGCTCGACAGCGCCATCGCCAACGCCGCGCACAACTACGACCACTCGGACGCCTCTTCGCTGTTCATCAGCGAGGCGTACGTCGACGAGGGCCCGACCCTGAAGCGGTTCCGTCCGCGTGCCCAGGGCCGTGCCTACCGGATCCGCAAGCGGACCAGCCACATCACCGTGGTCGTCAGCAGCAAGGAAGGAACCCGGTAATGGGCCAGAAGGTAAACCCGCACGGGTTCCGGCTCGGCATCACCACCGACTTCAAGTCGCGTTGGTACGCCGACAAGCTGTACAAGGACTACGTCAAGGAAGACGTCGCCATCCGTCGGATGCTGACGTCCGGCATGGAGCGCGCCGGCATCTCGAAGGTTGAGATCGAGCGCACCCGTGACCGTGTCCGCGTGGACATCCACACCGCTCGCCCGGGCATCGTCATCGGCCGCCGCGGCGCCGAGGCCGACAAGATCCGTGGCCAGCTGGAGAAGCTGACCGGCAAGCAGGTTCAGCTGAACATCCTCGAGGTCAAGAACCCCGAGGTCGACGCTCAGCTGGTGGCCCAGGCCGTCGCCGAGCAGCTGTCCTCCCGCGTTTCCTTCCGTCGGGCCATGCGCAAGAGCATGCAGTCCGCCATGAAGGCCGGCGCCAAGGGCATCAAGATCCAGTGTGGTGGCCGTCTCGGCGGCGCCGAGATGTCCCGCTCGGAGTTCTACCGCGAGGGTCGTGTGCCGCTGCACACGCTGCGCGCGAACGTCGAGTACGGCTTCTTCGAGGCCAAGACGACCTTCGGCCGCATCGGCGTGAAGGTCTGGATCTACAAGGGCGACGTCAAGAACATCGCCGAGGTCCGCGCCGAGAACGCCGCTGCCCGCGCCGGCAACCGTCCGGCCCGTGGCGGCGCTGACCGCCCGGCCCGCGGTGGCCGTGGTGGCGAGCGTGGCGGTCGCGGTCGCAAGCCGCAGCAGGCTCCCGCTGCCGAGGCCCCCAAGGCCGAGGCCGCCGCCGCTCCGGCTGCTGAGAGCACCGGAACGGAGGCCTGACCGAAATGCTGATCCCCCGTAGGGTCAAGCACCGCAAGCAGCACCACCCGAAGCGCAGCGGTATGTCCAAGGGTGGCACGCAGGTTGCGTTCGGCGAGTACGGCATTCAGGCCCTCACCCCGGCCTACGTGACCAACCGCCAGATCGAGGCCGCGCGTATCGCGATGACCCGCCACATCAAGCGTGGCGGCAAGGTCTGGATCAACATCTACCCGGACCGCCCGCTCACGAAGAAGCCTGCCGAGACCCGCATGGGTTCCGGTAAGGGTTCTCCGGAGTGGTGGATCGCGAACGTCAAGCCCGGTCGGGTGATGTTCGAGCTGTCCTACCCGAACGAGAAGATCGCGCGTGAGGCTCTGACTCGTGCGGCTCACAAGCTGCCGATGAAGTGCAAGATCGTTAAGCGCGAGGCAGGTGAGCTGTGATGTCGGCCGGTACCAAGGCGTCCGAGCTGCGCGAGCTGGGCAACGAGGAGCTTGTCGCCAAGCTCCGCGAGGCCAAGGAAGAGCTGTTCAATCTCCGCTTCCAGGCGGCGACGGGCCAGCTCGAGAACCACGGCCGTCTGCGGGCGGTCCGCAAGGACATCGCCCGTATCTACACCCTCATGCGCGAGCGTGAGCTCGGCATTGAGACGGTGGAGAACGCCTGATGAGCGAGAACAACGTGACTGAGAACGAGCGCAACGCCCGCAAGGTGCGTGAGGGCCTGGTCGTCAGCGACAAGATGGACAAGACCGTCGTCGTCGCCGTTGAGGACCGCGTCAAGCACGCGCTGTACGGCAAGATCATCCGCCGTACGAACAAGCTCAAGGCTCACGACGAGCAGAACCAGGCCGGCGTCGGCGACCGCGTCCTCCTCATGGAGACGCGCAAGCTGTCCGCCACGAAGCACTGGCGTGTCATCGAGATCCTCGAGAAGGCCAAGTAATTCCCGTCAGGGAAGTACGAAGGTAAGCAATCCCTCCTAGGGGGACTCCCTAGGAATCGTTCCGCCAGGCTCGGCAGGGGCCCCACGTGAGTGAGGCCCCCGCCGGGAACCGGCAGACAATCAGGAGATAGACGTGATCCAGCAGGAGTCGCGACTTCGTGTTGCCGACAACACTGGTGCGAAGGAGATCCTTTGCATCCGTGTTCTCGGTGGCTCGGGTCGCCGCTACGCGGGCATCGGTGACGTCATCGTCGCCACCGTCAAGGACGCGATCCCCGGTGGCAACGTGAAGAAGGGTGACGTCGTCAAGGCGGTCATCGTTCGCACCGTCAAGGAGCGTCGCCGTCAGGACGGCTCGTACATCCGCTTCGACGAGAACGCCGCCGTCATTCTGAAGAACGACGGCGACCCTCGCGGCACCCGTATCTTCGGCCCGGTCGGCCGTGAGCTGCGCGAGAAGAAGTTCATGAAGATCATCTCGCTCGCGCCGGAGGTGCTGTAAGCATGAAGATCAAGAAGGGCGACCTGGTCCAGGTCATCACCGGCAAGGACAAGGGCAAGCAGGGCAAGGTCATCGCGGCCTTCCCGACTGAGTCCCGCGTCCTCGTCGAGGGTGTCAACCGGGTCAAGAAGCACACGAAGGCCGGCCCGAACCAGGCCGGTGGCATCGTGACCACCGAGGCCCCGGTCCACGTGAGCAACGTTCAGCTCGTCGTGGAGAAGGACGGCAAGAAGGTCGTCACCCGCGTCGGTTACCGCTTCGACGACAACGGCAACAAGGTTCGCGTTGCCAAGCGCACGGGTGAGGACATCTGATGGCTACCACTCCGCGTCTGAAGACGAAGTACCGCGAGGACATCGCGGGCAAGATGCGTGACGAGTTCAAGTACGAGAACGTCATGCAGATTCCCGGCCTCGTCAAGATCGTGGTCAACATGGGTGTCGGCGACGCCGCCCGTGACTCGAAGCTGATCGACGGCGCGATCCGCGACCTCACCACGATCACCGGTCAGAAGCCGGCCGTCACCAAGGCCCGCAAGTCCATCGCGCAGTTCAAGCTGCGCGAGGGTCAGCCGATCGGTGCCCACGTCACGCTCCGTGGCGACCGCATGTGGGAGTTCCTGGACCGCACCCTGTCGCTCGCGCTGCCGCGCATCCGCGACTTCCGCGGCCTGTCCCCGAAGCAGTTCGACGGCCGTGGCAACTACACCTTCGGTCTCACGGAGCAGGTCATGTTCCACGAGATCGACCAGGACAAGATCGACCGCGTCCGGGGTATGGACATCACCGTGGTGACCACGGCGACCAACGACGACGAGGGCCGTGCCCTTCTGCGTCACCTCGGCTTCCCGTTCAAGGAGGCGTAAGCGAGATGGCGAAGAAGGCTCTCATCGCGAAGGCTGCCCGCAAGCCCAAGTTCGGTGTGCGTGGGTACACCCGCTGCCAGCGCTGCGGTCGCCCCCACTCCGTGTACCGCAAGTTCGGCCTGTGCCGCGTGTGCCTTCGTGAGATGGCTCACCGTGGCGAGCTGCCGGGCGTGACCAAGAGCTCCTGGTAATTCCCCTTCGCCCTCTGGGCGTTGGTGAATGACCGGAGTCTCTCGGTAAGCAGTGGGCTGGTGGAGGCCCTCCCTTTCATGCCGTAGGCTTGAAGGGTTGGGCGTCCGCCGCCCTTACGACTTACTACGCCGTAGGTCCACCGCACCGCACCCGCCCCGTCTCGGATCGGGGAGAGGGATGGCGCACCAGGAAACCCCGGCGAGAGAGGCCGAAGGCCAATTCATGACCATGACTGATCCGATCGCAGACATGCTCACCCGTCTGCGTAACGCGAACTCGGCGTACCACGACACCGTGGCGATGCCGCACAGCAAGATCAAGTCGCACATCGCGGAAATCCTCCAGCAGGAGGGCTTCATCACCGGCTGGAAGGTCGAGGACGCCGAGGTCGGCAAGAGCCTCGTTCTCGACCTGAAGTTCGGTCCGAACCGTGAGCGCTCCATCGCGGGCATCAAGCGGATCTCGAAGCCGGGCCTCCGGGTTTACGCGAAGTCCACCAACCTGCCGAAGGTTCTCGGCGGCCTGGGCGTGGCGATCATCTCCACGTCCCACGGTCTCCTGACCGGCCAGCAGGCTCAGAAGAAGGGCGTGGGTGGGGAAGTCCTCGCCTACGTCTGGTAGTCGGGAACGGAGGAAAAGCAATGTCGCGTATCGGCAAGCTCCCCATCACGGTTCCCGCCGGCGTGGACGTCACCATCGAGGGCCGCACGGTCACGGTGAAGGGTTCCAAGGGCACCCTGACCCACACCGTCGCCGCGCCGATCGAGATCGTTAAGGGTGAGGACGGCGTTCTGAACGTCACCCGCCCGAACGACGAGCGTCAGAACAAGGCCCTCCACGGCCTGTCCCGCACGCTGGTGGCCAACATGATCACCGGTGTGACCCAGGGGTACATCAAGGCGCTCGAGATCAGCGGTGTCGGTTACCGCGTGGCCGCGAAGGGCTCCAACCTGGAGTTCCAGCTCGGCTACAGCCACCCGATCCTGGTGGAGGCGCCCGAGGGCATCTCCTTCAAGGTCGAGTCGCCGACCAAGTTCTCGGTCGAGGGCATCGACAAGCAGAAGGTCGGCGAGGTCGCCGCGAACATCCGCAAGCTGCGGAAGCCCGACCCGTACAAGGCCAAGGGCGTCAAGTACGCGGGCGAAGTCATCCGCCGCAAGGTCGGAAAGGCTGGTAAGTAAGCCATGGCATACGGTGTCAAGATCGCCAAGGGCGATGCTTACAAGCGCGCTGCCAAGGCGCGTCGTCACCTGCGCATCCGCAAGAGCGTGTCGGGTTCGGCGGAGCGTCCGCGCCTCGTCGTGACGCGTTCGAACCGCGGTATCACCGCCCAGGTCATCGACGACCTCAAGGGTCACACCCTGGCGTCGGCGTCCCACCTGGACGCTTCCGTCCGCGGTGGCGAGGGCGACAAGTCCGCGCAGGCCAAGCAGGTCGGTGCCCTGGTCGCCGAGCGCGCCAAGGCCGCCGGTGTCGAGGCCGTCGTGTTCGACCGTGGTGGCAACAGGTACGCCGGGCGCATTGCCGCTCTGGCTGACGCCGCCCGCGAAGCCGGGCTGAAGTTCTAAGCCCCGGTTCCGGGACTAACGGACGTAACAGAGAGAGGTAATCCAATGGCTGGACCCCAGCGCCGCGGCAGCGGTGCCGGTGGCGGCGAGCGGCGGGACCGGAAGGGCCGCGACGGTGGCGCTGCCGCCGCCGAGAAGACCGCGTACGTTGAGCGCGTAGTCGCGATCAACCGCGTCGCCAAGGTTGTCAAGGGTGGTCGTCGCTTCAGCTTCACCGCGCTGGTCGTGGTGGGCGACGGTGACGGCACCGTCGGTGTCGGTTACGGCAAGGCCAAGGAGGTGCCGGCCGCCATCGCCAAGGGTGTTGAGGAGGCCAAGAAGCACTTCTTCAAGGTCCCCCGTATCCAGGGCACCATCCCGCACCCGATCCAGGGCGAGAAGGCCGCGGGCGTCGTCCTGCTCAAGCCGGCTTCCCCCGGTACCGGTGTGATCGCCGGTGGCCCGGTGCGCGCCGTCCTCGAGTGCGCCGGCGTTCACGACATCCTGTCGAAGTCGCTCGGCTCCGACAACGCGATCAACATCGTGCACGCGACCGTGGCGGCCCTCAAGGGCCTGCAGCGTCCCGAGGAGATCGCGGCTCGCCGTGGTCTGCCCCTCGAGGACGTCGCCCCCGCGGCTCTGCTCCGTGCGCGTGCCGGGGCGGGTGCGTAATGGCTCGCCTCAAGATCACGCAGACGAAGTCGTACATCGGCAGCAAGCAGAACCACCGCGACACGCTGCGTTCGCTCGGGCTCAAGCGCCTGCACGACGTGGTCGTCAAGGAGGACCGCCCCGAGTTCCGCGGAATGGTGCACACCGTCCGCCACCTCGTGACGGTCGAGGAGGTCGACTGACATGGCGGAGAACAACCCGCTGAAGGTCCACAACCTCCGTCCCGCCCCGGGCGCCAAGACCGCCAAGACCCGTGTGGGTCGTGGTGAGGCGTCGAAGGGTAAGACGGCTGGTCGTGGTACGAAGGGTACGAAGGCCCGTTACCAGGTTCCGGAGCGCTTCGAGGGTGGCCAGATGCCCCTCCACATGCGTCTTCCGAAGCTGAAGGGCTTCAAGAACCCGTTCCGCACCGAGTACCAGGTCGTGAACCTGGACAAGCTGACCGCGCTCTACCCGCAGGGTGGCGAGGTCACGGTGGCCGACCTGGTCGCCAAGGGTGCGGTTCGCAAGAACCAGCTCGTCAAGGTCCTGGGCCAGGGCGAGGTCTCCGTGGCGCTGCAGGTGACGGTCGACGCCGTCTCCGGCTCCGCCAAGGAGAAGATCGCCGCCGCGGGCGGCACCGTCACCGAGCTCGTCTGAGACGACTCGATGGCTTGAACATCCGACCGGGGATGCTCCTCAAAAGGGGCATCCCCGGTTGGTCGTTCCTAGGGGGCCATGGTCGCCGGTAAGGTGGCGTCCACTGTCTAGAGTGCGTGCGGTATGCCCGTGTGCGCTGTGGATGGATCCATATCCAGTCGAACCTCAAGACCGTCACCTCTGACGCACGTGCGCGGGGGTCGCAGGAGGCACCGTGCTCACCGCGTTCGCCCAGGCGTTCAAGACGCCTGACCTGCGCAAGAAGCTGCTCTTCACACTCGCCATCATTGTCATCTACCGACTTGGCGCGCACATCCCGGTTCCGGGTGTCAGCTATAAGAACGTGCAGCTGTGCATCGACCAGGCGCAGTCCGGCGGCCTGCTCGGTCTGATGCAGATGTTCAGTGGCGGCGCCCTGCTGCAGATCACCATCTTCGCGCTCGGCATCATGCCGTACATCACGGCGAGCATCATCCTGCAGCTGCTGACCGTCGTGATCCCGCGCCTGGAAGCCCTCAAGAAGGAGGGTCAGGCCGGCACCGCCAAGATCACGCAGTACACGCGTTATCTGACGGTCGCCCTCGCCATCCTCCAGGGCACCGGTCTCGTCGCCACCGCCCGTACCGGCTCGCTCTTCAGCGGCTGCTCGGTCGCGAACCAGATCGTTCCGGACAACTCGATCTTCACCACCGTCACCATGGTCATCACGATGACCGCGGGCACCGGCATGGTCATGTGGCTCGGTGAGCTCATCACCGACCGCGGCATCGGCAACGGCATGTCGATCCTGATGTTCATCTCGATCGCGGCCGGCTTCCCCGGCGCCCTGTGGGCCATCAAGACCAGCGGCAAGCTCGCCAAGGGCTGGATCGAGTTCGGCACCGTCATCCTCATCGGCTTCGTGATGGTGGCTCTCGTCGTCTTCGTCGAGCAGGCCCAGCGCCGGATCCCGGTGCAGTACGCGAAGCGCATGATCGGCCGCCGCTCCTACGGCGGAACGTCCACGTACATCCCGCTCAAGGTGAACCAGGCGGGTGTGATTCCCGTCATCTTCGCCTCGTCGCTGCTCTACATCCCGGCGCTCGTCGCGCAGTTCTCGAACTCGACGGCCGGCTGGAAGACCTGGATCGAAGCGCACTTCGTCAAGGGTGACCACCCCTACTACATCGCCGCGTACTTCCTTCTGATCGTGTTCTTCGCCTTCTTCTACGTGGCGATCTCGTTCAACCCCGAGGAAGTCGCCGACAACATGAAGAAGTATGGTGGCTTCATCCCGGGTATCCGGGCTGGTCGACCTACTGCCGAGTATCTGAGCTACGTGCTCAACCGGATCACTTGGCCGGGCTCGCTGTATCTGGGTCTGATCGCTCTTGTGCCGACGATGGCGTTGGCGGGCTTCGGCGGTGCGAACCAGAACTTCCCGTTCGGTGGCACCAGCATCCTCATCATCGTGGGTGTCGGTCTCGAGACCGTGAAGCAGATCGAGAGCCAGCTCCAGCAGCGCAATTACGAAGGGTTCCTCCGCTGATGCGAATCGTCCTCGTCGGACCGCCCGGGGCCGGCAAGGGAACGCAGGCCGCGTTCCTTGCCAAGAACCTGGACATCCCGCACATCTCCACGGGTGACCTGTTCCGTGCCAACATCTCGCAGGGCACCGAGCTGGGCCTGAAGGCGAAGGCGTTCATGGACGCCGGCGATCTGGTGCCCGACGAGGTCACCATCGGGATGGCCAAGGACCGCATGGAGCAGCCGGACGCCGTCAACGGCTTCCTGCTCGACGGTTTCCCGCGCAACGTGGCCCAGGCCGAGGCTCTGGACGAGGCCCTCAAGGCCGAGGACATGCAGCTCGACGCGGTCCTGGACCTCGAGGTTCCCGAGGACGAGGTCGTGAAGCGGATCGCGGGCCGCCGCATCTGCCGCAACGACTCCGCGCACGTGTTCCACGTGACGTACAACGCTCCGAAGACCGAGGGCGTCTGCGACGTCTGCGGTGGCGAGCTCTTCCAGCGCGAGGACGACTCCGAGGAGACGGTCCGCCGTCGCCTGGAGGTCTACCACAAGCAGACCGAGCCGATCATCGACTACTACCGGGCCCAGGGCCTGGTCGCGACGATCTCGGCGCTCGGCAAGGTGGACGAGGTCACGGCCCGTGCCATGGAAGCCCTGAAGAAGTAACCGCCCGCCGGCTCCGGCCGGCTGATGCGATACGGCCGCGGTTCCCCCGAGGGGGCACCGCGGCCGTATCGTTGTTCCGACCCCTTGTTTCCCGAAGGAAAGGCCGCGGCCACGATGGTGCAGATCAAGACCCCCGAGCAGATCGCGAAGATGCGCGAGGCGGGGCTGGTCGTCGCGGCCATCCACGCGGCGACCCGCGAGGTGGCCGTGCCCGGCGCGACCACCCGGGACCTGGACGAGGTCGCGCGCAAGGTGATCGCGGACCACGGGGCGAAGTCGAACTTCCTCGGGTACGGCGGCTTCCCCGCCACCATCTGCACCTCGGTGAACGAGGTCGTCGTCCACGGCATCCCGGACGAGAAGACCGTCCTCAAGGACGGCGACATCATCTCCATCGACTGCGGCGCGATCGTCGACGGCTGGCACGGCGACGCCGCGTACACCGCCTTCGTCGGCACCGGTCACGCACCGGAACTGATCGAGCTGTCGCGGGTGACCGAAGAGTCGATGTGGGCCGGCATCGCCGCCATGCGCGTCGGCGCCCGTCTGGTCGACGTCTCCCGGGCGATCGAGTCGTACATCAAGCGCCAGCCGCGGCCGGCCGTGGGCGACCACAGCCTCGGCCGGTACGGGATCATCGAGGACTACGGCGGCCACGGCATCGGCACCGAGATGCACATGGACCCGCACCTGCTGAACTACGTCGCCCGCAAGCGCGGCAAGGGCCCGAAGCTGGTCCCCGGCTTCTGCCTGGCGATCGAGCCGATGGTCTCCCTCGGCACCCCGAGGACCGAGGTCCTCGCCGACGACTGGACCGTCATCACGACGGACGGCACCTGGTCCTCGCACTGGGAGCACAGCATCGCCCTCACCGAGGAGGGCCCGCTGGTCCTGACCGCGGTGGACGGCGGCAAGGCGAAGCTGGCGGAGCTGGGCGTCACCGCCGCGCCGGACCCGCTGGCGTAGCGGGACCGGACCGACGGCGGACCGACGGCGCGGCGGGGCCGGGATCCCGCCGCGCGGGAGTTCCGCGAACCTCCGCGTAACGATCTTCCGCTTGGGGCAGACTGTCCGGATTCGTGTTTTCCTGGCGGCTGGCGTAGACTGACGCGTCGGCTCTCGTATACCCGTGTGTCCGCACCCGGCGGCGAGAGTCGATCAAGGTAGCCGATTCGAAGGGCGAAGCGTGGCCAAGAAGCAAGGTGCCATCGAAATCGAGGGCACCGTGATCGAGTCCCTGCCGAACGCCATGTTCAAGGTGGAACTCCAGAACGGTCACAAGGTCCTCGCGCACATCTCCGGCAAGATGCGGATGCACTACATCCGTATCCTTCCGGACGACCGGGTCGTCGTGGAGCTGTCTCCGTACGACCTGACGCGTGGCCGGATCGTCTACCGGTACAAGTAGATCTTGCCCGCACCCCGCTTCGCGCGCGGGTGATGGCACTGACCCGGAGAACCTCACATCCCATGAAGGTCAAGCCGAGCGTCAAGAAGATCTGCGACAAGTGCAAGGTGATCCGCCGCCACGGCCGGGTCATGGTCATCTGCGACAACCTGCGCCACAAGCAGCGCCAGGGCTGACGCACGCCGACCGACCTGCATCTCGCAGTCTTCGCGCGACGCATAGCAACACGTACATACGCAGAACCCGTCCGGTCGTGATCCACGGCTGACGGCACCTCCGGCGGGGGCCGGGGACCCGACCTGTACCTGATACGGCAGCCGGGAGCGGTTCTGCAGCAGACCCCCGAGAACACAGGAGCCATTGAATGGCACGCGTTTCCGGTGTTGACATCCCGCGCGAAAAGCGCGTGGTGGTCGCACTCACCTACGTCTTCGGCATCGGGCGTACCCGGTCCGAGGAGATCCTCGCCGCGACCGGCGTGGACCAGTCCATCCGTGTCCGCGACCTTGCCGAGGAAGACCTCGTCAAGATCCGCGAGTACGTGGACGCCAACCTCCAGACCGAGGGTGACCTCCGCCGCGAGATCGCCGCCGACATCCGCCGCAAGGTCGAGATCGGCTGCTACCAGGGTCTGCGCCACCGTCGTGGCCTGCCCGTCCGCGGCCAGCGCACCAGCACGAACGCTCGTACCCGCAAGGGCCCGCGTCGCGCCATCGCCGGTAAGAAGAAGCCGGGCAAGAAGTAGTCCTCAGCGGACGCTTGACCAAGCGGTCTTCGCTGTAGGACCGACCACCTCCCGTAGGAGTAAGAGATGCCCCCCAAGGGTCGTCAGGGCGCTGCCAAGAAGGTGCGCCGCAAGGAAAAGAAGAACGTCGCTCACGGCCACGCGCACATCAAGAGCACGTTCAACAACACGATCGTCTCGATCACGGACCCCGCGGGCAACGTGATCTCCTGGGCCTCCGCCGGCCACGTCGGCTTCAAGGGCTCGCGCAAGTCCACCCCGTTCGCCGCGCAGATGGCCGCCGAGTCGGCCGCTCGCCGCGCGCAGGAGCACGGCATGCGCAAGGTCGACGTCTTCGTCAAGGGTCCCGGCTCCGGCCGTGAGACCGCGATCCGCTCCCTCCAGGCCACCGGCCTCGAGGTCGGCTCGATCCAGGACGTCACCCCCACCCCGCACAACGGCTGCCGTCCGCCGAAGCGCCGCCGCGTCTGACCCTGTGGTCAGGACCTGACCTCGCGGTCAGGCCGCAGCGGACGCACCTGTGCGTTCTCGAGTGTCCGGGCGGTACGGCTCCCATGGGGCGGTGCCGCCCGTACCCTTGCAGTATCAGCGGACGTCAAATAGTGGGCGTCCACGACTGAAGGAAACGAAGACATGCTTATCGCTCAGCGTCCGTCGCTGACCGAAGAGGTCGTCGACGAGTTCCGCTCCCGGTTCGTCATCGAGCCGCTGGAGCCGGGCTTCGGCTACACCCTCGGCAACTCGCTCCGCCGCACGCTCCTCTCGTCGATCCCCGGCGCTGCTGTCACCAGCATCCGCATCGACGGTGTCCTGCACGAGTTCACCACCGTGCCGGGCGTCAAGGAGGACGTCACCGACCTCATCCTGAACATCAAGCAGCTGGTCGTCTCCTCGGAGCACGACGAGCCGGTCGTGATGTACCTGCGCAAGCAGGGCCCGGGTCTGGTCACCGCCGCCGACATCGCCCCGCCGGCCGGTGTCGAGGTGCACAACCCCGACCTGGTCCTCGCCACGCTCAACGGCAAGGGCAAGCTGGAGATGGAGCTGACCGTCGAGCGCGGTCGCGGCTACGTCTCCGCCGTCCAGAACAAGCAGGTGGGCCAGGAGATCGGCCGTATCCCGGTCGACTCCATCTACAGCCCCGTGCTGAAGGTCACCTACAAGGTCGAGGCGACCCGAGTCGAGCAGCGCACCGACTTCGACAAGCTCATCGTCGACGTCGAGACCAAGCAGGCCATGCGCCCGCGTGACGCCATGGCGTCCGCCGGCAAGACCCTGGTCGAGCTGTTCGGTCTCGCCCGCGAGCTGAACATCGACGCCGAGGGCATCGACATGGGTCCGTCCCCGACGGACGCCGCCCTGGCCGCCGACCTGGCGCTGCCGATCGAGGAGCTGGAGCTCACGGTCCGCTCCTACAACTGCCTCAAGCGCGAGGGCATCCACTCCGTGGGTGAGCTCGTGGCGCGTTCCGAGGCCGACCTGCTCGACATCCGCAACTTCGGTGCGAAGTCGATCGACGAGGTCAAGGCGAAGCTGGCCGGCATGGGCCTGGCCCTCAAGGACAGCCCGCCCGGATTCGACCCGACCGCCGCCGCCGACGCCTTCGGCGCCGACGACGACGCGGACGCGGGCTTCGTCGAGACCGAGCAGTACTGATCGCCGGGCCTCACGGCCCGTCCCGATCGCGCCGCGGGCCGGCTCCGGCCGGCCCCGCGGTTCCCCGCGCTCCTTCGGGAGCGCGGGTCTCCGACAGGTAACCGCCTGCTCGGATACTGACCCCGGTACCTCATACGGCCAGGGCAGACACCTAGGAGAAACACCATGCCGCGTCCCGCGAAGGGTGCCCGCCTCGGCGGTTCCGCCGCTCACGAGAAGCTGCTCCTCGCCAACCTGGCGAAGGCGCTGTTCGAGCACGGCCGCATCACGACGACCGAGGCCAAGGCCCGCCGTCTGCGTCCGGTCGCCGAGCGCCTGATCACCAAGGCGAAGAAGGGCGACATCCACAACCGTCGCCTGGTGCTGCAGACGATCACCGACAAGGGCATCGTCCACACCCTCTTCACCGAGATCGCCCCGCGTTACTCGGAGCGTCCGGGTGGTTACACCCGTATCACCAAGATCGGCAACCGTCGTGGCGACAACGCCCCGATGGCCGTGATCGAGCTGGTCGAGGGCGAGATCGCCAAGAAGGCGACCGTCGCCGAGGCCGAGGCCGCCACCAAGCGCGCCGTCAAGGAGGCCGACGAGGCCGCGCAGGACGCCTGAGCGTTCTGAACGATCTCGTGGGCGGGCCCGCACCCTTCGGGGTGCGGGCCCGTTCCGCGTATACCGGGTTTTGAGAGGATGGACGGCGTGAGCGACGAGGTAGCGGACGGTTTCGTACGGGTCAGGCTCGACCTGTCGTACGACGGCAAGGACTTCTCCGGCTGGGCCAAGCAGGCCCGCGGGCAGCGCACCGTCCAGGGCGAGATCGAGGACGCCCTGCGTACCGTCACCCGCTCCACCGAGACGTACGAGCTGACGGTCGCCGGCCGTACGGACGCCGGGGTGCACGCGCGCGGCCAGGTCGCGCACGTCGACCTGCCGGGCGCGCTGTGGGAGGAGCACCGCGAGAAGCTGCTCAGGCGGCTCGCCGGGCGGCTCTCGCACGATGTGCGGATCTGGTCGGCCGAGGAGGCGCCGGCGGGCTTCAACGCCCGGTTCTCGGCGATCTGGCGCCGGTACGCGTACCGGGTCACCGACCACCCCGGCGGTGTCGACCCGCTGCTGCGCGGCCATGTGCTGTGGCACGACTGGACCCTCGACATGGACGCCATGAACGCCGCCGCCGAGCACCTCGTCGGCGAGCACGACTTCGCCGCGTACTGCAAGAAGCGCGAGGGCGCCACCACCATCCGCACCCTGCAGGAGCTGCGCTGGGAGCGCCGCTCCGACGGGATCCTGGAGGCCACGGTCAAGGCCGACGCCTTCTGCCACAACATGGTGCGCTCGCTGGTGGGCGCCCTTCTGTTCGTCGGTGACGGGCACCGGCCGGTGGAGTGGCCCGGCAAGGTGCTGGCCGCGGGCGTACGGGACTCGGCCGTGCACGTCGTACGGCCGCACGGCCTCACCCTCGAAGAGGTCGGCTACCCGGCCGACGAGCTGCTCGCCACCCGCAGCCGGGAGGCGCGCAACAAGCGGTCACTCCCCGGGAGCGCGGGCTGCTGCTGAGGCCTGGCTCTTGCCGCGGGCGTAGATCTGGTTGAAGGCGAAGGTGCCCAGGTCGCCGCTGGTCTGGAAGACGGCCTGGTCGCCGGAGGTGACCTTGCGGCCGTTCTGGAAGCCGGCCTGGGTGAGATAGACGTAGCGGCCGATCGCGTTGGTGCGCCGCAGGCAGACCGTGGCGTGGCAGAAGTCGGCGACGCCGGCGCCGGAGAGCGTGGCGATGCCGCCGGTGGCCTGCTTCTTCGCCTGGGTGGCCTGCTTCTCGGTGGGGAAGACGGCCACGCCGACGGTGACGGCGACGCCGTCCTTGACGTAGGTGGCGCGCAGGACGCGCGTGCAGCCGTTGTCCGCGAGGGCCGAGCCGAGGCCGCCGACCGTGACGGCGGCGCAGTTCGTGGTGGAGGCGGTCGCCCCCTTGAGGTAGACGCGGCCGCTCATGGTCAGCTTCTTGCCGGGGAACAGGCCCTCGGCGGACAGCGGCGCCGTGTCCTTCTTCTCGTCGGAGATGTAGTCGCGCGGGTTCGGCGGCGGCAGCGGGGCGACGGAGGAGAACGCCGGCGACGGGGTGGTGGTGTCCGAGGGGGTCGCCGGGCCGGTCGCGGTGGTGCCGCCGTTCTTGGCCTCGTCGTTGCTCTTGTTGGTGGCGACGATCGCGGTGGCGACGACGGCCCCCACGGCGAGCGCGGCGACCGCGCCGCCGCCGATCATCAGCCGGCGCTTGCGGCGGGAACGGGCGTTCGACGCGTCGGCGAGGGCGCCCCAGTCCGGGGTGCCGTCGGGCTGGGCGGGCTGTGCGGCGGGCGCGCCCGGGAACGCCCCCGGCTGCTGCTGAGGCTGCTGCCACGGGGGCTGCGGGGGCGGTGACGCCTGTGGCCCCTGCCCGTATCCCTGCTGCCCCTGCCCCTGCCCCTGCCCGTACGGCTGCTGTCCCGGGCCCTGCTGCGGCCACTGAGGCCCCCCAAAGCTCATGCGGCGCATCCTAATACCGCGTTCACGGCGGATCGGCTGAGCGGGCGGTACCGGGACATCCTCGGGACCTCGCCGTGCTCGAAACTTTCGGCAGAGTTTCGTAACAAAGAATGCTCAGGGTGGCGCCAGCGTCCCCTCTGTTTCGCTAATTTCTGCGTTCGCAGCGGTGAGCGCCGCCCGGCATGGATTCTTCCTATCGAAAGTTTCGGGCGGGGTATCGCTCGGAGTCGTCCGCTGCTCGTTCGATCCTGCTCCACCCCCCAACGAGCGGAAGGATCGCAAGTCGATGAGCATCAAGGCCTTATGGCATACGGCCGCGAGAAAGGCACTCGTCGTCGGGACCGCGAGTGCCCTGGCCGCCGGCGGGCGGTCGTCGCCCTGGCCGGTACGGCGGAGGCGGCGAGCAGCCTCGGCGCGGCCGCGTCGGCGAAGGGCCGGTACTTCGGTACGGCCGTCGCCAACAACCACCTCGGCGAGACGGACTACGCCGCCACGCTGAACGCGGAGTTCAACTCGGTGACGCCCGAGAACGAGATGAAGTGGGACGCGGTCGAGCCGAACCGCGGCAGCTTCTCGTACACCAACGCCGACAAGATCGTCACCCACGCCAAGAGCCACAACATGCAGGTGCGCGGGCACACCCTGGTGTGGCACTCCCAGCTGCCGGGCTGGGTGGGCTCGCTCGGCGCCGACGAGCTGCGGACGGCGATGAACAACCACATCACCTCGGTGATGACCCACTACAAGGGCCAGATCGCCGCCTGGGACGTGGTGAACGAGGCGTTCCAGGACGGCTCCAGCGGCGCCCGGCGCAGCTCGCCGTTCCAGGACAAGCTGGGCAACGGCTTCATCGAGGAGGCGTTCCGCACCGCGCGGGCCGCCGACCCCGCGGCCAAGCTCTGCTACAACGACTACAACACCGACGGGGTCAACGCGAAGTCCACCGCCGTGTACAACATGGTCAAGGACTTCAAGACCCGCGGCGTGCCGATCGACTGCGTCGGCTTCCAGGGGCACTTCAACCCCAACTCGCCGGTGCCCTCCGACTTCCAGGCCAACCTGCAGCGCTTCGCCGACCTCGGCGTCGACGTGCAGCTGACCGAGCTGGACATCGAGGGGTCGGGCACCGCGCAGGCGAACAACTACGCCACCGTGGTCCGGGGCTGCCTCGCGGTGACCCGCTGCACGGGCATCACCGTGTGGGGCGTCACCGACAAGTACTCGTGGCGCTCCAGCGGCACCCCGCTGCTCTTCGACGGCTCGTACCAGAAGAAGCCCGCGTACACCTCGGTCCTCGACGTGCTGAACGGCGGCACCACCCCGCCCACGACACCGCCGACCACGCCCCCCACGACTCCTCCCACGACGCCTCCGACGACTCCGCCCGGCGGCACCAAGTCGTGCACGGCGACGTACACCACGGCGCAGTCCTGGAACGGCGGGTACAACGGCACGGTCACCATCACGGCCGGCGGCGCGGCGATCAGCGGCTGGAAGGTGCCGCTGACCTTCACGTCCGGGCAGACCGTCTCCACCGTCTGGAACGGGACCGGCTCCACCAGCGGGAACGTGGTGACGGTGACGAACGCGGCCCACAACGGCTCGGTCGGGGCCGGGGCCTCCACCAGCTTCGGCTTCACGGTCACCAGCACGGACGCCACGCCTCCCGCGGTGGGCGCCTGCACGGCCTCCTGACCCGGGAAGCGCGGGTGTGACGGGTCCGGCCGGCCCTTCGGCGGCATATGCCGAGGGGTCGGCCGCCGTCGGTCCGCCGTCGGTCCGCTGTCGGTCCGCCGGAGGGCCGACGCGGGTCCGTCGCCGGGTCCGCGGATATGAGGTCGGGCATATTTGGTTGGGATCGGGCCGCGCGGGCGGTGACAATGCCCCCTATGGGACATGTCGAGGCCGCACATCTGGAGTACTACCTGCCGGACGGGAGGGTCCTGCTCGGGGACGTCTCCTTCCGGGTCGGCGAGGGCGCGGTGGTCGCCTTGGTCGGCGCCAACGGCGCCGGCAAGACCACGCTGCTCCGGATGATCGCCGGCGAGCTCCAGCCGCACGGCGGCACCGTCACCGTCAGTGGCGGGCTCGGCGTGATGCCGCAGTTCGTCGGCTCCGTACGGGACGGCTCCACCGTCCGCGACCTGCTGGTCTCCGTCGCCCCGGCGCGCATCCGGGAGGCCGCGAAGGCGGTCGACGCGGCGGAGGAGCGCATCATGACGGTCGACGACGAGGCCGCTCAGATGGCATATGCCCAGGCGCTGAGCGACTGGGCGGAGGCGCAGGGGTACGAGTTCGAGACCTTGTGGGACATGTGCACGATGGCGGCCATGGGCGTCCCGTACGACAAGGCGCAGTTCCGGCAGGTGACCACCCTCAGCGGCGGCGAGCAGAAGCGGCTGGTCCTGGAGTACCTGCTGCGCGGCAACGACGAGGTGCTGCTGCTCGACGAGCCGGACAACTATCTGGACGTCCCCGGCAAGCGCTGGCTGGAGGAGCGGCTGCGGGAGACCCGCAAGACCGTGCTCTTCATCTCCCATGACCGGGAGCTGCTGTCCCGCGCCGCGCAGAAGATCGTGGCCGTGGAGCCGGGCCCGGGCGGCTCGGACGTCTGGGTGCACGGCGGCGGCTTCGACACCTTCCACGAGGCGAGGCGGGAGCGCTTCGCGCGCTTCGAGGAGCTGAAGCGGCGCTGGGAGGAGAAGCACGCGCAGCTGAAGAAGCTGGTGCTCACGCTGCGGCAGGCGGCCGCGGTCAGCCACGAGATGGCCTCGCGGTACGCGGCGGCGCAGACCCGGCTGCGGAAGTTCGAGGAGGCGGGCCCGCCCCCGGAGCCGCCGCGCGAGCAGGACATCCGGATGCGGCTGCGCGGCGGCCGGACCGGCGTGCGGGCGGTGACCGTGGAGAACCTGGAGCTCACCGGCCTGATGAAGCCGTTCTCGCTGGAGATCTTCTACGGCGAGCGGGTGGCCGTCCTCGGCTCGAACGGCTCCGGGAAGTCGCACTTCCTGCGGCTGCTCGCGGGCGACGAGTCGGTGGCCCACACGGGTGCCTGGAAGCTGGGCGCGCGCGTCGTGCCGGGCCACTTCGCCCAGACCCACGCGCACCCCGAGCTCTTCGGCCGCTCGCTCGTCGACATCCTGTGGACGGAGCACGCCAAGGACCGCGGCGGCGCGATGTCCATCCTGCGCCGCTACGAGCTGGAGCGGCAGGGCGACCAGCCCTTCGAGAAGCTCTCCGGCGGCCAGCAGGCCCGCTTCCAGATCCTCCTCCTGGAGCTCGCCGGCACCACCGCGCTGCTCCTGGACGAGCCCACGGACAACCTGGACCTGGAGTCGGCGGAGGCCCTCCAGGACGGCCTGGAGTCCTACGAGGGCACGGTCCTCGCGGTCACCCACGACCGCTGGTTCGCCCGCTCCTTCGACCGCTACCTGGTCTTCGGTTCGGACGGGGTCGTCCGGGAGACGAGCGAGCCGGTGTGGGACGAGCGGCGGGTCGAGCGGGCACGCTGACCTGGCGCTTCCGCTCGATTTGAACCGTCGGGGGTGGCGCGGGTAGTGTTGCGGTCTGTTATGCGTAGTGGCTTCGTCGTTCTCATGCGAAGGAGCCTGCGCAGGTTCCCTGGAGCAGTTACCAGTGGCTCGCATACGGGCGATGACCCGGCAGTGCGGGCCCCAGCTGCATGATCGCTTCAGGCGTGTCTGGACTCCATCCACTGAAGAAGCGAAGGCTACGAAGTGCGTACGTACAGCCCCAAGCCCGGCGATGTCACTCGCCAGTGGCACATCATTGACGCGCGGGACGTCGTCCTGGGTCGTCTCGCGACGACGGCTGCGAACCTCCTGCGAGGCAAGCACAAGCCCGTCTACGCCCCCCACATGGACATGGGCGACTTCGTCATCATCATCAATGCTGACAAGGTCCACCTGTCGGGTAACAAGAAGACCCAGAAGATGGCCTACCGCCACTCTGGCTACCCGGGTGGTCTGCGCTCCATGCGCTACGACGAGCTGCTCGAGAAGAACCCCGAGAAGGCCGTCGAGAAGGCCATCAAGGGCATGATCCCCAAGAACACCCTGGGCCGTCAGATGATCTCGAAGCTGAAGGTCTACTCGGGCGAGAACCACCCGCACGCTGCCCAGCAGCCGGTTCCGTTCGAGATCACCCAGGTCGCGCAGTAGTTCCGGCCACCCCCTAAGACGAAAAGAATCTGAGGAGCATCGTGGCCGAGACCACCCCCGAGACGACCATCGAAGAGTTCGACGGCGTCGAGGAGTACACGACCGAGACCGAGGCCTTCGAGGGTGAGTACACCTCCGAGTCCCTCGCCTCCCGCTTCGGCGACCCGCAGCCGGCCGCCGGCCTGGGCCGTCGCAAGAACGCCATCGCCCGCGTCCGGATCGTTCCGGGCACCGGCAAGTGGAAGATCAACGGTCGCACCCTCGAGGACTACTTCCCGAACAAGGTGCACCAGCAGGAAGTCAACGAGCCCTTCAAGGTGCTCGAGCTCGACAACCGCTACGACGTCATCGCCCGCATCGCGGGTGGCGGCGTGTCCGGCCAGGCCGGCGCCCTGCGCCTCGGCGTGGCCCGCGCCCTCAACGAGGCCGACGTCGAGAACAACCGCGGCCCGCTGAAGAAGGCCGGCTTCCTCTCCCGTGACGACCGTGCGGTCGAGCGGAAGAAGGCCGGTCTCAAGAAGGCCCGTAAGGCTCCGCAGTACAGCAAGCGCTAAATCGCCTGCTCGGCCTGCTCGGCCGGTCCGCGCGCCCCGGCGGCACTCCCGTGCCGCCGGGGCGTTCGGCTTTTCCAAACCTTTGTTTCATAGTCTTGGGAACACACCTGGGCGCGAACCTGGGCACCTTCTGAACGGTTCGGATGCGGAAGCGGGCATCAGCCGGTCAGGGCATCGCATTTTCGGAGCACTTTCGGAGGACAGCTGTGGGACGACTCTTCGGCACGGACGGCGTGCGTGGCGTGGCCAACGCGGGCCTGACGGCTGAGCTGGCACTCGGCCTGTCGGTCGCGGCCGCGCACGTGCTCGCCGAAGCGGGCACCTTCGAGGGCCATCGGCCGACCGCCGTGGTGGGGCGCGACCCACGCGCCTCGGGCGAGTTCCTGGAGGCCGCGGTCGTCGCCGGCCTCGCCAGCGCGGGCGTCGACGTGCTCCGGGTCGGCGTGCTGCCCACCCCGGCCGTCGCGTACCTCACCGGCGCGCTCGGCGCCGACCTCGGCGTGATGCTGTCCGCCTCGCACAACGCGATGCCCGACAACGGCGTCAAGTTCTTCGCGCGCGGCGGCCACAAGCTCGCCGACGACCTGGAGGACCGGATCGAGGCCGTGTACGAGGAGCACCGCACCGGCGCTCCCTGGGACCGGCCCACCGGCGCGGGCGTCGGCCGGGTGCGCGACTACGACGAGGGCTTCGACAAGTACGTCGCCCACCTCGTCGCCGTCCTGCCCAACCGCCTCGACGGTCTCAAGATCGTCCTCGACGAGGCGCACGGCGCCGCCGCCTGGGTGTCGCCGGAGGCGTTCACCCGCGCCGGTGCCGAGATCGTCACCATCGGCGCCTCGCCCGACGGCCTCAACATCAACGACGGCTGCGGCTCCACCCACCTGGACCTGCTCAAGGCCGCCGTCGTCGAGCACGGCGCCGACCTCGGCATCGCCCACGACGGCGACGCCGACCGCTGCCTCGCGGTCGACGCGGCCGGCAACGAGGTCGACGGCGACCAGATCCTCGCCGTCCTCGCCCTCGCCATGCGCGAGGCCGGCACGCTGCGCGGCGACACGGTCGTCGCCACGGTGATGTCCAACCTCGGCTTCAAGCTCGCCATGGAGCGCGCGGGCCTGCACTTCGTCCAGACGGCGGTCGGCGACCGTTACGTCCTGGAGGCCATGAAGGAGCACGGCTACGCCCTCGGCGGCGAGCAGTCCGGCCACGTCATCGTGCTCGACCACGCCACCACGGGCGACGGCACCCTGACGGGTCTGATGCTCGCGGCCCGGGTCGCCGCCACCGGCAAGCCGCTCGCGGAGCTCGCCGGCGTGATGGAGCGGCTGCCGCAGGTCCTCATCAACGTGCCGGACGTCGACAAGTCGCGCGTGTCCACCTCCGCCGAGCTGGCCCAGGCCGTCGGCGAGGCCGAGCGCGAGCTGGGCTCCACCGGCCGCGTCCTGCTGCGCCCCTCGGGCACGGAGCCGCTGGTGCGGGTCATGGTCGAGGCCGCGGACACGGAGCAGGCGGGCGCGGTGGCGGGCCGGCTCGCGGACGCGGTGAAGGCCGCGCTGGGCTGAGGCCGGGCGCCAGGGCACGTACCGACGTACAGGCATATGACAGGTCCCCCGCACCCGTTCCATGGGCCCGGGGGACCTGTCCTATGCCGGGTCCGCGTGGGGCGTCCGGCTCCGGTCAGAGCTTGCGCAGGCTCAGCCGCTGCACCTTGTGGTCCGGTCCCTTGCGCACCACCAGCGTGGCCCGGCCCCGGGTCGGCGCCACGTTCTCCAGCAGGTTCACCCGGTTGATGGTCCGCCACATGGTGCGGGCGTACTCCAGGGCCTCCTCCTCGGAGACCTGCGTGTAGCGCTGGAAGTACGAGTCGGGGTTCTGGAACGCGGTCTGACGCAGCTTCCGGAACCGGTTGAGGTACCAGCCCTCGATGTCCTCGGGGCGCGCGTCCACGTACACGGAGAAGTCGAAGTAGTCGGCGAGACCCACCCGGGTGCGGCCGTCCTTGCCGGGCAGGGCCGGCTGGAGGACGTTCAGGCCCTCCACGATGAGGATGTCGGGACGTCGCACGACCAGCTGCTCGTCGGGCACCCGGTCGTAGATCAGGTGCGAGTAGACGGGCGCGGTGACCTCCTCCTTGCCCGCCTTGATGTCGGCGACGAAGCGGGTGAGGGCGCGCCGGTCGTACGACTCGGGGAAGCCCTTGCGGGACATCAGGCCGCGCGCCTTCAGCTCCTCCATCGGGTACAGGAACCCGTCGGTGGTGATCCGCTCCACCCGCGGGTGCTCCGGCCAGCGCGCGAGCAGCGCCTGGAGGAGGCGGGCCACGGTGGACTTGCCGACGGCGACGGAGCCGGCGACCCCTATGACGAAGGGCGTGCCGCGCTGCTCGCCGCGCTCGCCGAGGAAGGTGTTCAGAGCCCCGCGCAGGCCGCTGGTGGCCTGGACGTACAGGTTGAGCAGCCGGGACAGCGGCAGGTAGATGTCCCGCACCTCGTCGAGGTCGATCACGTCCCCGAGGCCTTGGAGCCGCTCGACCTCCTCGGCGGTCAGCGGCAGCGGCGTCTTGTCGCGCAGGGCGCTCCACTCGGCGCGGGTGAGGTCGACGTACGGCGTCGCCTCGGAGGTCCGGCGCGAGGGCGCGCCGGTGCCGGAGGTCTTACCGGGGGCTGTCTCGCGGGCGGTCCCCTGGACGGTCCCGTTGGCGCTTCCGGACGGAGAATCGATCACCCGGACATTGTCCCGGCTCTCCGGCCCGGGCGGGGCGTGGGGTGGGTCACTCGGCGGCGCGGGGTGCCGAACGGCCCCGTGCGGATCTCGATCTTGTACCGAACCGTCCGTACACGGACAAGAGGATGCGTGTCGTCCATAAGCTCCTCACAGGAATCACACAGTCGAACCGAGAGTCGATCGATGCCCCGCACCCTGCTCCGCCGTACCGCCGCCGCCACCGCCGCCGGATCCCTCGCGCTGCTGCTCGCCGCCTGCGGCGGAAGCGACAAGCCGGCCAAGGACGACGCGAAGAAGACCGACGCCCCCGCGTCCGCCTCCGCCGCCCCCAAGGCCGACCCGAACGCGAAGGCGCTGTCGGCGGCCGAGCTGGAGAAGCTGATCGTCGAGCAGACGGACCTCAAGGGGCACAAGGTCCAGAAGTTCAAGGCGGGGGAGAGCCTGGCCGCCGACGCCGTCTCCTCCGACAAGCCGGAGTGCGAGCCGCTGGCCGAGGCCCTGACCGCCGTCTCCACGGGCACCCCGGGCGCCACGGCGCAGCGCAAGGCCGTCGAGATCCCGACGAAGGGCACCGACCCCATGGCCGCCCTCGGCGCGCCGGTGACCTCCCTGGCGCTCGGCTCCTACGACGCCGACGGCGCCGAGAAGGCGCTGGCCTCCCTCAAGGCCGCGGGCGAGTCCTGCACGGGCGGCTTCACCATCATCACCGGTGGCGTGAAGAGCAAGATCAACAAGGTCGCCGCCGACTCCGTGACCGCCGGCGACGAGGCCCTGGCCTGGACGGTCACCCGCGACATGGAGGGCGAGCCCTTCCTCACCAAGCTCGCCGTCCTCCGCAAGGGCAACAACCTCGCGACCTTCGCCACGCTGAGCATCACGGGCGAGGTCAAGGAGCAGCCGCAGGTCATCATCGACACCCAGGCGAAGAAGCTGGGCTGATCGCGGCTCTTCCGGTTCGGCCGCACGCGCGAACGGGCCTCCGGCGGATCACTCCGCCGGAGGCCCGTTCTTTCTGCCTCGTGTCACCCGGGCATGCGCAGCGGGATGGGGCCGTCGGCCGGGCGGAGGAGCGCGAACCCGAAGTCCGTCGCCGACGGCGAGGCCGCCGACGGCGGTACGTACGACGGCACGACGACGACGCGTTCGACGTACGAGTAGACCCAGGAATCCGGGTTCCCCGACTCCGCGTCCGTCCCCGTCACCACGCCCCGCAGCAGCCAGTTCGGCCCGTCGCAGCCCAGCATCAGAACCGGCATGCGGCGCCTGCGCAGGTCCGGCCCCTCGGTGGGAATCACGCACCTCAGCTCTGGACCGAGCCGGCCGGCCCACTCCGTGGCCTCGCCGCCCCGCGCGCGTATGTCCCGCGCGAGACGAGCTCTGGTGTCCGCCCACTGCGGTCCATCCGGCGAGCGGAACGCCTGGAGCTGCAGTGCGGTCTCCTTGCCGCGGACAAGGGTGACGCCCCAGAGCCGGGGCGGAGTTCCGCCTCTGTCCATCCGGAGGTCGAGGCCCGGATCGTCCGGGATCCTCAGACCGCCGAGATCGAGCAGGCCCTTTGCGTGCCGGCCGCCCTGTTCCGACTCGTCCCACGGACCCGTTTCGATGCCACGGAGCCCCGGGAGAAGCCCTCCTCCCGCCTGTGCCCATTCGTCGGCGAGCGACTGGGCGTGGACGAGGAGTTCGTCGATCTCCTCCTCGCGCAGGCCCGCCAGTCGGATCAGGGCGTCGAGCAGGGCCACCACGGACTCAAGGGGGCCGGTCCCGAGCCAGTCCAGCGCGCGAGCGGCGGCCATGTCGCCGCCGAGCGCGCGGACGAGGGTCTCCATGTCGGAGCGCTCCGAAGCGCCACCGGCGACCGCGCTCAGCACCTCCTGGACATCGGCCCCCGCCTCCTGGCGCAACCGCAGCACGGCCTTGACCGCGAAGAGCAGGACATTTGCCGGGCCGGGACTTCCTCCCGGGCTGTCCCAGCCGCTGTCCTCCGGCGGGCCGGAGGACAAGCTTCCCTGACTGCGGAACTCGTCCAGCTTTTGCCTCGCGGACCTGCGAACGCTGTTCACCCCACCACTTCCTCGTCATCCGATCCGGCAAGGCGTGCACCATGCCGCCAAGCGCCTCCGCTCCGGAATTCCCGGGTGTTCGTTCAGGCGGCGTTGCCGTGAGGGGTGAGGTTGATCGTCAGGTCGGCGTCGAGGGCGCGGGCGAGGCGTCGCAGCAGGGGGATGGTGGGGACAGTGCCACCGCCTTCGATGCGCGAGATCTGGGGCTGCTGCATGCCGCAGCGATGGGCGAGTTCGGCCTGCGACAGGCCGAGAGCGGTGCGCCGGTCGTAGACCATCTGGCCGAGGTCGTGGGCCAGTTCGGCCTCTTCGTAGAGGCGGTCGTACTCGGGGTTTTCCTCTGCCGCTTCGCCCAGGAGTCTGCGGTGGCGGCGGGTCTTCCACTCGGCGTGGTTCATCGCGGTTCCTCCTTGATGTCGCGGCTACGGACGGCGTGTTCGGCGATTGGTTCGGGGTGGGCCTCGTGGAGGGCCTGGGCGGTACGCGTGCGTTCCAGCGGCGCGGTCTCGCACATTCTGGCCTTCCTGAACACTGTCAGAAGCACGATGCGGCGGCCGGGCGCGATCCAGTAGGTGATGCGCTGGGCGTTGCCGTCGATGTCGAAGCGGAGCTCCAGAAGCGGACTTCAGGCGCGGCGACGGCGGCGTCGGTTCGCCGGTGCCCGACTCGGTCCGCCCGGGCCGGTGCCCGGTCGTGCGGCTGCGCCGAACCGGCCCGGTACGGGTGGGCCTCCGTGTGCGTTCCACCCGATTCGGGGTGGTCCGCCGTAAGGTGCCGACATGTGCGGAATCGTGGGTTACGCCGGCGGGCAGTCGGCGCTCGATGTGGTCGTCGCCGGTCTGAAGCGGCTCGAATACCGCGGCTACGACTCGGCCGGGGTCGCGGTGCTCAGTGACGGCGGGCTCGCCGCCGCGAAGAAGGCCGGAAAGCTCGTCAACCTGGAGAAGGAGCTGGCGGAACGCCCGCTGCCGAGCGGGCCCGCCGGCATCGGGCACACCCGGTGGGCCACCCATGGCGCCCCCACCGACACCAACGCCCATCCGCACCTCGACAACGCGGGCCGCGTCGCCGTCGTCCACAACGGCATCATCGAGAACTTCGCCGCCCTGCGCGCCGAGCTGGCCAGCCGCGGGCATGTGCTCGTGTCCGAGACCGACACCGAGGTCGTGGCCCATCTGCTCGCCGAGGAGTTCTCCTCCGCCGGCGACCTCGGCGAGGCCATGCGGCTGGTGTGCCGGCGGCTCGACGGCGCGTTCACGCTGGTCGCCGTGCACGCCGACCAGCCGGACGTGGTGGTGGGCGCCCGCCGCAACTCCCCGCTCGTCGTCGGTGTCGGCGAGGGCGAGAACTTCCTCGCCTCCGACGTGTCCGCCTTCATCGCGTACACCCGCACCGCCATCGAACTCGGCCAGGACCAGGTCGTCGAGCTGACCCGCGACTCCGTCACGGTCACCGACTTCGACGGCGCGCCCGCCGACGTCCGGACGTACCACATCGACTGGGACGCCTCCGCAGCCGAGAAGGGTGGCTACGCCTCCTTCATGCTCAAGGAGATCGCCGAGCAGCCCAAGGCCGTCGCCGACACCCTTCTCGGCCGGATCGACACCGAGGGCCGGCTCCGTCTCGACGAGCTGCGCATCCCCGACGCCGTGCTGCGCGAGGCCGACAAGATCGTCGTGGTGGCCTGCGGGACGGCCTTCCACGCCGGGCTCATCGCCAAGTACGCCATCGAGCACTGGACCCGGATCCCCTGCGAGGTGGAGCTGGCCAGCGAGTTCCGCTACCGGGACCCGATCCTCGGCCCCCGTACCCTCGTCGTCGCGATCTCCCAGTCCGGCGAGACCATGGACACCCTCATGGCGCTGCGCCACGCGCGCGAACAGGGCGCGAAGGTCCTCGCCGTCTGCAACACCAACGGTTCCACCATCCCCCGCGAGTCCGACGGCGTCCTCTACACCCACGCCGGACCCGAGGTCGCGGTCGCGTCCACCAAGGCGTTCCTGACCCAGCTCGTCGCCTGCTACCTGCTGGCCCTCTACCTCGGGCAGGTGCGCGGCACCCAGTGGGGCGACGAGATCCAGGCCCTCATCCACGAGCTCGCCCGGATCGGCGACGAGGTGGAGCACGTCCTCGGCACCATGGAGCCCGTCCGCGCGCTCGCCCGTTCCCTCGCCGGCAAGGACACCGTCCTCTTCCTCGGCCGGCACGTCGGCCACCCCGTCGCCCTCGAAGGCGCGCTCAAGCTCAAGGAACTCGCCTACATGCACGCCGAGGGCTTCGCCGCCGGCGAGCTCAAGCACGGGCCGATCGCCCTCGTCGAGCAGGACCTGCCGGTCGTCGTCATCGTCCCCTCGCCGCGCGGCCGGTCCGTCCTGCACGACAAGATCGTCTCCAACATCCAGGAGATCCGGGCCCGCGGCGCCCGCACGATCGTCATCGCCGAGGAGGGCGACGAGGCCGTCGTCCCGTACGCCGACCATCTCGTCCGTATCCCCGTCACGCCTACGCTGCTTCAGCCGCTGGTCGCCACCGTGCCCCTGCAGGTCTTCGCCTGCGAACTGGCGACGGCCCGGGGCAACGAGGTAGACCAGCCACGCAACCTGGCCAAATCCGTGACAGTGGAGTGAGTGAAGAAATGATCATCGGGGTGGGGATCGACGTGGCCGAGATCGACCGGTTCGCCGCGTCACTGGAACGGACGCCGGGCCTCGTCCAGCGCCTCTTCGTCGAACGGGAGCTCCTGCTCCCCAGCGGCGAGCGGCGCGGGCCCGCCTCCCTCGCGGTGCGGTTCGCCGCGAAGGAAGCCGTGGCCAAAGCCCTGGGTGCGCCCGCGGGCCTGCACTGGACCGACGCCGAGGTGTACGTCGAGAGCAGCGGGCAGCCGCGGCTCCGCGTCCGCGGCACCGTCGCCGCCCGCGCCGCCGAGCTCGGCGTACGGCACTGGCACGTGTCCCTCAGCCACGACGCGGGGGTGGCGTCGGCGGTGGTGATCGCCGAGGGTTGAGCCATGCGCAGCGCACACCGAGTCGAGACCGTCCGGGCCGCCGAGGCCGCACTCATGGCCCGGGTCCCCGACGGCGCCCTCATGCAGCGTGCCGCCGCCGGACTCGCCGCCGCGTGCGCGGGGCTCCTGCGCCGGGTGTACGGGGCCCGGGTCGTCCTCCTCGTCGGCGGCGGCGACAACGGCGGCGACGCCCTCTACGCCGGCGCCCGGCTCGCCCGGCGCGGCGCCGCGGTCCACGCCGTCCTGCTCGGCGCCCGCGCCCACGAAGGCGGGCTCGCCGCACTCCGCGCCGCCGGCGGACACGTCGCCGAAGACCCGTACGACGTCCTCGCCGCCGCCGACCTCGTCCTCGACGGCATCACCGGCATCGGCGGACGCGGCGGACTGCGGCCCGACGCCGTCCCCGTCGCCCGGGCGGCCCGCGGCTCCGACGCCGTCGTCGTCGCCGTCGACCTGCCGAGCGGCGTCGACGCCGACACCGGCGAAGTCGCGGGGGAAGCGCTCCGTGCCGACGCGACCGTCACCTTCGGCACGTACAAGCCGGGGCTCCTCGTCGACCCGGCACGTGCGTACGCCGGCGCCCTCCGGCTCGTCGACATCGGGCTCGGCCCGTACCTCCCCGCCCCCGACCTCGAAGCCCTGCAACACGCCGACGTGGCCGCGCTGCTGCCCGCGCCCGGCGCCGGCAGCGACAAATACCGGCGCGGCGTCGTCGGCATCGTCGCCGGCTCCGCCCGCTACCCCGGCGCCGCCGTCCTCGCCGTCACCGGCGCGTTGCGCGGCGGCGCCGGAGCCGTCCGGTACGTCGGCCACGCCGCCGACGCCGTCATCGCCGCCCACCCCGAGACCCTCGTCCACGCCGGGCCGCCCGCCAAGGCCGGGCGCGTCCAGGCCTGGGTCGTCGGGCCCGGCCTCGGCGACGAACCCGGCGTCGCGGACGTCCTCGCCTCCGACGTCCCCGTCCTCGTCGACGCCGACGGGCTGCGCGGGCTCACCCCCACGGCGCTCGCGGCCCGTTCGGCACCCACCCTCCTCACCCCCCACGCCGGGGAGGCGGCCGCACTGCTCGGCACCTCCCGGGAGGAAGTCGAGGCGGAGCGGCTCACCGCCGTACGCGAACTCGCCGCGCGGTACGGGGCGACCGTGCTGCTCAAGGGGTCCACGACGCTGGTGTGTCCGGCGGGCGGGGCGGGGGTCGTGCGGGTGAACCCGACGGGGACGGCGTGGCTGGCGACGGCGGGGAGCGGGGACGTGCTGTCGGGGGTGGGCGGGTCGTTGCTGGCGGCGGGGTTGTCGGCGGTGGACGCGGGGGCGGTGGCCGCGTATGTGCACGGGTTGGCGGGGCGGCGGGCCGCGCGGGGCGCGGGTGTCGGTGCGGGGGGCGCGGGGGCGCCGGTGACCGCGGTGGAGGTGGCGGCTGCGGTGGCGGGGGCCTGGGCGGACGTCCGGGGTGCCGTGCGCTGAGGTTCGTGGTGGGTGCGCGGGGGCCGGGGAGGCGGTCGCGTTCTGCACTGCATGATTTACCGCGCGGGTCTGGTCCCACGAGAACCTCGGGTCCTTGTTCCCGCGCCACACATCACGCTTTACGTTTCGAACGTCGATCCCCCTCCCCGGCCCCCGCTCCCGTCCGGTTCGCGTCCGCCCCCTCGCCCGCAGGGTGGGAGAGGGAGGTGGGTGGGGGGTGAGGGTTGTGGGCCGCTTCCCGGTGGTGGGGTGTGGGGATTGGTGGGGATATGGGGGGAGTGTGGGGCCGGTACGTGGGTGGGGGGTTGCGCACCTGAGAGACTAGGGCGCGATGAACCAGACACCGCTGCCCTGCCGAGCCCGTGCCGAGATCGATCTCGAGGCGCTGCGCGCGAACGTACGTACGCTGCGCGCCCGTGTCGCGCCCCACGTCCAGCTGATGGCCGTGGTGAAGGCGGACGCGTACGGGCACGGTGCCGTGCGCTGTGCGGAGGCGGCGCTCGCGGCCGGGGCGACCTGGCTGGGGACCGCGACGCCGCACGAGGCGCTGGCGCTGCGGGCGGCCGGGCTGACCGAGCCGCGGATCATGTGCTGGCTGTGGACGCCGGGCGACCCGTGGGCCGAGGGCATCGAGGCCGGGCTCGACATGTCGGTGAGCGGCCTGTGGGCGCTGGCCGAGGTCACCGCCGCCGCGCGGGAGACCGGGCGGCGGGCGCGGATCCAGCTCAAGGCCGACACCGGGCTCGGCCGCAACGGCTGCCAGCCCGCCGACTGGCCCGAACTGGTCACGGCCGCGCTCAAGGCCGAGGCCGAGGGCCTCGTGAGGGTCACCGGTCTGTGGTCGCACTTCGCCTGCGCCGACGAGCCCGGGCACCCGTCGATCGTCGCGCAGCTGGACACGTTCCGGTCGATGCTCGGCCACGCCGAGCGGGCCGGGATCCGGCCCGAGGTGCGGCACATCGCCAACTCCCCGGCCACGCTCACCCTTCCCGAGGCGCACTTCGACCTCGTCCGGCCCGGGATCGCGATGTACGGCGTCTCGCCCGACCCCGCGATCGGCACCTCCGCCGGTCTCGGGCTGCGGCCGGTGATGTCCCTGAAGGCGAGCGTCGCGCTGGTGAAGCAGGTGCCCGGCGGCCACGGTGTGTCGTACGGGCACCACTACGTCACCCCCGGCCCGACCACCCTCGGCCTCGTCCCGCTCGGCTACGCCGACGGCATCCCGCGGCATGCCTCCCAGCGCGGCCCGGTCCTGGTCGGCGACCGGGTGCGGACGGTGGCGGGGCGGGTCGCCATGGACCAGTTCGTCGTCGATCTGTCGGGCGACGAGGTCGAACCGGGCGCGGAGGCCGTGCTGTTCGGCCCCGGCGACCGGGGCGAGCCCAGCGCGCAGGACTGGGCCGACGCCGCCGACACCATCGCGTACGAGATCGTCACCCGGATCGGCGCGCGTGTGCCGCGGGTGTACGTAGGGGAGTAGAGGGGGCGGTCGGTCGTGGGCGACGACACCTGGCGGCGGGCCGGCTGGGCCGGGGCCGCGGTGGGCGTGCTCGCCGTGGGCGCGGCGGCCGGGGTCGCGATCGAGCGGCTCGCGATAGGCCGCTCCGTACGGGAGAAGGCGCGGCTCGCGCTCGACGCCGAAGGCCCGTACGGCACCCTGCGCGGTACTCCGGGCCGCGCGTTCGCCGACGACGGCACCGAGCTTCTGTACGAGGTCGACGAAGTCGACGAAGTCGACGAGCCCGCGGGAGCGGGGGCGGGGGATCCCACCGTCGTCTTCTGCCACGGCTACTGTCTCAACGAGGACTCCTGGCACTTCCAGCGCGCGGCCCTGCGCGGCCGCGTCCGTGCCGTCTACTGGGACCAGCGCAGCCACGGCCGTTCGGGGCGCGGCGTCTCCCAGGCCGGGCCCGACGGGGAGCCCGTCTCCATCGACCGGCTGGGCCGCGACCTGAAGGCCGTCCTCGACGCCGCCGCGCCCGAGGGGCCGCTGGTCCTGGTCGGGCACTCCATGGGCGGGATGACGATCATGGCGCTCGCCGACCGCTACCCGGAGCTCGTACGGGAGCGGGTCGCGGGCGTCGCCTTCGTGGGGACGTCGGCGGGGCGGCTCGACGAGGTCAGCTACGGGCTGCCGGCGGCCGGCGTCAAGGCCGTGCGCCGGGTGCTGCCCGGGGTGCTGCGCACCCTCGGGACACGCGTCGAACTGGTCGAGCGGGGGCGGCGGGCCGCCACCGATCTGTTCGCCGGCCTGGTCAAGAAGTACTCGTTCGCGACGAAGGACGTCGACCCGGCCGTCGCCCGTTTCGCCGAGCGGATGATCGAGTCGACCCCGATCGACGTCGTCGCCGAGTTCTACCCGGCGTTCGCCGAGCACGAGAAGACCGCCGCCCTGGCCGCCTTCCGGAACCTTCCGGTGCTCGTCCTCGTGGGCGACCAGGACGTGGTCACGCCCCCCGCGCACACCGAGGCCATCGCCCGCGCCCTGCCCGGCGCGGAGCTGGTGATCGTGCCCGACGCCGGGCATCTCGTGATGCTGGAGCGGCCGGAGGTCGTCACCGGCCGGCTCGCCGACCTGCTCGTGCGGGCGGGGGAGGCCCTTCGGCCGGAAGGTGCGGGGCGCGACAACGGTTAAGTTGGCTGGCATGGAGACTTCGCTCGACCCCGCCGGCCAGGCCGGCCCGCTCAACCAGGCCACCCTCGCCGTCGACTCGCCCGAGCTCATGCGGGAGCTGGGCCGCCGGCTCGCCACGCTGCTGCGCCCCGGCGACCTCGTCATGCTCACCGGCGAGCTGGGCGCCGGCAAGACCACGATGACCCGCGGGCTCGGCGAGGGCCTGGGGGTCCGGGGCGCGGTCACCTCCCCGACGTTCGTCATCGCGCGCGTCCACCCCTCGCTGACCGGCGGCCCGGCGCTCGTGCACGTCGACGCGTACCGGCTCGGCGGCGGCCTCGACGAGATGGAGGACCTGGACCTCGACGTCTCGCTGCCCGACTCGGTCGTGGTGGTGGAGTGGGGCGACGGCAAGGTCGAGGACCTCACCGACGACCGGCTGCACGTCCTCATCCACCGGGTCGTCGGCGACACGGACGACGACCGGCGCACGGTCATGCTGCACGGCATCGGCGCACGCTGGGCGGACGAGGACCTGCGGCTGCTCTGAGTAACCGCCCGCGATGCCCAGGGGTGATGTTCGCGGGGCCGCGCGGGTGCGTTCCGACAACGTGTCGGGAAAATGTTGCGCGTGCGCTCCCCGACGTGATGACATGGATGCACGAGCTGGTTAGGTGTACCTAACCTACGGGAGGCATGCATGGCGACGCCCGAGCGAGACGGCACCACGAGCACCGGGCGCGGTGCGGACACGGTCTCGATGCGCGACCTGCTGGCGGCCTGCGCGGCGGCCGACGCCGTGTCGACCCCGCCCCGCGAGCGCGCGATCCCGGACGACCCCGATGTCGCGGCGATTCCCCGGATCTCCGGCCGGAGTGACAGCGCCGGTGAGGACGGGGATCAGGGCGGGGATCAAGGCGGGAGAGGGACCGTGCGTCACGAGGCCGCCTGAGTGGTCCGGGTGGTCCGGGTGGTCCGGGTGGCTTGAGCGGTCCGGGCGGTTCTGACGGCGCGCCCTTTTTTCACGAGCCCGGGGCGGGTGCGTAGGCGGAGGATCAGGCGCGGGCCGCGGTCGCCGGCGCCGTCGCCGGCGCCGTGAAAATCCGGTCCAGGTGGTGCTCCAGTACCGCCGTCGCCGACTCCGGGCTCCGCTGACCCACGAGGATGCTGGTCCCCATGGCCGCCGCCATCGCGAGCAGGCTGATCGCCTCCGTACGGGCGTCGACGCCGGGAGCGGTCAGGCCCGCCTCCCGGGCCTGTTCGAGAAGGCCGGTCAGCGCGTTCTCCGCCGCGTCGGGGTTGTCGATGAACGGCTGCGCGGCCAGCGCCTCGTCGGTCACGGACAGCAGTGAGTACGAGGTGTAGACGAGGTGGAAGGTGCGGCTCTCCCCGTCCGTCGGCAGGGAGGCCAGCAGCAGCGCCTCGATGGCGGCGCGCGGCCCGGGCTCCGGACCCGCGGCGGCCAGGCGGGCGCGGGCGCGTGCCGTGAAGCGGGCGGTCAGGTGCTGGAGCCCGTAGAAGAGCAGCTTCTCCTTGGTCTCGAAGTAGTACTGCACCAGCCGGAGTGACACGCCGGCCTCGGCGGCCACGTCGCGCATGCCGACGGCGTGCAGCCCGCGCCGTCCGGCGACCCGGATGAGCGCCTCGGCGATCTGGGTGCGCCGTTCCTCATGGTCCACGCGTTTCGGCATATGCCGGTGTCTCCGCCCGTCGGGATGGTGGGTGTTCGTGGTTCGTGGTCCGGGGGCCGGGGGCCGGGCTCCCGGAACTCTTTTATGGTACCGCCGTATCAGTATGGTGGTACGGTCGTATCACGAAGAGTCCTTCCGGAGGTGCCCCGTGCCCGAGAACGCGATCCGCGTGCGCCGTGACGTCGGCCGTTACGTCGACGACGAGCTCCGCGACCGCTACTTCGCCGCCGCCGACGTGCTCTACGCGCGCGGGGCGCCCGTCCGCTCCGAGACGGACGTCGAGACGAGCTTCGGCACCACGCACGTGTACCGGTACGGCCCGGTGGACCCCGCGGCCGAGTCCCGTACCCCGATCGTCCTGATCCACGGCGCCGGCTACTCCTCCGCCATGTGGTGCCCCAACACCCGGGGGCTCAGCGCCGACCGGCCCGTCTACGCGTTCGACACCCCGGGTGACGCGGGTCGCAGCGTCCAGCGCGAGCCGATGTCGCAGCCCGAGCGGGCCGCCCAGTGGATGGACGAGACCCTCGACGCGCTCGGCCTCGACCGCGTCCATCTTGTCGGGTCCTCGTACGGCGGCTGGCTCGTGCTCAACCAGGCCCACCGGCGCCCCGGCCGGCTCGCCTCCGTCACGGCCCTCGACCCCGGCGGTCTGGAGAAGGTGGGGCTGCGCTTCTTCGTCTGGGTCTTCGTCAGCCTGTTCGCCACCTTCGCCCCCACGGCGCTGCGGCCGCGGCTCGCCGCCTGGCTGGACCAGCCGGTCGTCGACGACCCCGAGATGCGGACGTGGGTCCAGCTCGGTGCGCGCGCGTACCGGATCCGCCGCCCCGCGCCCCTGCCGCTCTCCGAGGACGCGCTGCGGTCCATCCGGACCCCGCTCTACGTCGTCATGGGCAAGCACAGCCTGCTCGTGCACCCGAAGCGGCAGCTGGAACGCGTGCCGCGGCTCGTCGCCGGTGCCCGCGCCGAGATCGTCTCCGCGACGGGCCACGGACCGCAGATCGACCACCCCGACGTCGTCAACGCCCGGATGCTCGCCTTCATGGACGACATCGACTCCCCGGCCCCCGCCCACACGTAGGAGCAGAGGAGGGACTTTCCGGGTGAGGCCTCAGGGGACGACGACGACCTTCGCGCCGATCGACGCGAACGCCCACAGCGCGTCCGCGTCCGTGCGCTTCATCCGGATGCCGCCGGTCTTCTTCGCCGGGTCCGGGCTCGGCGTCGAGCCGTCCACCGCCGCGCTGAAGCCGACCGCCACGTCCTTCGCCACCGCGAACCGCACCACGTGCTCGATCTGGACGCCGTCGGAGCCCAGCACCGTCGCGGTCCGCGAGGTCACCGCGTACGAGCCGGGCTTCGGCGACACCGTGCTCGGCATCACCGTGAAGCTCTGGGTGATCTTGTTCTTCGCGTCGACCAGCCACACCCGGCGCTCGTCCAGGCTGTAGACGACACGCTCGCCCTTGCCCGAGCCCTCCGGCAGCGTTATGGGGTCCTTGCGCGGCTTCTTCGGCTTGTCGGTCGCCGCGGCCGTGGGGGCCTTGGCCGGAGTGCGCGAGTCCGCCGCCAGCTGGGCCGGGGCCGGCGCGGACGCGGATGCCTGATAGGCCAGGAACGCGACCGCGGCGACGGCCATCGCGGTGAGCCCGGCCACGAATCCCGAGCTGCTCCGTGCCACCGTTCGCCCACCTTCTGTCGTACGTACGTATCGGTGTCTGACGCCTGACCGTAGCAGCAGCCGTGCTGCGGGGACGGGGCGCCGCACCTCGGGGCCCGGCGCCGTAGGCTGTTCGCGTGCTCTTGCTCGCCATGGATACCGCCACCCCCGCCGTCACCGTCGCCCTCCACGACGGGGACTCCGTCGTCGCCGAGGACACCCGGGTCGACGCCCGCCGCCACGGGGAGCTGCTGCTGCCCGCCGTCGACCGGGTGCTCGCACGGGCCGGGCTGAAGCTCGACGCGGTGACCGGACTGGTGGTCGGCGTCGGCCCCGGCCCGTACACCGGACTGCGCGTCGGCCTCGTCACGGCCGCCACGTTCGGCTCCGCCCTGGGCGTCCCCGTGCACGGTCTGTGCACCCTGGACGGGCTCGCCTACGCCGCCGGCCTCGACGAGCCCTTCGCCGTCGCCACCGACGCGCGGCGCAAGGAGGTCTACTGGGCGCGGTACGACGACTCCCGTACGCGTGTGACGGAGGCCGCCGTCGACCGGCCCGCCGACATCGCGGAGCGGCTCGCCGGGCTGCCCGTCGTCGGCGCCGGCGCTCTGCTCTACCCCGAGGCGTTCCCCGAGGCCCGCGGCCCCGAGCACCAGTCGGCCGCCGCGCTCGCCGCCCTCGCGGCCGAGAAGCTGGCCGCCGGGGGCGAGGGCTTCCTCGACCCGCGGCCGATGTACCTGCGCCGGCCCGACGCGCAGGTGCCCAAGAACTACAAGGTGGTCACCCCCAAGTGACCGACGTGACCAAGGGGACCACGGGGCGGTCCGCGGCCGTCCTGCGCGAGATGCGCTGGTGGGACCTGGCCCCGGTGCTCGCCCTCGAAGCCGATCTGTTCCCCGAGGACGCCTGGTCCGAGGGCATGTTCTGGTCCGAGCTGGCGCACGCCCGCGGCCCGCGCGCGACCCGTCACTACGTCGTCGCCGAGGACCCGGCCGACGGGCGGCTCGTCGGCTACGCGGGTCTCGCCGCGGCCGGCGGACTCGGCGACGTGCAGACGATCGCCGTCGCCCGCGACCAGTGGGGCACCGGCCTCGGCGCCCGGCTGCTCACCGACCTCATCCGGGCCGCCACCGCCTTCGAGTGCGACGAGGTCCTGCTCGAGGTACGGGTGGACAACACCCGGGCTCAGAAGCTCTACGAGCGCTTCGGCTTCGAGCCCCTCGGGTTCCGGCGCGGCTACTACCAGCCGGGCAACGTCGACGCGCTCGTGATGCGACTGATCGTTCAAGGAACTGGGACCGATATCTGATGGCTGCTGACGAACCCCTGGTACTCGGCATCGAGACCTCGTGCGACGAGACCGGCGTCGGCATCGTGCACGGCACCACCCTCCTGGCCGACGCCGTCGCCTCCAGCGTCGACACGCACGCCCGCTTCGGCGGCGTCGTGCCCGAGATCGCCTCCCGCGCCCACCTGGAGGCGATGGTCCCGACCATCGAACGCGCGCTGAAAACGGCCGGCGTCTCCGCCCGCGACCTCGACGGCATCTCGGTGACCGCCGGGCCCGGCCTCGCGGGCGCGCTGCTCGTCGGCGTCTCGGCGGCCAAGGCGTACGCGTACGCGCTGGGCAAGCCGCTCTACGGCGTCAACCACCTCGCCTCGCACATCTGCGTCGACCAGCTGGAGCACGGCCGGCTGCCCGAGCCGACCATGGCGCTGCTCGTCTCCGGCGGGCACTCCTCGCTGCTGCTCTCCAGCGACATCACCTCCGATGTCCGGCCGATGGGCGCCACCATCGACGACGCGGCGGGCGAGGCCTTCGACAAGATCGCCCGCGTGCTCGACCTCGGCTTCCCCGGCGGCCCGGTCATCGACCGGCTCGCGAAGGAGGGCGACCCGAAGGCGATCGCGTTCCCGCGCGGCCTGTCCGGCGCCAAGGACCCCGCGTACGACTTCTCCTTCTCCGGCCTGAAGACCGCCGTGGCCCGCTGGATCGAGGCCAAGCGGAACGCGGGCGAGGAGGTGCCCGTACGGGACGTCGCCGCGTCCTTCCAGGAGGCGGTCGTCGACGTGCTCACCCGCAAGGCCGTGCGGGCCTGCAAGGACGAGGGCGTCGACCATCTGATGATCGGCGGCGGCGTGGCCGCCAACTCGCGGCTGCGGGCGCTCGCCGAGGAGCGCTGCTCGCGGGCCGGGATCCGGCTGCGGGTGCCCCGGCCGGGCCTGTGCACCGACAACGGCGCCATGGTCGCGGCGCTCGGCGCGGAGATGGTCGCCCGCGGGCGGGCCGCCTCCGACCTGGAGCTGTCGGCGGACTCCTCGCTTCCGGTGACGGAGTCGCACGTTCCGGGCGCCCACGCGCACGTCCACGACCACGACCACGTGCACGAGGTCAGCAAGGACAACCTGTACTCGTGACCTCCATGGCGACGGTCACCCTGATGTGGGAGGCGCGCGCGGCCGAGGGGCGCGGCGCCGAGCTGCTGGAGTGGGCGCGGGCCCAGGTCCTGCCGGGCCCCGCCGCGCCGCTGCGCCGTGAGACCTTCCGCGCCCCGCGGGACCGGGTCCTGGTCATGACCTGGTGGGAGACGGCGGAGGGGCTGGGCGCGGAGCTGCCCGAGCTGCCGGATCCGGACGCGGGTCTGATCACCCGTCCGGTGCACCGCTGGCGCTTCGAATCGGTCACATGTACGTGATGCGAGCAACCGTTCGATAGGTTTCGGCATCCCACAGCGCGTGAAGACGAAGCTCGCGCTGTGGGCGGCGCTGACCGCCGTGGCTCTGTTCGCGACGGCCGGCTGTACGACCGCCGACGCCGATGCCACCCCGCCCGCGTCCACCGCCGCCCCCGCCCCGTCCGCCGCTCCGCACAAGGACCCCACGGCCGACGCCGAGGCGGCGCGCGCCGCGTACGCGAAGTGGGGCCTCAAGCCCCTCGCGGCCCCGCCCGCCCCGCCCGCGAAGAAGCCGGTGACCCGCGCGGCCGGCGGGCCCGTCCCCGTCGTGAGCGACATCCCCACCACCGAGAAGATCGTCTTCATCACGATCGACGACGGCGCCGAGAAGGACCCCGAGTTCGTCGCGATGATGCGCGACCTCAAGGTGCCGGTGACCATGTTCCTCACCGACAGCGCGATACGTGCCGACCGCGGCTACTTCACCCCGCTCGTCGCCCAGGGCCACGGCCTCGCCAACCACACCCTCACCCACCCCAACCTGCGCACCCTCGGCCAGGAGGCGCAGCGCGCGGAGATCTGCGGCCAGCAGGACAAGCTGGCCGCCGAGTACGGCAAGCGGCCCCGGCTCTTCCGTCCGCCCTACGGCAACTGGAACGAGGCCACCCGCGCCGCCGCGGCGGGCTGCGGGGTCGACGCGCTCGTGCTGTGGCGCGAGTCGATGCAGATCAAGGACATGCAGTACCAGCGCCCGGACCGGAAGCTGCACCCCGGCGACATCATCCTGGCCCACTTCCGCGGCCCCTCCGAGCTCAAGGGCCGCACCATGACCCAGATGACCGCCAACCTGCTGCGCCACATCCAGGAGCAGGGCTTCACGGTGGCCCGTCTGGAGGACTACCTCTGACCCACGCGGGACGGAAGTGAGAAGAGTTCCGCGGCGGTGTCGATGCGGGCGGTTCCCGTTCGACGTATGAGTGGAAGGCGGGGAACGGCCCCGCCACCGCACGCCGAGGAGGCATCATGCCCCGCTATCTGTCCCTGGTCCGCATCCAGGAGAACACCATCGACATGGAGGACGCCGACCCCGGCTTCCAGGAGCGGATGGGCGCGCTCTTCGAGGAGATCACCAAGGCGGGGGTCATGCTGGACACCGCCGGTCTGCACCCGACCGCCGAGTCGACCCGGCTGACCTGGTCGGACGGCAAGGTCAGCTACACGGACGGCCCCTTCACCGAGACCAAGGAGGTCGTCGGCGGCTACGCGCTGATGCAGTGCAAGGACAAGGCCGAGGCGCTGGAATGGTCCAAGCGCTTCCTGGAGGTCCACCCGAAGCACTGGACCGTGGGCCTGGAGGTCCGCGAGGTCGAGGACATGCCGCAGCCGGACGCCTGAGCGGCGCCGACGGCCGGATGTCGGTGGTCCGTGCTGTCATGTGAGACGTGACGGCACGGACCGAGGGTGAGCGGGTGCGGGGGACGCTGGAGACGGTCTTCCGGATGGAATCCGCGCGGATCGTCGCGACCGTCGCGCGGATCGTCCGGGACCTCGGCATCGCCGAGGAGATCGCCCAGGACGCCATGCTCGCGGCCCTGGAGCAGTGGCCGCGCGACGGCGTCCCCGACCGGCCGGCCGCCTGGCTGACCGCCACGGCGAAGCACCGCGCGGTCGACCTGGTGCGGCGGCGCGAGACGTACGCGCGCAAGCTCGCCGAGGCGGGCCGCGATCCGGCGTCCGCGCTCGGCGACGGGGAGTCGTACGACCCCGAGCCCTCGGGCCCCGGCGACATCGACGACGACGTACTGCGGCTGATCTTCACCGCCTGCCATCCGGTGCTGTCCGCCGAGGCCCGCACCGCCCTGACGCTGCGGCTCGTCGGCGGGCTGCGCACCGACGAGATCGCCCGCGCGTTCCTGGTGCCGGAGCCGACCGTGGCGCTGGGGGCACCCCCATGCCGAAGGTTTGGGGGAGGATCGTCCGGGCCAAGCGCGCGCTCGCCCGCGCCGGGGTGCCCTTCGAGGTGCCGTACGGGGCGGACCGGGCGGCCCGGCTCGGTTCGGTCCTGGAGGTCGTCTACCTGATCTTCAACGAGGGGTACGCGGCGACCGCGGGCGACGACCTGCTGCGCCCCGGACTGTGCGAGGACGCGCTCCGGCTGGCCCGGCGGCTCGCCGCGCTGATGCCCGGCGAGGGCGAGACCCACGGCCTGGCCGCGCTCCTGGAGATCCAGGCCTCGCGGACGGCGGCCCGGACCGGGCCCGGCGGCGAGCCGGTCCTGCTCGCCGACCAGGACCGGCGGCGGTGGAACCGGCTGCTGATGCGGCGCGGCCTCGCCGCCCTGGAGCGGGCCGTCGCGGCGGGCGGCGCGAGCTGACCGTACGCCCTCCAGGCCGCCGTCGCCGCCTGTCACGCGCGGGCGGCGCGGTACGAGGACACCGACTGGGCCACCATCGCCGCGCTCTACGGCCGGCTCGCGGCCGTCGCGCCCTCGCCGGTCGTCGAACTCAACCGGGCCGTCGCCGTCTCCCGCGCCGAGGGCCCGGCGGCGGGCCTCGCCCTCGTCGACGCGCTGGCCACCGCCCCCGGCCTCGACCGCTACCACCTGCTCCCGAGCGTCCGCGGCGACCTGCTGGCCCGCCTCGGCCGGACGGCGGAGGCCCGCGCGGAGTTCACACGGGCGGCGGAACTCACCCGCAACGCGCGCGAGCGCGACCTGCTCCTCGACCGGGCACGGGGCCTCGAAGGGGCCGGCGAGTCCGGGCCGGATCAGTAGCGCAGGATCTGCCCGGCCACGGTGCCGACGAGAACCGTGCCGTCGGGGGCCGCGTGCAACGAGAGAGCCCGGTACGGGGGCAGGGCGCGCCGGTCGAGCAGGGCGCCGTCCGCCGTGGCGAGCGAGACGAGGGTGCCGTCCTCGCACAGGGCGTGCAGGACGCCGTCCCGCGCGTCGAGGGCGGTGGCCGCCGCGCCCAGGTCCCGGCGCCAGACGACTTCCCCGGCGGGGAAGGACCGGCGGACCACCTCCCGCCGTCCGTGCAGGAGGGCGGGGCCCTCGGTGTCGGAGACGTACACCGTGCCGCCCAGGGGTTCGTCGGCGGTGAAGAGCACCCGCTCGGTGGCCGAGCGGGGGTCGAGCGCGACCACGTCCCCGCGCCGTCGCAGGAACAGCAGTTCGGGGCAGCGGCGGACATCGAGAGGAAGGAACGCGTCCCCTGCGGGCTCGTCGGCGACGGCATCGTCACCCACGGGATCGGCCCCTACGGGATCGTCGTCGGCGGGCTCGTGACGGACCGTGCGGAGCGGGGTGCCGTCGGCGGCGAAGACCCGGGTGGCCGGCGGTTCGGGGGAGTCGGCTCCCTTGCCCTGGCCGGACGCGTGCCCGATCGCCCATACCCCGTCGGTGCGGGCGCAGAGGCCGGCCGGGAACGGCAGCGAGGAGCGGTCGAGGACCGTTCCGTCGGCGAGGTCGACGAGCAGGAGGTCGCTCCCGTCGCGGAAGTCGGGTGCGACGACCCGAGCCGTCCGCTCGTCGGGGGAGACCAGGATCCGGGTACCGCCGCTCGGCGAGGGCGCGGGAACGCTCCACTGCGGTGAGCCGTCGGGAGCCCGGCTCTCCAGCGCGACGTGGTGGCGGGTGGCGAGCACCCGGCCGTCGCTCAGCCCGGCGACGACACCGACCCCGCCCCTGCCGGTGCAGCTCCGGCCGGCCCGGGCGGCGAGCGCCTGGAGCACGGGCCGGACGGGCGTGTCGGGGTATCCGACCGGGGTGTCCGGGTCGAGCGGGGGGCCGTCGACGGCGGTCAGGTCGAGGGCGTCGGGGACGAGGTCGCGCCAGTCGTCGCGTACGGCGCGGGCACGGGACGTGAGGAACTCGCACCCGTTGTCCAGGTCCACGCTGAGGAAGGTGAGTTCGAGGGTGCGGTCGTCCGCCCAGCGGACCAGCTCGACGCCCCGCCCCGGGTCGGCGAAGTCGACGCGGTGGCCGGAGTCGGCCTCGAAGAGGGTGAGACCACCCGCGCGCTGGTACGCGTCGCCGTTGTCGAGGCCGATGGCGAGCAGCGGGATCGTGGGATGGAAGGCGATCGGCTCCGCCTCCACGTCGAACGTCAGAAGGTGCGCGCGGGAGAGGTCCGCGGCGCGGTAGACGACCACCCGGCTCAGTCGGTGCCACACCGAACTGGCGGCGATCCACTGCCCGTCGGCGCTGACGGTCACCTGGTCGATGTTCCCGAGCAGTTCGGGGAAGGGCTCATCGTGGACCGCGGTGTACGGGTGCGGGCGCTCAGGCATGATGCTCCGTCAGGTGGGCGAGAAGGACACGGCCGATGGCGTCCAGGGCGCTCGGGGTCGCCTCCGGCGCGAGGTCCCGGAAGGAGGCGGCGAAGTCGGCCGACTCGGCGCACAGCGTTCGCGCCTCCAGTGCCTGGGTGAGGAGAGGGATCAACTCCCAGGAACAGTGGGGATGTTCCGCGTCGGCGAAGGCGAGCAGGCTCTCCTCGTGCGAGGCGTACTCCCCGTCGTACGCCCAGCCGTCCAGGTGGAGCAGCAGCGGGAACCGGGCCCGCACTTCCCAGGCGGCGAGCGGCACCTCCGCGTACGAGGCGTCGCCCTGGCGGTCGGCGAGCCGCAGCAGCGTCGCCAGGTCGGTCATGAACGCGGGAAGGTGTCGCTCCCCGGCGGCCGTCCGCCAGGCGCGACGGGTCTCCTCGGGGCAGGTCGCGAAGAACTCCTCGTCGTATGCGACGGCCAGGTAGTCGAGCCGGGAGGCGAGCGACTGCGGGGATTCCCGCCAGGTCGCCTCCCAGTGCTCCCGGCGCAGGCACCGTCCGAGGCGCAGGACCTCCCACTCCAGCGGCTCGGATCCGCCGGCGAGGTGGACGAGGTGCGCGAGCGCCCCGCTGGTGAACATCCCTTCCGGATGCAGTGCCATGAACTCCCCCCTCGGGGCCGGTGGCTCAGGGTAGGCGCGTCACCGCCCCGCCGGACGGCCGATCAGCATCGTCGGGGCTCCCGCGACCCGAGTGAGCAGTACCGTCGCGGAGTGGGGGCCCTTCGGCTTCACCTTGCGGCGGATCTCCTCCGGTTCGACCGCCGAGCCGCGCTTCTTCACGGTGAGCACGCCCACCTCGCGCTCCCGCAGCAGGGCCTTCAACTTCTTGAGGTTGAAGGGGAGTTCGTCGGTGATCTCGTACGCGGCGGCGTACGGGGTCGGGGTGAGCGTGTCGGCCGTGACGTACGCGATCGTCTCGTCGATCAGCCCGCCGCCCAGCGCCTCGGCGACCTCGGCCACCAGATGCGCGCGGATGACGGCGCCGTCGGGCTCGTAGAGGTAGCGGCCCACCGGCCGGACCGCCGGGTCGGGCAGGGTGCCGCCGGTCAGCGCGGCGCCGCCGGGCAGCAGGGTCGCGCGGCGCGCGCCGGGCTCGGTGCCGAACCACAGCACCGCCTCCTTCACGTCCCCGCCGTCCGAGATCCACTCCGCCTCGGCCTCCTCCGGCACCGCCTCGTGCGGGATGCCCGGGGCGACCTTCAGCGCCGCGAAACGGGCCGCGCGGGCCGCTCCGACCGCCCAGGACAGCGGCGGCGAGTACGCCTCCGGGTCGAAGATCCTGCCCCGGCCGCCGCGCCGCGCCGGGTCGACGAAGACCGCGTCGTACGGGGTGGTGTCGATCTCGGTGACGTCCGCGCAGCGCACCTCGATCAGGTGGCCGAGGCCGAGCGCCGCCGCGTTGGCGCGGGCGGTCTCGGCGGTCAGCGGGTCGCGGTCGACGGCGAGCACGGAGATCCCGGCTCGGGCGAACGCGAGCGCGTCGCCGCCGATGCCGGAGCAGAGGTCGGCGACGCTGGTGACGCCGAGCGCCTTGAAGCGGGCCGCGCGGTGGGCGGCGACGGCGGCGCGGGTGGACTGCTCGACGCCGTTGGGCGTGAAGTACATCCGGTACGCGTCCTCGGCGCCGAACTTCGCGACCGCCCGCTGCCGCAGCCGGGCCTGGCCGAGGGCGGCCGAGACCAACTCGGCGGGGTGGTCGCGGCGCAGCCGGGAGGCGAGCGCCAGTTCCTGGGCGGGGTCGTGGTCGCGCAGGACGTCGAGCAGGGTCTGGCCCTCGGGGGAGCGCAGGGCGGCGAAGGCGGCGAGGTCGGTCACCCCTCCCATTCTCCCGGCCGTTCGCCGTGTGGGCCGCCCGGGGGATGGTGCGGGGGGTGCCGGTGGTGTCGGGGCGGTGGACGGGCGGGGCCCTGACAGGATGCGGCGCCATGCAGCTTGTACGACAAAAGGAACAGAAGGGCTCATTCCGCTTCGCGGTCGGAGGCCCCTTCCGCAGCACGAGACCCGCCCGTGTCGTCGGCGCCGCCCTGCTCGTCGGCGCGCTCGGCTCCGCCTGCGCCGCCCCCGACGGAGCAGCCCCCCGAAGGCCCCCGCCAGGCCCGCCCCCGGTCAGCCGCACGCCCAGGGCGCCCCCGGTGCCCCGGACGCGGCGGGCGCGCTCGGCTCGTACACCGAGCGCGTCCGCGCGCAGCGCGCCGCCCGGGTCGCCGCGGCCAGGAAGTGGGGCCTGGACAAGCCCCCCATCGACGCGCCCGAGCCCCCGTCCGTCAAGCCGCGGATCACCACGCGCAAGGGCTTCGAGACCGACGGCGAGGACCGGCCGCCGGTCTTCACCACCGTTCCCACCGACCAGCGGGTCGTCTTCCTGACGATCGACGACGGCTCCGAGAAGGACCCCGACCTGCTGCGCATGATGAGCGAGCTGAAGATCCCGTACAGCGCCTTCCTCAGCGACTACCTGGTGAAGACCGACTACGGCTACTTCAAGAAGATGCAGTCCGAAGGGGTGACGCTGAACAACCACACGCTGACCCACCCCTACCTGCCCGGCCTCGACTACGAGGACCAGCGGCGCGAGATCTGCGACATGCAGGACCTCATCCAGAAACGGTTCGGCAAGCGGCCCGAACTCTTCCGCCCGCCCTACGGCAACTACAACGACGACAGTCTGCGCGCCGCCAAGTCCTGCGGCGTCAAGGCCGTCCCGCTATGGGCCGCCGAGGCCTTCCCGGACCACATGGAGTGGCGCGAGTGGGACGAGGACCTGCACCCCGGTGACATCATCCTCACCCACTTCCGGGGGAAGGGGGACTGGCCGGGCACCATGCCGGACATGATCCGCAAGGTGATGAAGGTGCTCACCGACAAGGGGTACGCGGTGGCGAAGCTCGAGGACTACGTGTGACCCGGGCGCGCCGGCTCACCGCCGCCCTGGCCCTGGCCGGCGCGCTGCTCGCCGTACTCCCGGCGTGCGCCTCCTCGATCGACCCCATCGAACGGCTCGGCCGCAAGGCGGCCGAGAAGGTCACCCCGCACCCGCGCCACCCGCACCACCCGCACCACTCGTCCCGCCCGCGCGCGCACCGGCGCGCCCACCCGCGCCCCGGCCCCGCGGGTTCGGCGGGGCCCGCCGGTTCCGCCGCGCCCACCGCGCGCGTACGGAAGCCCGGAGGGGACCCCGTACGGAACTCCGCGCCGGATCCGGATCCCGTACGGAACCACGCCCCCCGCCCGGGCGTTCACCCGGCGCGTACCGCCGCACCGTCGCCGTCCACCCTGCCGCCGGCGGCTCCCGATCACGCCACGGGGTCGTGAATTGGCACTCCGCTTGACCGAGTGCTAATCGCGGTCATAGTCTCGGCTCTGGCACTCCCCACCGGAGAGTGCCAACACAGCGACGGGCAGGTCCGGCACCCGCGACGACGGATCCACCTGGTCGCCACCTCAGACAGTCAACCCCGTGAGAACTCTGAAGGGGGAGGTCGGATCGTGACGACCACCAGCTCCAAGGTTGCCATCAAGCCGCTCGAGGACCGCATTGTGGTCCAGCCGCTCGACGCCGAGCAGACCACCGCCTCTGGCCTGGTCATCCCGGACACCGCGAAGGAGAAGCCCCAGGAGGGCGCCGTCCTCGCCGTGGGCCCGGGCCGCTTCGAGAACGGTGAGCGCCTGCCGCTCGACGTCAAGGTCGGCGATGTCGTGCTCTACAGCAAGTACGGCGGCACCGAGGTGAAGTACAACGGCGACGAGTACCTCGTCCTCTCGGCTCGCGACGTGCTCGCGATCATCGAGAAGTAAGTCACCAAGGCACCTGAAGAAGATGCTTTGAGCTGCGCCCCCGACCCCTGGTTTTCCGCGGGCGGCCGGGGGCGCAGTTTCTTTCAACGATTTTTCGAGAGGGCTGAACCGCTCCCATGGCGAAGATCCTGAAGTTCGACGAGGACGCCCGTCGCGCCCTTGAGCGCGGCGTCAACAAGCTGGCCGACACGGTGAAGGTGACGATCGGCCCCAAGGGCCGCAACGTCGTCATCGACAAGAAGTTCGGCGCCCCCACCATCACCAACGACGGTGTCACGATCGCCCGCGAGGTCGAGATCGAGGACCCGTACGAGAACCTCGGCGCCCAGCTGGTGAAGGAGGTGGCGACCAAGACCAACGACGTCGCGGGTGACGGCACCACCACCGCCACCGTGCTCGCCCAGGCCCTGGTGCGCGAGGGTCTGCGCAACGTCGCCGCCGGCGCCTCCCCGTCCTCCCTGAAGAAGGGCATCGACGCCGCCGTCAAGGCCGTCTCCGACGAGCTGCTCGCGACCGCGCGCCCGATCGACGACAAGGCCGACATCGCCGCCGTCGCCGCGCTCTCCGCGCAGGACCAGCAGGTCGGCGAGCTCATCGCCGAGGCCATGGACAAGGTCGGCAAGGACGGTGTCATCACCGTCGAGGAGTCGAACACCTTCGGCCTGGAGCTGGACTTCACCGAGGGCATGGCCTTCGACAAGGGCTACCTGTCCCCGTACATGGTCACCGACCAGGAGCGTATGGAGGCCGTCCTCGACGAGCCGTACATCCTGATCAACCAGGGCAAGATCTCCTCCATCCAGGACCTCCTGCCGCTGCTTGAGAAGATCATCCAGGCCGGCGCCTCGAAGCCGCTGCTGATCATCGCCGAGGACGTCGAGGGCGAGGCCCTCTCCACCCTCGTCGTCAACAAGATCCGCGGCACCTTCAACGCCGTCGCCGTGAAGGCCCCCGGCTTCGGCGACCGCCGCAAGGCGATGCTGCAGGACATGGCCGTCCTCACCGGCGCCACCGTCATCTCCGAGGAGGTCGGCCTCAAGCTCGACCAGGCCGGTCTGGACGTGCTGGGCTCCGCCCGCCGCGTGACCGTCTCCAAGGACGACACGACCATCGTCGAGGGCGCCGGCCAGTCCGGTGACGTCGCGGGCCGCGTCGCGCAGATCAAGGCCGAGATCGAGAACACCGACTCCGACTGGGACCGCGAGAAGCTCCAGGAGCGCCTCGCGAAGCTGGCCGGCGGCGTGTGCGTGATCAAGGTCGGCGCCGCCACCGAGGTGGAGCTGAAGGAGAAGAAGCACCGTCTGGAGGACGCCATCTCCGCGACCCGCGCCGCGGTCGAGGAGGGCATCGTCTCCGGTGGTGGCTCCGCGCTCGTCCACGCCGCCAAGGTCCTCGAGGGCAACCTGGGCAAGGAGGGCGACGAGGCCACCGGTGTCTCCGTCGTCCGCCGCGCCGCCGTCGAGCCGCTGCGCTGGATCGCCGAGAACGCCGGCCTCGAGGGCTACGTCATCACCTCGAAGGTGGCGGAGCTGGAGAAGGGCAACGGCTTCAACGCCGCCACCGGCGAGTACGGCGACCTGGTCAAGGCCGGCGTCATCGACCCGGTCAAGGTGACGCGCTCCGCCCTGGAGAACGCCGCCTCGATCGCCTCCCTGCTGCTCACCACCGAGACCCTCGTGGTGGAGAAGAAGGAAGAGGAGCCGGCGGAGGCCGGTCACGGCCACGGTCACGGCCACTCCCACTGACGCCTGAGGCGCGCCGCGCCTGAGCGTGTGTGGTGCGAGGCCCGGTGCTCCCGTCGCGGGAGCACCGGGCCTCGCCCTTTTTCGTGACGCTCGTTCCCGTGACGCTCGTTCCCGTGACGCGCGCAGGACTTCCGTCAGGCCTTGCTCAGGGCACGCTCAGGCTTCGACGGCGCCGAGCTGAGCCATCAGGCTGAGCCGGTCGTACTGCCACCAGCCCTCGGCGATCTTCCCGTCGTCCTGGAAGCGGTGGACGCACATCCCGGTCATCGTCACGTCGATCCCGGTCGGCTGGAGCCCCATGAAGTCGCCGCTGTGGCTCGCCCGCCAGGTCCAGCGGGTGCACACCCGGTCGCCCTCGGCGAGCTGGTCGTCCACGGTGAACGCGAAGTCGAACCCGCTCCGCCACATCTCCACGACGCGCCTGAACGCGTCCATGCCGATGGCGTCCTGCTCGTTGGCGGGATCGTGATCGTGGTAGTTCTCGGTCAGCACCGCGTCGAGCAGCGCCAGCTCGGGTTCGTGGGCCAGCATGTCGAGCAGCCGCCGGGACTGGGCCTTGTACAGCCCCTCGTCCCGTACGACGTCCAGGTCCGTGAACGACGGCATCTCGTCGCAGAGCGCGATCATCTCGCGGAAGATCCGGTCGGTCTCCGGCAGCTGCGAGTTGCGCATGGCCACGTCGTACGACGGGAATTCGACGATCTCCACGACATGGGAGGCGTCCGAGCGGTCCCGGCCGACGGTGCTGTGGGTGGCGGTGCGTTTGCCCTGGGTCTGCTCGACCCACTGGTCCATGAGCCGGTTCAGCTCGTCGATCCGACTGGTCTTGCAGTCGATGATTTGTACGAAGGTCATGGCGCCTCCCGACCCAGATGGGACCATTCCAGTCTAGGTCGGGAGGCGGGTGGCGGCCGTTCGGCGGACGGAGCGTGCCCGATCAGGCGGAACGCGTCAGATCGTCCGCCCGTACCTCTTCCAGGAACGGCTCCCCGCGCCCGTACCGCGCGATCTCCTCCAGGGCCTGGTCGGCCATGCGGTGGAGCTCGTTGCCGAGCGAACCGGCGACGTGCGGGGTGAGCAGCACGTTGGGCAGGGTGTAGAGCGGCGAGTCGGCGGCCGGGAGTTCGGGGTCGGTGACGTCGAGGACGGCGTGCAGCCGGCCCGAGGTCAGATGGGGGAGCAGCGCGTCCTCGTCGACGAGCGAGCCGCGCGAGGTGTTGACCAGGGTCGCGCCGTCCGGCATCGAGGCGAGCTGGGCGGCGCCGATCATGCGGTACGTGGCGGGCAGTTGGGGCGCGTGGACGGAGACGATCGAGCTGCGCGCGCACAGTTCGTCGAGGCCCACCAGCTCCACGCCGGGCGGCGGCGTCGTCACGTACGGGTCGTGCAGCAGCACCTCCAGGTCGAAGGGGCGCAGCAGGTCGAGGACCCGGCGGCCGATGCGGGAGGCGCCGACGATGCCGACCGTACGGCGGTAGTTGCCCCAGCCCGCGGACTCCTCGACCCAGGGCTGGTCGGTGCGCAGCGCGGCGTACTGCTGGGCCGAGCGCAGCACCCGCTTCCCGGCGAACAGGATCGCGGCGACCGTGTACTCGGCGACCGGCAGCGCGTTGGCGGCGGCGGCCGAGGTGACCGTGATGCCGCGCTCCCAACAGGCCTCGGTGATGTGGTGCTTGATGGAGCCGGCGGCGTGCACGACGGCCTTGAGGCGGGGCGCGCGGTCGAGCACCTCGGCGGTGAGCGGGGTGGCGCCCCAGCAGGTGAGGAGGATCTCGGCCTCGGCGAGGGCGGCCGCGACCGCCGGACCGGGGGAGTCCAGGTCGTAGGCGACCAGATGAGGGTCGGTACGGGTGAGCGCGGCCAGCCGGTCGCGGTGGGCGTCGGTGAGCAGGCGTTCGGCGATGCCGGAGCCCATGGAGAGGAGGAGTGCGGGGCGGGTGTCAGTGATCGGAGGCATCCTGGGACCTGTGGTCTTCACTTGACGCTGCCGGCGGTGAGACCGGCCTTCCAGTGGCGCTGCAGGGAAACGAAGGCGACGACGAGGGGGACGACGGCGAGCAGGGATCCGGTGACGACGAGCGGGTAGAAGCCGGGCTCGGCGTGGGCGTTGCTGTTCCACGCGTACAGACCGAGGCTCAGCGGGAAGAGCTTCTGGTCCGACAGCATCACCAGGGGGAGGAAGAAGTTGTTCCAGATCGCGGTGAACTGGAACAGGAAGACGGTCACGAAGCCGGGCATGAGCATGCGCAGGCCGATGGACCAGAAGATGCGCAGTTCGCCCGCGCCGTCGATGCGGGCGGCTTCGAGGGCCTCGCCGGGGACGTAGCCGGAGCTGAACACGCGGGAGAGGTAGACGCCGAAGGGGTTGACGAGGACGGGGATGAAGACCGCCCAGAAGGTGTTGACGATGCCCACTTTGCTGGCGAGCAGGTACATGGGCAGCGCGAGCGCGGTCGTCGGGACGAGTACGCCGAGCAGGACGACGCCGAACAGCTTCTCCTTGCCCGGGAAGTCGTACTTGTCGAAGGCGTAGCCGGCGGCGACGCTGACGAGCGAGCAGACGAGGGCACCGAGGCCCGCGTACAGCAGGCTGTTCAGGTACCAGTGGAAGTAGACGCCGTCGTTGTACTCGGCGAGCCGGCCGAGGTTGCCGCCGAGGTCGAAGCCCTCGAAGGAGAAGGCGTTTCCGGCGAGGAGTCCGCCGGCGTCCTTGGTGGCGGCGGTGAGCAGCCAGACGAGCGGGAAGAGCATGTAGACGACGGCGAGGACGAGGGCGCCGTTGACGGCGGTCTTCGACAGCCAGACGTTGCGGGAGCGGGGCTTGCCGCCGCCGGTCGTACGGGTGCTGGTGGTCATGCCGTCTTCTCCTTCCGGCGGCCGGTCAGCCGGGTCACGGCGAAGGAGAGCAGCGCGGCCGTCAGCGCGAGCAGGACGGACGCGGCCGCGGCGAGGCCGTAGTCGTTGCGGTCGAACGCGGCGGTGTACGCGTACATGTTGGGCGTCCAGGTCGAGGTCACGGCGGAGCCGGTGCCCTTGTTGAGGATCAGCGGCTCGGTGAACAGCTGGAGCGAGCCGATGACCGTGAACAGGCCGACCATCACCAGGGACGACTTGATCAGCGGGAGTTTGATGGACAGGGCGATCCGCCAGGCGCCGGCGCCGTCGACGGTCGCGGCTTCGAGCACGGACCGGTCGATGGCCTGCAGCGCGGCGTAGAAGATCACCATGTTGTAGCCGAGCCACTCCCACAGCGCGATGTTGACCACGGAGGGCAGGGAGCCCTCGGGGGAGAAGAAGTCGAAGCCGATGCCGCCCGCCTCCATGGCGGAGACGACCGGGCTGAGCTGCGGCGTGTAGAGGTACACCCAGATCAGCGCGGCGATGATGCCGGGCACGGCGTGCGGCAGGAACAGCGCGAGCTGGAAGAAGCGGCGGGCGCGGGCGAGCGCGGAGTCGAGCAGCAGGGCGAGGCCGAGGGCTCCGGCGAGCAGCAGCGGAATGTAGAACAGGCAGTATCCGAGCAGCACGCCGAAGCCTTCGAGGAAGGCCCGGTCACCCAGTGCGGCGGTGTAGTTGTCGAGTCCGCTGAAGACGGTCTCGGTGCCGCCGAAGCCGAGCCCCGACTGCTTCTCGCTGAAGAGGCTGAGCCAGACGGCGTAGCCGATCGGCACCACCATCACCGCGGTGAACAGTACGAAGAACGGGGTCAGCAGGGTCGCCGCCGCGCGGGTGCGGGCCTTCACCGGGTCAGCCCTCGACCTTCAGGCCGCGCTTGGTCAGCTCGGCGACGGTGGCGTCGTGACCGGCCTTGACGGCGTCCGCGATGGTCGGACCGCCCTTGGCGATCTTGCCGAACTCGTCCTTGATGGTGGTGTTGGTGGTGCCGGTGGACGGGCCCCAGGCCCAGTTCTTGCCGATGGAGGCGCCGGCCTGCTCGAACAGGGCGTAGATGTCCTCGCCGCCGTAGTAGCTCGCGTCGAAGGCCGACTTGGCGACCGGGCGCAGGGCGGTCGCGGCCGGGAAGGCGCTGGAGGTGCCGGAGGCGATGCGGGCCTTCACGCCGGCCTCGGTGGTGGACATCCACTCGGCGAACTCGACCGCGGCGGCCTTCTGCTTGCTGTCCTTGGTGACGGCGAAGGAGGTGCCGCCGAGCATGCCGCTGGCGGGGGTGCCCCAGTTCGGCATGGGCGCGACGGCCCACTTGCCGCTCTGCTCGGGCAGGGTGCCCTTGAGCACGCCCGCGCCCCACGAGGCGCCGAGGTAGCCGATCGTGGTGCCGTTCTTCAGGGAGCCGGTCCACTCGGGGCTGAAGGAGGCGTTCTTGTGGACGAGATCGGCGTCGATCAGGCCCTGCCAGTAGGTGGCGACCTTGGTGGTGGCCGGGTCGGTGGTGTTCACCTTCCAGGTCTCGTTCTCGGCCTTGAACCACTGGGCGCCGGCCTGCCAGGCCATGGCCTCGAAGGTGGTCGGGTCGTCCGGGAAGAAGGTGGCGATGCGGGCCTTGGCGTCGGCCTTCTTCACCTTCTCGGCGGCGGCCTTGAAGTCGTCCCAGGTCTTGGGGACCTCGACCTTGTACTTCTCGAACAGGTCCTTGCGGTAGTAGAAGGCCTGCGGCGAGGCGTCGAAGGGGACGGCCCAGCTCTTGCCGCCGAGGGTGGTGAGCTCGACGGCCTGCGGCAGCAGCTTGGCGCGGTCCTGCTCGGTGAACTGGTCGCCGATGTCGGCGAGGGCGCCGGACGAGACGAACTCGGGGAGCGAGGCGTACTCGATGGAGACGAGGTCGGGGGCGTTGCCCGCCTTGACCGCGTTGGAGATCTTGGCGTAGCCGCCGGCGGTGCCGGAGGGGATCTCCTCGTACTTCACCCGGATCTTCTTCTGGGAGGAGTTGAACGCGTCGACCACCTCCTTGGAGCCCTTGGCCCAGCCCCAGAAGGTGATGTTCACCGGGCCGGACGAGGATGACGACGAGGCATCGGAGTCACCGCTGCCGCCACAGGCCGTCAGGACGGCGAGGGCGGTGGCGGTACCGGCTATGACACGGGTGGTTCTGGTCCAACTGGGGATCACGTCGCGGCTCCTGTGACACGGCATGGGCGGTTGGGCGTGATCTTTGGCCGGTTTGTGAGCGAAGTCAAGAGCGAAAGATTGATTGATCGAAAAAAGATCAGATCGTGTTCGCGGGCGGGGCCCCGCACGAGGACCGCACCCGCAGCCGCGGCAGCAGGCTCAGATGTCGCCGCGCGGCCTCCTCGCCGGCCTCGTCCCCGGCGCCCTCCGTCAGCCGCTCCACCAGGAGTTCGGTGGCGTGCCGGCCCACCTGGCGCTTCGGCGGGGCGACCGCCGTGAGCGGGGTGTCGGCGAGCGCGGCGACCTCGTCGTCGTACGCGATCAGAGCCAGGTCCTCCGGTACCCGGACGCCGAGTTCGGCCAGCCGCTGCACGATCTGGATGGCGTCCACGTCGTTGTGCACCAGGGCCGCGCTCGCCTGCCCCGAGACGACCACCTCGTGCAGCGCCCGGACCGCCCGCTCGAAACCGTTCGGATCGATCTCGGCCGGTACGGAGTCGATCACCGGGCGGGGCGCGGTGAGGCCCAGCGTGGTCAGCGCCTCGGCGTACCCGGCGCGCACCGCGAGCGCCGTCGGGCTGTCCCCGCGGGCCACCAGGAGCGGGGTCGCGTGGCCGAGCCCGAGTAGATGGCGGACGGCGAGCAGCACCCCGTGCGCGTGGTCCGAGGCCACCCGGTCCAGGCCGTCGAGCGGACTGCCCGGCGCGGCCCGGCGCTCCAGGAGCACGGCCGGCACCGGGAGTTCGGCCAGCCAGTCGCCGTACGTCTCGCGGTCCTCCGGGCCCTGCCAGGCGGGCGCGACGAGCAGGCCCTCGGCGCCCGCCGCGAGCAGCCCCTCGGTGCGGGCCCGGTCCTCCTCCGGGCGGTAGTCGGAGATCCGCAGGATGAGCCGGGCGCCGGCCCGCGCGGCGGCCTCGTGCGCGCCCCGGATGACCTCGGCGAAGTAGTACGTGGCGGAGGGCGCGAGCAGGCCGAGCACCAGGCCGCCGGGGCCGGCCGGGGCCGATCCGGGGGCCCCGGCGGCCTGCGCGCGGGCCAGGAGACCTGGCCGTGCACCCGGTCGAGCCGGCCCTGGGCGGCCAGTGCCTCGACGTCCCGCCGGGCGGTGACGGGGGAGACCCCGAGCAGCCCGGCCAGGTCGGAGACACGGGCCGTGCCGCGCTGGCGCACCAGGCTCAGAAGTCGGGCGTGTCGTTCGGCAGCACTCTCGCGCACGGTGCGGTTTCCCCCTAGCGGTGGTGGTGGTGTCCCGACCTTAGATCAAGGTGGTGACGGAAATGATCGAACGGTGGAGTTTCGATCATTCGCTCCAGATCTCTTGACGTTCGATCGAAGCGTGATCAGGATTCCCGGCGACGCCGTCGTCCACCCCACGGAATCCACCTGGATCCCCAGGATCCTCCTGAAAGTCTCAGGAAACCCTGAAATCCCCTGGAATCCCCCGGAGTTCCGGAGCTCGCAGGCCCCTAGAGGCTCCCGAGTCCCAGCAGCCCCGCGGATTCCCGGGAACCCTCAGCGCCTCCAGAGCCCCAGGAGTCCCGGGAGTCCCAGAATCCCAGGGAGCATCATGCCCACGCCGCCCGAGAACCGTGAGCTCAGCCCGTACACCGGCTGGACCCGCGCCCACTGGGAGGACACGGCCGACCGACTGCTCGCCGCCGTCCGCCCGTACGCCTCACCCGGCGGCGCCCTCGTCGACCTCCCCGGCGCCCGCCCCAGCTGGTCCGGCCCCCGCTCCGACGGCCTGGAGGGCTACGCCCGCACCTTCCTGCTCGCCGCGCTGCGCGCCGCCCACGGCGACGACCCGCACCACCACCTCGACCGCTACGCCACCGGCCTCGCCGCCGGCACCGCGCGCCCCGGCGGCGACGGCCCCGACGACTGGCCGCTGCTGCCCGGCACCCGCCAGGCGATCGTCGAATCCGCCTCCGTCGCCCTCGCCCTGCGCCTCACCCGCCGCCGGCTGTGGGACCACCTCGACGACGCCGTCCGCGCCCGCGTCGCCGACTGGCTGCTGCCCGCCCTCGACCCGTCCCCGGTCGACAACAACTGGTGGCTCTTCGGCCTCACCGTCGCCGGCTTCCTCCAGGACGCCGGCATCGAGACCGACCGCGCCGCCGCCACCATCGACCGCTCCCTCGACCGGATCGAGTCCTGGTACCTCGGCGACGGCTGGTACAGCGACGGCGACAACCGCGCCTTCGACCACTACAACTCCTGGGCCCTGCACTTCTACCCGGTCCTGCACGCCCACCTCGCCGGCGACCGCGCCCTCCTCGACCGCTACGGCCCCCGGCTGCGCGCCCAGCTCGACGACCACGTCCACCTCTTCGACGCGAACGGCGCCCCCGTCCCGTACGGGCGATCCCTCACCTACCGCTTCGCCGCCGCCGCGGCCCCCTGGCTCGGCGCCCTCACCGGACACACCCCGCTCACCCCCGGCGCCACCCGCCGCCTCGCCTCCGGGACCCTGCGCCACTTCCTCGACCGCGGCGCCACCGACGCGCGCGGACTGCTCACACTCGGCTGGCACGGCCCGTACGACCCCGTCATCCAGCCCTACTCCGGCCCCGGCTCCCCCTACTGGGCGTCCAAGGGCTTCCTCGGCCTGCTGCTCCCCGCCGACCACCCCGCCTGGACCGCACCCGAGGAACCGCTGCCCGCCGAACGCGCCGACACCGTACGGCCCTTCGGGCCCACCGGACTGCTCGTCCAGACCACCGCCGCCGACGGACTCGTCCGCCTGCACAACCACGGCAGCAACCACGTCGGCGGGGACGACGACCCCGGCTACGCCCGCTACGCCTACTCCACCCGTACGGGCCCCACCACCGTCCCCGACCCCGCCGACAACCACTTCGCCCTGCTCCGCGCCGACGGCACCGCGACCGCCCGCGGCCCCGCCACCCCGCTCGGCACCGGCCCCGACCAGGCCCTGTCCGCGCACCGCCCGCTGCCCGGCGTACGGGTCCACTCCGGCACCCTCGCGCACGGCCGCGCCGAAGTCCGCGCCCACCTCGTCCTCGGCGCCCCGGAAGGGACCCCCGTACGGCAGACCGGCTGGGCCGTCCCGGCCGACGGCGACGGCCCCGTCTCCCAGCTGCACCCGGTCCACGGCTACGCCCCCGAGGCCGCCGAACTCCCCACCGGCGCCACCCTCCAGGGCCCCGGACCCACCCGCACCCCGGCCCTGCACGGCACCACGAGCGGACCCGCCGCGCTCTTCGTGGCCCTCGCGTCCCTGACGGGCGAACCCGGACCGGCCCCCGTGGCCGCACTCGCAGACGTCCGGGTCACCGACGCCCACACGGTCGTCGTGACCTGGCTGAACGGCACCACCGCACGCATGTCTCTCGAAGCCCCCGATTCGGAGGATCAGTGACCCCGAGCCGTACCCGTACCCGTACCGCCCTCGCGACGGCCGCCGCCCTCGCCCTGCCGCTGCTCGCCACCGCCCTCGCCCCGGCGGCACAGGCCGCGCCCAAGCCCGGCGACCGCCACCACGTCGACTGCTCCGCCCCGGCGGGCGGCGACGGCAGCGTCCGGCACCCCTGGAACACCCTCGCCCAGGCCAACGCCCACCCCTACGGGCCCGGCGACCGGCTGCTGCTCAAGCGCGGCACCACCTGCACCGGCACCCTCGCGCCGCAGGGCGCCGGCTCGGCCGCGTACCCCTTCACCATCGCCGACTACGGCGACGCCGCGGGCCGGGCCGTCGTCGACGGCGCCGGCGCGCACGACGCCGTCCTGCTCGCCAACACGCGGTACGTCCGGCTCACCCGGCTGGAGATCACCAACGCCGCCGCCCCCGGCAGCGAACGCAACGGCGTCCGCCTGCGCCTCGCCGACTACGGCGCGGCCCGCGGCATCACCCTCGACCACCTGTCCATCCACGACGTGCGCGGCGGCGACTACAAGACCCTCACCGGCTCCAGCGCCGTCCACATCGCGGTCGAGGGCACCGACGTGCCCAGCTGGTACGAGGGCCTGGAGATCCACCACAACGACATCCGGGACGTGGACCGCGAGGGCATTTATTTCAAGTCCCGCTTCTCCAAGCGGGATCTGGTCGGTAACCAGCAGGACCCTGTCGCCTACCCCGGCGCGTGGACCCCCAGCCGCGGCGTCCGCGTCCACCACAACACGCTGACCTCGATCGCCAGTGACGGCATCAAGCTCGACACCACCAGCGGCGCCCGCGTCGACCACAACCGCATCGACGGCTTCCAGCTCCGCTCGCCCTCCGCCAACGCCGGCATCTGGACCTTCAACACCGACGACACGACCATCGAGTACAACGAGGTCTCCGGCGGCGGCAACACCAAGGACGGCATGTCCTTCGACGCCGACGGCGCGTCGCGCAACACCGTCTTCCAGTACAACAACAGCCACGACAACAAGGGCGGCTTCCTGCTGATCTGCCCCTACAGCGGCGCGCGGACCCTCGGCACCGTGGCCCGCTACAACGTCAGCGTCGACGACGGCGCCCGGCTGATCCAGAACTGCTGGGGCCCGATCATCGACACGAAGATCTACAACAACACCTTCGTGAACCGCACCACCACACCGGCCTACCTCGTCCAGGACGACGCCGGCAGCCCCGCCACCACCCGGCACGAGATCGCCGTCAGCAACAACATATTCGTCAACGAAGGCGCGGCGGGCGGCTACGGATTCAAGAACCCGACCCCCGGGCTCGCCTTCTCTCACAACCTCTTCCACGGCATCGCCATGACCCGCCCCAACCCCGGCGGCGTCGAGGCCGATCCGCTGCTCCGCCCCGACCTCCGGCTCGGCGCCGGCTCCCCGGCCCTGTCCGCCGGCACGCTGATCGCGGACAACGGCGGCAGGGACTGGTTCGGGAACGCGGTGTCGGCGACGGCCACCCCCAACATCGGGGCATATGCCGGAGCGGGCCTGAAGTAATCCCCTCAGGGATCTCAGGGAGCTCAGGGATCCCGGGGATTCCTCCACACCGTTCCTACCGGGGGCCGTACTTGCGCCCCGCCTTCGAGGACACCCCGCCGAGCAGTCCGCGCGGGGCCAGCTTCACCACACCCATCAGCGCCTTGTAACGGGGATCCGGGACGGACAGCGTCCGGCCCCGGGCCAGATCGGCCAGCGCCGCGGTCACCAGCTTGTCCGCGTCCAGCCACATCCAGCCCGGGATGTTGTCCGTCCCCATCCCCGCGCGCTCGTGGAACTCCGTCCGCACGAACCCGGGGCACAGCGCCATCAGCCGCACCCCGCTGCTCGCGAGATCCCGCGCCGCGCCCTGGGTGAACTGCACGACCCACGCCTTCGACGCCCCGTACGTGCCGCGCGGCACGAACGCGGCCACCGAGGCGACGTTCACCACCCCGCCCCGGCCTCGCGACCGCATCGACCCGGCCGCCGCCGAGGTCAGCCGCAGCACCGCCTCGCAGTGCACCTTCAGCATCGTCAGTTCGTCGGCCATGGACACTTCGAGGAAACGGCCCTTGTTGCCGAACCCGGCGTTGTTCACCAGGAGATCGACCGGGCGCCGGGCGTCGGAGAGCCGCGCCTCGACGGCCGCGATCCCCTCCTCCTCGGCCAGATCCGCCGCCAGCACCTCGGCCTCGATGCCGTGCCGGTCGTGCAACTCGGTGGCCTGCTCACGCAGTCGCTTCACATTGCGGGCCACCAGGACCACGTCGTGCCCGTCGGCGGCCAGCCGCCGCGCGAAGGCGGCGCCGATGCCCGCGGTCGCGCCCGTAATCAGTGCAGTCGTCATACGCGGCACGTTAGCCCGCGCGGTGGGAACAACGGACCGGGGAAACGTTCCGCCCGCCTGCACGGAGGGGGTCGCCGGGCCGGTGGCCAGGCCGACGACACCCCGTCATATGCCGGAATGCGAGCCCTGCTTAGGCCGACTCGGCGGCGTTGCTCTCCCCGTCGTCGCCCGTGGACCGCGCCGCGTCCGGACCGTACTTCTCCGCGTACCTACGGGCCAGTCCGAGCAGCCCCGCCTCCATCCAGTCCGCGGCCACCAGCATGTCCGGCAGCAGCGAACGGTCGGCCGTCGCCGCGTGGTGCAGCCGCGCGACCGTGATGCCGTGGTCCGGCCGGTGGACGATCTCCATCGGGTCGCCCGCCCGGATCTCGCCCGGCGTGATCACCCGCAGCAGCGCGCCCGGCCCCGCCCCCGACGCGTTGAACCGGCGCACCCAGCCGTTCTCCTCGAGGAATCCGGCGAAGGTGCGGCACGGGATGCGGCCGCCGGTCACCTCCAGCACCAGGTCCTCGCCGATCCGCCAGCGCTCGCCGATCAGGGCGTTGTTCACGTCGAGCCCGCGCGTGGTGAGGTTCTCGCCGAACGCGCCCGGGGCGAAGGTACGGCCCAGCTCGCGCTCCCAGGTGTCGAGGTCCTCGCGCGCGAAGGCGTAGACCGCGCGGTCGTAGCCCCCGTGGAAGCGGAGGTCGCACACCGTGTCCCCGGCGACCCCGCTCGCCCCCGTCCCGGCCGGCCCCGGCGCCTCGACCCGTACGGGCCCGCTCACCGGCCGCTTGTCGATCCCCGTGGTCCCCGAGGAGGCGTTGGTGTAGTCCACGACCTTCGGTCGCCCCACATTCACACTCAGCAGTTCCATGGGGGCACCCTAATCAGCCGGATGGATCCATGTCTCAAAGTTGACCTGCGATATTCGTTCCATGACCCAAGCCTCGCTTATGCTCGAAGCATGATCGAGGCCCGCCACCTCCGCGTCCTGCGCGCCGTCGCCGCCACCGGTTCCTTCTCCGCCGCCGCGCGCGAACTGGGCTGCACCCAGCCCGCGGTGAGCCAGCAGATGAAGGCGCTCGAAGCCTCCGCCGGCACCCCGCTGCTGGTCCGCGCCGGCCGCGAGATGCGGCTCACCCAGGCCGGCGAGGCCCTGGTGCGGCACGCCTCCGGCATCCTCGCCGGACTGACCGCCGCCGAGGAGGAGGTCGCCGCCATCGCGGGCCTGCGGGCCGGCCGGGTCCGGCTCGTCTCCTTCCCCAGCGGCAGCTCCGCGCTCGTCCCCGCCGCCCTCGCCGCCCTGCGCGCCGCCCACCCCGGCACCCGGGTCTCCCTCGTGGAGGCCGAGCCGCCGCGCTCGGTCGAGATGCTGCGCGAGGGCGACTGCGACGTGGCCCTCGCCTTCCGCTACGGGGTCGGCCCGGACACCTGGGACGACCTGGTGGTCCGCCCGCTGCTCGCCGACCGGCTCGTCGGGCTCGTCCCCGAGGACCACCGGCTGGCCGGCGCGGAACGCGTCACGATCGGCGAACTCGCCGAGGACCCCTGGATCGCGGGCTGCCCGCGCTGCCGCCGCCAGCTGGTCGACGTCTGCCGCGAGGCCGGCTTCACCCCGCGCATCGACTTCGCCACCGACGACTACCCGGCCGTGATGGGCCTCGTGGGCGCGGGCCTGGGCGTGGCCGTCCTGCCGCAGCTCGCCATCGAGTCGGTACGGCCGCGCGGCGCCGTCGCCGTGACGGTCGAGCCGGCCGTGGAGCGCGAGATCGTCGCCCTGACCCTGCCGGACCTGGAGCAGGTCCCCGCCGTCGCCGCCACCCTCGACGAACTCACCCGTGCCGCCGCCCGGGCCGCGGCGACCTCGGGCGTGGCCACGCGCGCGTAGCGGCAGTCCGGAAGCGGCGGGCTCGCGGCCTCGCGCGCGGAGGGCGTCCGAGAGCGGCGGGGCTCATGGCTTCGCGTGCGTAAGCGGCTGTCCGGCCGATGGCGGCCGGGCCGGGGCGCGCGGTCCGGCCCGGCCGGCGCGGCAAAAACACGGCGCGCGACACGTACGCGCGAGAGCGGCGCCGGGCCTCCGGGAGCGGTGTGCGGCGCGCCGGGCGGGGCCGTTCGGGTGAGGTGTCCGGGCGGGCGTCCGGGTGATCCGTCCACCGGCCGTCCGGGTGAGCTCCGCCCTCGCCCGGCGGAGCGCCCGAGGGCTCGGGGCCGCGCGCCCCGGGGCCGTTCGCGTGAGGGCGTGCGGGCCGTCGGAGTGAGCGGCCCGCGGCGGACCAGGGCCGGGCGGGTGACCGGGTTCGGCCGCACGGGTGGGGCGGCGCACGGTGACGGGTGCGGGCCCCGGAGCGGCGGCACCGGGTGGGCGGATCTCAGGTCATGATGCCGAAGAAACGTTCCTTCAGGCGTGCGCCACGCCGGCCGACGGTGCCGCGCGCGTCACGCCCGCGTCCGTCCCGGCCGCCGGGGCCGTCGTGGTCGTGACCAGGCGGTTGCGCGCCCGGCCCATGAGTTCTTCGCGCTCGTCCTCGGTGAGGCCGCCCCAGACGCCGTAGGGCTCCCGTACGGCGAGCGCGTGTGCCGCGCACTCCGCGCGTACCGGGCACCGCATACAGACCTCTTTCGCCGAGTTCTCGCGCGCACTCCGTGCCGCGCCGCGCTCTCCCTCGGGGTGGAAGAACAGGGAACTGTCGACTCCGCGGCAGGCCGCGAGGAGCTGCCAGTCCCACAGATCGGCGTTGGGTCCGGGAAGGCGGGAGAAATCTGCCATTGCGCTAGTCCCCTTAAGACCGTGTCGAACGGATACGGGTGAGGTGGGCGGATGGATGGCTGATCAGTGGGTGGTCGATGGCCGGCCGGTGTGCTTTCGCTCCCCTGGGCTCGCGGCTGCCCGCTCTCGCGGGACCGAACCCGACCGTACAACTACTGACTGAGTAGATGTAAATATGACTCATTGCGAATCTAGCCACAGACACCGCAAAAAGGGAAGAAAACCCGCTAAACGGGGCATAGCTTCGGCTGAAGGACAGGTGACCTGCGGCGCTCTCCTCCGTGTGCGGACCCTCACGTAGAGTGCCGAAGGCGGCCGTCCGACCCGTAACTCTTTCGAGTGACCGTCGTTGAGAGTGCGGAGGCGGTTGAAGGAACAAGCGCTCGGGCAGGTGTCCGAGGGCGTCAACCGCACAGGTGACGATACGTACCAGCCCTGGAGGCTCAAGGTGACGCGCATCAGCTGCGAGAGCGGCGGTCGTCCATGACATCCGTCCTCGTCTGCGACGACTCCCCGCTTGCCCGAGAGGCGCTCCGCCGCGCGGTCGCGACCGTGCCCGGCGTCGAGCGGGTGACCACCGCGGCCAACGGCGAGGAAGTCCTCCGCCGCTGGGGTGCGGACCGCTCGGACCTCATCCTGATGGACGTGCGGATGCCCGGCCTGGGCGGCGTGGAGACCGTCCGCCGGCTGCTCTCCGCGGACCCCGGCGCCCGCATCATCATGCTCACCGTGGCCGAGGACCTCGACGGTGTCGCGCTCGCCGTGGCCGCCGGTGCCCGTGGCTATCTGCACAAGGACGCCTCGCGCGCCGAGCTGCGGGCCACCGTCACCCAGGCGCTCGCCGACCCGACCTGGCGGCTCGCCCCGCGCCGGCTCCGGTCGGCCGAGATGGGCGCGGCGCCCACCCTCACGGCCCGGGAGATCCAGGTCCTGGAGGGCATGAGCCACGGGCGGTCCAACGCCGAGATCGGCCGGGAGCTCTTCCTGTCCGAGGACACGGTCAAGACGCACGCCCGCCGTCTCTTCAAGAAGCTGGGCGCCTCGGACCGCGCGCACGCCGTCGCGCTCGGATTCCGCTGGGGCCTGGTCCGCTGACCCGCGGCCACCGGCCGTGTCCCCGTCCGCCGAGCGGCGGACGGGGTGGGCTTGTGTCACTTACCTGTGGGATGCCGCATCCTTGAAGGCGTGGAGTTCCTCGGGGACGAGACGAGTGAGCCAAGCGAGCCGGTGGAAAACGAGCGGAAGGGGAGGGCGCAGGAGATGAGTCCCGGCGCACCTGCTCATAACGCTTCGGTGCACAACTACGGGCGCGGTACCGCGAACGGGCAGGCACCGAGGCACCATGGAGCGATGCGCGACGACGAGACCGCGGGGACACCCGTGCCCGCCGGGCAGGGGGAGATCGGTGCCCTCGTTCGTCGTGCCGTCGAGGGCGACGAGCAAGCCACGCACGATCTCCTCGCGCGTGTGCACCCGCTCGCCCTGCGCTATTGCCGTACGCGACTGAACCGGCTTCCCGGTGACGCGCGTCACTTCGTGGAGGACCTCGCCCAGGAGGTCTGCGTCGCCGTCCTGATGGCGCTGCCGCGCTACAAGGACACGGGCAGGCCGTTCGAGGCCTTCGTCTTCGCCATCGCCGGGCACAAGGTCGCCGACCTCCAGCGGGCCGCGATGCGGCACCCTGGATCGACGGCGGTGCCCTCCGACGAGATGCCGGAGCGGCCCGACGACTCGCTCGGGCCGGAGGAGCGGGCGCTGCTCAGCGACGACGCCGAGTGGGCGAAGAAGCTGCTGGCCAACCTCCCGGAGAACCAGCGCGAGCTGCTGGTGCTGCGGGTGGCCGTCGGGCTGACCGCGGAGGAGACCGGACGGATGCTCGGGATGTCCCCGGGCGCGGTCCGGGTGGCCCAGCACCGTGCGCTCAGCCGGCTGCGGGCCCTGGCGGAGCACTCGCATCTGTAGTGCCCGCGACACTTGTCACACTGTAAGAACCGCGAGACTCAAGGAGCGTCGGCACCTCGACGCTCCTTGCGCGTACATAGATTCGTACAAATGTCCTTGGTGATCTTGTTCGTGGAATGAGACGCGGCCCTAGGCCGTTAGCATGGACATCCGCACCGATCAAGGCGTTTGGGGAAGGTGTCATGACCAACATCGACGGAGTGCCCGAGAAATTCGCGACACTCGGGCTGACCTACGACGATGTGCTGCTGCTGCCGGGCGTCTCGGACATGTCTCCCGACCAGATCGACACCGCCTCGTACATCTCGAAGAACGTCAAGGTGAACGTCCCGCTGCTGTCCGCGGCGATGGACAAGGTCACCGAGTCCCGGATGGCCATCGCCATGGCCCGCCAGGGCGGCGTCGGCGTCCTGCACCGCAACCTCTCCATCGCCGACCAGGCCAACCAGGTCGACCTGGTCAAGCGCTCCGAGTCCGGCATGGTCACCGACCCGATCACCGTGCACCCCGACGCCACGCTCGCCGAGGCCGACGCGATCTGTGCGAAGTTCCGCATCAGCGGTGTCCCGGTCACCGACCCGGCCGGCAAGCTGCTCGGCATCGTCACCAACCGTGACATGGCCTTCGAGTCGGACCGCAGCCGCCAGGTGCGCGAGGTCATGACCCCGATGCCGTTGGTCACCGGCAAGGTCGGCATCTCCGGCGTGGACGCCATGGAGCTGCTGCGCCGCCACAAGATCGAGAAGCTGCCGCTGGTCGACGAGGCCGGTCTGCTCAAGGGCCTCATCACGGTCAAGGACTTCGTCAAGGCCGAGAAGTACCCGAACGCCGCCAAGGACTCGAGCGGCCGCCTCCTCGTCGGTGCCGCCGTCGGCGTCGCCGGCGACTCGTACGAGCGCGCCCAGGCCCTGATCGAGGCGGGCGTCGACTTCATCGTCGTCGACACCGCGCACGGCCACTCCCGCTTGGTCGGCGACATGATCGCCAAGATCAAGTCGAACGCCTCGGTGGACGTCATCGGCGGCAACGTCGCCACCCGCGACGGCGCCCAGTCGCTCGTCGACGCCGGTGCCGACGGCATCAAGGTCGGTGTCGGCCCGGGCTCCATCTGCACCACCCGTGTGGTCGCCGGTGTCGGCGTCCCGCAGGTCACGGCCATCTACGAGGCCTCCCTCGCCGCCAAGGCGGCCGGTGTCCCGGTCATCGGCGACGGCGGCCTGCAGTACTCCGGCGACATCGCCAAGGCGCTCGTCGCGGGCGCCGACACCGTGATGCTCGGCTCGCTGCTCGCGGGCTGCGAGGAGTCCCCGGGCGAGCTGCTCTTCATCAACGGCAAGCAGTTCAAGTCGTACCGCGGCATGGGCTCGCTGGGCGCCATGCAGACCCGCGGCGACCGCAAGTCCTTCTCCAAGGACCGCTACTTCCAGGAGGGCGTCGCCTCCGACGAGCAGCTGATCCCCGAGGGCATCGAGGGCCAGGTGCCCTACCGCGGCCCGCTCGCCTCGGTCGTGCACCAGCTGGTCGGCGGTCTGCGCCAGTCGATGTTCTACGTCGGCGGCCGCACCGTCCCCGAGGTCCAGGAGCGGGGCCGGTTCGTCCGGATCACCTCGGCGGGCCTCAAGGAGAGCCACCCGCACGACATCCAGATGACGGTCGAGGCGCCGAACTACAGCAACAAGCGGTAACCGCGCGCCACGCGGCAGGGGGCGGCTCCGGCAGAGGCCGGAACCGCCCCTTCTGCGTGGTTCGGGGATACTGGTAGGCGCAGACACAGAGGGAAAGGCCACACACACGTGACTGAGATCGAGATCGGGCGCGGAAAGCGCGGCCGCAGGGCGTACGCGTTCGACGACATCGCCGTCGTACCCAGCCGGCGCACCCGGGACCCGAAGGAGGTCTCGATCGCCTGGCAGATCGACGCCTACCGCTTCGAGCTGCCGTTCCTGGCCGCCCCCATGGACTCGGTCGTCTCGCCGCAGACCGCCATCCGCATCGGCGAGCTGGGCGGCCTCGGTGTGCTGAACCTCGAGGGCCTGTGGACCCGCTACGAGGACCCGCAGCCGCTGCTCGACGAGATCGCCGGCCTCGACGAGGCCACCGCGACCCGCCGTCTGCAGGAGATCTACGCCGCGCCGATCCAGGAGGACCTGATCGGGCAGCGCATCAAGGAGGTGCGCGACGCGGGTGTGGTCACCGCCGCCGCGCTCTCCCCGCAGCGCACCGCGCAGTTCTCGAAGGCCGTCGTCGACGCGGGCGTGGACATCTTCGTCATCCGCGGCACGACCGTCTCCGCCGAGCACGTCTCCGGCGCCGCAGAGCCGCTGAACCTGAAGCAGTTCATCTACGAGCTCGACGTGCCGGTCATCGTCGGCGGCTGCGCCACGTACACCGCGGCCCTGCACCTCATGCGCACCGGCGCGGCCGGCGTCCTCGTCGGCTTCGGCGGCGGCGCGGCGCACACCACGCGCAACGTGCTCGGCATCCAGGTCCCGATGGCCACCGCCGTCGCGGACGTGGCCGCCGCCCGCCGCGACTACATGGACGAGTCCGGCGGCCGCTACGTGCACGTGATCGCCGACGGCGGCGTGGGCTGGTCCGGCGACCTGCCCAAGGCCATCGCCTGCGGTGCCGACTCGGTCATGATCGGCTCCCCGCTGGCCCGCGCCACCGACGCGCCCGGCAAGGGCCACCACTGGGGCATGGAGGCCGTCCACGAGGACGTGCCGCGCGGCAAGCTGGTCGACCTCGGCATTGTCGGCACCACTGAGGAGATCCTCACCGGCCCGTCGCACACCCCGGACGGCTCGATGAACTTCTTCGGCGCCCTGCGCCGCGCGATGGCCACGACCGGCTACAGCGAGCTCAAGGAGTTCCAGCGCGTCGAGGTCACGGTCGCGGACTCGCAGCACAAGCGCTGACCCGCGAGCGCGCCCCACGACGCGGGGAGCGCGACGCACGACGTACGAGAGCCCCGTACCGCCGAAGGATGGCGGTACGGGGCTCTCGCGTGTCACGGCGCACGGTATGACGCGCGGAATGTCTGTAGTGCGTGACGGGGCGCGTGGTGTGACAAGGGGGCGCGCGGTTGTTTTCGGGGCGAATACGGGTGGAGGCGTGGATTCCGGGCGGTAGCGTCGGTTCCGGGCGCCCCAGCTGTGTGGGGCCGCCCCCTTCCACTGGATATGACATCCGGACCTCGCCCTCGGGGCCCGGCCCGATATCCGACGGATCGCTCACCGGGTCACTGGGCGATAGCGCGGAAGGGGGCGTGCCCATGGGACGCCACCGCAAGCCCACTCGCTGGGACCGGATCCGTCTGTGGACGGTGAAGTACCGGAGGAGGTGGAACTTGCGGCTTTTCGGATGGTGAGCGGCCGCCCCCAAACACGGTAGGGGCGGACACCCGTGATCCATCCAGGAGCCCGTCACAGACGACCCTCTGTGGTGGGCTCCACTTCTTTGTACCGTACCGGAGCCGGCCCGGGCCGGCAGGTGTCCTGTGGAGCACGGGCGCCGTCGCGCGCCCCCTCGGACCGCCGGCGCGCCGGGGCCGGTCCTACGCGGCGGCCTTCTTCGAGCCGCTGAACGCGGCGAACGCGGCGAGGGCGAAGAACAGGAACGTCAGCGGGTCCAGGTCTTCCTTCCACGCCTGCGTGAGGACGTCGAAGTGGTCGACGAACAGTGTGGTCGCCGAGACGCCGAGCTCCTTGCCGCCGATGATCGCGAGAGCGACGAGCTGGCCGACGTAGACGGCGCCCAGCGAGAGGACGGCGCTGACCACGGGCAGAACGGGGTTGCGGCCGCCGGCCTTGCCCGCGGCGAAGCCGACCAGGAAGCCGACACCCACCGCGGCCCAGCCGATCTCGCGCTCGATGGCGCCGGCGATGCCGCCGTAGACGCCGCCCGCGACGAGCGCGGCGACGACGGCCGCGACGAGGCCGAGGCCGACGCGGGAGGGCGCCGGCGGGACGGGCGGGGCCGGCGGCATCGGGGCCGGCCCGGCGGCACCCTGCGCGAACGGGTTGCCGGGCGGCGGAACGGACTGGCTCATGAGCGGGATCCCCCCAGGGACGGTGTGTCGCACGGATGTCGCACGAGCGTGCGAGCGTCCGGAGGCTAGCAGCGTCCACCGACAACGCACCGCGGCTTTCGGCGGTACGCGGGGTCAGAGCCGGTGGGCCGCGCCCATCGGGGTGGCGCCGCGGGTGTCCAGGAGGAGCTGGGCCTTCACGGACAGGCCCTGGAGGTCGTACGTGCGGTGGTGCTGGAGCAGGATCGTCAGGTCGGCGTGGGCGGCGGCCTCGTAGAGGGAGTCGGCGCGCGGGACCGGGCGTTCGCGGACGCGCCAGTCGAGGGTGTACGGATCGTGGTAGCTGACCGCCGCGCCCAGGTCCATCAGGCGGCGGGCGATCTCCTCGGCCGGTGAGCCCTGGCGGTCGGCGAGATCGGGCTTGTAGGTGATCCCGAGCAGCAGGATCCTGGCCCCGCGCGCGGACTTGCCGTGTTCGTTGAGAAGTGTGGCGGCGCGCTGGACGGCATAGGCCGGCATGCGCTCGTTGATCTGGCTGGCGAGTTCGACCAGGCGCAGCGGGCGGTGGCCGTCGACGGTGTCCACGGGGACGCCGTGGCCGCCGACGCCGGGGCCCGGGCGGAACGCCTGGAAGCCGAAGGGCTTGGTCTCGGCGCAGCGGATGACGTCCCAGAGGTCGACGCCCAGCTCGTGGCAGAGCACGGCCATCTCGTTGACGAGGGCGATGTTGACGTGCCGGAAATTGGTCTCCAGGAGCTTGACGGTCTCCGCCTCGCGCGGGCCGCGGGCGCGGACGACCTTGTCCGTGAGCCGGCCGTAGAAGGCGGCGGCGGACTCGGTGCACGCGGGCGTCAGGCCGCCGATCACCTTGGGGATGGCGGCGAGGCCCCGGGTGCGTCCGTGGGTGCGGCTGCCGGGGTCGAGGCGGCCGGGGGAGTACGCGAGGTGGAAGTCGCGCCCCGCGCGCAGCCGTGAGCCGGTCTCCAGGATGTCGCGCAGAGGGCCCTCGGTGGTGCCGGGCGGTACGGGGGACTCCAGGAGCACGGTGGTGTGCGGGCGGAGCCGGGCGGCGAGCGCGCGGGCGGCGTCGGTGACGGCGGTGAGGTCGAGGGCGCCGTCCGGGCCGGGCGGGGTGGGGGCGCAGATCACGGCGGTGCGGACCCGGCCCAGCTCGGCGGGGTCGGTGGTGGGCCGGAAGCCGGTGGAGAGCATCCGGCGGATCTCGGCGGCGGTGAGGGAGCCGTCGACGGGGGAGCGGCCGGCGGCGAGTTCGGTGACGGCGCGGGGGTCGGTGTCGTAGCCGACGGTGTCGACGCCGGCCGTGGTGGCTGCCTGGGCGAGGGGGAGGCCGTGGTGGCCGAGGCCGATGACGGCGAGATCAGCGGGCATGGGGGATGGGCCGTCCTTCCCAGTAGCCGGAGGGGACGCGACGCGCAACCCCTGTGGACCGAAGGGAGCCGACGCGATGTCAGACTAAGCGTAAATATGACCGATATGCGGCATTGCAAGGGTGAACGTCGCCGAGTGTTATCCACAGGCTGGGTCGAGGCGGTGGCTGAAGTCGGGGCGCCGGGCCAGAATCGAGTCTGTGGGCCGGATTCGCACAGCGATGCGGCGATCCAGCGATCCGGCGGTGAAGACGACACGGTGGCGCGGCGGTGCGGCGGCTCGGCCGCCGCCGGTCTCGCCGACAGGCGGGGGACGACGGGAGGCGGCAATCGTGAGGACAGCGACACTGGGACCCGCCGAGCGCGCCGCGGCGCTGGCGGCCATGACCGAGCGTGAACTGGACATTCTCGTCGTCGGGGGCGGGGTCGTCGGCGCGGGCATCGCCCTCGACGCCGTCACGAGAGGGCTGTCGACCGCCCTGGTCGAGGCCCGCGACTGGGCGTCCGGCACCTCCAGCCGGTCGAGCAAGCTCGTCCACGGCGGACTGCGGTACCTCGAGATGCTGGACTTCGCGCTCGTCCGCGAGGCCCTGAAGGAGCGCGGCCTGCTCCTCGAACGGCTCGCCCCGCATCTGGTCAAGCCCGTGCCGTTCCTCTACCCGCTCCAGCACAAGGGCTGGGAGCGGCTGTACGCGGGCTCCGGCGTCGCCCTGTACGACGCGATGTCCGTCTCCTCCGGCCGTGGCCGCGGCCTGCCCGTCCACCGCCACCTCAGCCGACGGCGGGCTCTGAGTGTCGCGCCCTGCCTCAAGCAGGACGCCCTGGTCGGCGCCCTGCAGTACTACGACGCCCAGATGGACGACGCCCGCTTCGTCGCCACCCTCATCCGCACCGCCGCGAGCTACGGTGCCGAGGTCGCCAACCGGGCCCGGGTCACCGGCTTCCTGCGCGAGGGCGAGCGGGTGGTCGGTGCCCGCGTCCAGGACGTCGAGACCGGCGGCGCGTACGACATCCGGGCCCGCCAGATCGTCAACGCGACGGGCGTGTGGACGGACGACACCCAGGCGCTGATCGGCGAGCGCGGGCAGTTCCACGTGCGCGCCTCCAAGGGCATCCACCTGGTCGTGCCCAAGGACCGCGTCCACTCCACCACCGGACTCATCCTGCGCACGGAGAAGTCCGTCCTGTTCGTCATCCCCTGGGGCCGGCACTGGATCATCGGCACCACCGACACCGACTGGGACCTCGACAAGGCCCATCCGGCCGCGTCCAGCGCCGACATCGACTACCTCCTGGAACACGTGAACAGCGTGCTCCACACCCCGCTGACCCGCGACGACGTCGAGGGCGTCTACGCCGGACTGCGGCCGCTCCTCGCGGGCGAGTCCGACGCCACCAGCAAGCTGTCCCGCGAGCACACCGTCGCCCACCCCGTACCCGGCCTGGTCGTCGTCGCGGGCGGCAAGTACACGACGTACCGCGTGATGGCGAAGGACGCGGTCGACGAGGCGGTGCACGGCCTCGACAAGCGGGTCGCCGCCTGTGTCACCGAGGTCACCCCGCTGCTCGGCGCCGAGGGCTACCGGGCGCGGTGGAACGCGCGCGCGGGCATCGCCGACCGCACCGGACTGCACGTGGCCCGGATCGAGCATCTCCTCAACCGCTACGGCTCCCTGACGGAGGAGATCCTCGACCTCGTCGCCGCCGACCCCGCCCTCGGCAAGCCCCTCCCGGCCGCCGAGGACTACCTGAAGGCCGAGATCGTGTACGCCGCCTCCCACGAGGGCGCCCGGCATCTCGACGACGTGCTGACCCGGCGTACCCGCATCTCCATCGAGACCTTCGACCGGGGCACCCGCAGCGCCCGTGCGTGCGCGGAACTCATGGCGCCGGTCCTCGGCTGGGACGCCGGACAGGTGGACAAAGAGGTCGAACACTACGAGAAGCGCGTCGAGGCCGAACGCGAATCACAGCGCCAGCCCGACGACCTGACGGCCGACGCGGCCCGCCTCGGAGCACCGGACATCGTGCCGATCTGAGCAGGTGGGCATCCCGGAGTGCGGACCCGGGGGAGTCAGGGGTCCTGGAGTGAGGGACAATGGGCTCTCTTCCAGGGCGGGTTGCCGCGAGCGCGGGAGCTGCGGGACGCGGGCGGGAAACAGGATCGCAGAGGGGACGCATGTCGGAGGCGGAGCAGTCGCGGAACACGGGGCAGGACCCCCGGCGGGACGCCGCCGCGGACGCCGGCACCGGCGACCGGGGCGCGGTCCCGGAGGCGCGCGCGGTGGAACGGAACAAGGACGCGACCGGGCCGAAGGCCGCGCCGGGGGCAGATGCCCCGCGCGCGGAGAAGGCCACGGACGCGGCGACGGACGAGGCTGCGGAGAAGACGGCGGACACGGCGACGGACAAGGCCGCGGGCGAGACCGCCGGCAAGGACGCGAAGAAGACGGCGACCGCCACCGACCCGGACACCCGGGCGCTGCGCGCCGACGCGAAGCGCACGGCCAAGGCGGGCGCGGCCGACGCGCCGTCAGGCTCCGGGCGTACGAAGGCGTCGGAGCCCGGCGGCACCGCCGGCGGCACCTCGTGGGCCAAGAGTGAGGCCGCCAAGGCCGCTGAGAGCGGCACCGCCACGCGCGCGCCCGAGGCCGGGGCCAAGACGGACGGCACGCCCGAAGCCAAGGCGAAGACCGAGGTCAAGGCCGAGAACAAGGCCGAGAACAAGGCCAAGCTCGGGGCGCGCGGCAAGGCCGCCGCCGACGGGTCGACCGACGGGGCCGCGCCGGCCGTCGGCTTCGGTGCCGACGCGACCGGAACGGAACGCCGGGGCAAGGACGCTGACGTGACGTCCGCCGAGGGCCGGCTGCTCGCCGGGCGCTACCGGCTCGGCGCGGTCCTCGGCCGCGGCGGCATGGGCACGGTGTGGCGCGCCGTCGACGAGACGCTCGGCCGTACCGTCGCCGTCAAGGAACTGCGCTTCCCCACCAGCATCGACGACGACGAGAAGCGCCGCCTCATCACCCGCACCCTCCGCGAGGCCAAGGCCATCGCCCGGGTGCGCAACAACGGCGCCGTGACCGTCTACGACGTCGTCGACGAGGACGACCGCCCGTGGATCGTCATGGAGCTCATCGGGGGCAAGTCCCTCGCCGAGGCCATCCGCGAGGACGGCACGCTCACCCCGCGGCGCGCGGCCGAGGTCGGCCTCGCCATCCTCGACGTGCTGCGCTCCGCGCACCGCGAGGGCATCCTGCACCGCGACGTGAAGCCGTCCAACGTGCTCATCGACGACGACGGCCGCGTCGTCCTCACCGACTTCGGCATCGCCCAGGTCGAGGGCGACCCCTCGATCACCTCCACCGGCATGCTCGTCGGCGCCCCCTCGTACATCTCGCCCGAGCGCGCCCGCGGCCACAAGCCCGGCCCGGCCGCCGACCTGTGGTCGCTCGGCGGACTGATCTACGCGGCCGTCGAGGGCAGCCCGCCCTACGACAAGGGCTCCGCCATCGCCACGCTCACCGCCGTGATGACCGAGCCCGTCGACCCGCCGAAGAACGCGGGCCCGGAGCTCACCAAGGTCATCTACGGTCTGCTCGCCAAGGACCCCGCCGAGCGGCTCGACGACGCCGGCGCCCGGGCCCTGCTGTGCGCGGTGCTCGACGCGCCGGACGTGGCGCTTGAGCCGCCCGCCGAGGCGACCCGGATGATCCCGCTGCCGCAGTTCCCCGAGCGTCCGGCGGCGGCTCCGGCCGGCTCCGGTTCCCGGAAGCCCGCGCGCGAGAAGGCCCCCGCCGACCCGTCGGCCGACCGGCTGCGCGGCGCGCTGAAGTCCGTACGGAACGCGGCCGCCGCCCCCACGCCCCCGCCGGCCGCCATGCCCGCCGCGGGGCGGTCCGCGGCCGCGCCCGCCAAGGCGTCGCTCACCGACGTCGTCCCACGCCGCACCCTGGTGATCATCGCCGCGGTCGTGGTCGCGGCGCTGCTCGGCACGATCCTGTACGTCGCCCTCGGCGGCGGCGACGACGGCGCCGAGCAGGGCAAGGGCGGGAACTCCGGCGGCACCACCGCCACCGCCGGCAACGCCTCCGGCGGGGCCGACGGCCAGGGCACCGACACGACGCCGAGCGCCCCGGAGCAGCAGGGCGGCGGCAAGCCGTCCGCGGACGGCGCCGGCCAGGGTGGCACCCCGGCCTCCGGCACCCCCGACGGCGGGGGCAAGGACGACGGCGGCGGGAAGAACTCCGGCGGCAAGGGCGGCGACGACTCCGCCGCCTTGCCCGATGGGTATCAGCAGGTCACCAACAGCCGGTTCCACTTCACGATGGCGATGCCGAAGTCCTTCCGGCTCACCGCGATCGCAGGCCGGAACTCGGGCGGCATCTTCAACGCCTCCTCCGGCTCCTTCCCGCGCGTGCAGGTCGACTTCAACGACAGCCCGAGGGACGACGCGGCCGCCGCCTGGAACGCCGCCCGCGCCGCGGTCGCCGCCACCAGCAACGGCTACAAGCACCTGGGCATCCGCCCCGTCTCGTACAAGGGGTACCCGACCGTCGCCGACTGGGAGTTCGAGCGCGTCCAGGGCGGCCAGCGCGTCCGGGTGCTCAACCGGGGCTTCAAGGTCGACGCCGGCCACGGCTACTCGATCATGGTCAGCTGCCCCGCCGACGCGTGGGACGAGCCGGAATGCAAGACGCTGCGGGAGACCGCGTTCGCGACGTTCAGCCCCAAGGACTGACGCGCGGACGTATCGTGTCGTGAACAGCCCCGTCCGACCCGTGCGGCGGGGCACGGGGGCCGGCGGGCGCGTGGGGAGGCGTCGTGGACGACTACGCGGGAAGAGTGCTCGCGGACCGTTACCGCCTGCCGTTGCCGCCGCCCGATCCGGACGGGCACACCGATCCGTACGCGTATGCCTTCGACCTCGTCGAGACCCGTGCCTTCGACACCTACAGCGGCCAGGAAGTGCGCGTCCGTCAGGTGCCGCTGCCGGAGGTCGTCGACGCCGAGGTCGTCGAGCAGGCGGAGTCCGGCGACTCCGAATCGGGCGCGGACGGAGGGCCGTACGCCGGGTCCGGTGCCCGGCGGGCGTCCCGCAGACCTGCCGATCCGGCCGTGCGCCGCGCCGTCGAGGCGGCCCAGGCCGCCGCGCGCATACCCGACCATCCGCGCCTCGAGCAGGTCTTCGACGTGTTCGCCGAGGCGGGATCGCTGTGGATCGTCAGCGAGTTCGTCGCCGCCACCCCGCTCGCCGAACTCCTCGCCATGGGTCCGCTCAGCCCCTATCGCGCGGCCGAGATCGGGGCCGATCTCCTCACCGCTTTACGCGCGCTCCACGCGTTCGGCTGGACCCACCGGAACGTCACCTCCCGCACCGTCCTCGTCTGCGAGGACGGCCGGGTCGTCCTGACCGGCCTCGCCGCGGGCGCCGCCGAGGAGGCCCTGTGCGGGTACGCGTCGGTGCCGCCGCCGGACGAGTTCCCGTACGCGGGGCCGCCCGAGGACGTCGTGTACGTGGAGGGCGACGGGGACGACGCGTACGCGCTGCCGGACGAGGTCGACCCGTACGCCGAGCGGGACGAGCGGACCGAGCAGGTCGAGCAGGTCGAGCAGGTCGGGCGGGATGAGCACACCGCGTACGCGGAGCACGTCGAGCCGACCGCGTACGACAACGCATATGACACGCAGGACACGTACGGCGTGTACGCCGAGCACGTCGAGGACGGCGAGCCCGCCACGGCCGGCCCGTACGCGCTGGAGCCGTACGAGCCCGAGGACTTTGGACCGGACCGGCCGCAGGAGCCGCACACGCCGACGGACGAGCCGGGGGAGCCGGAGGCGCCCGGGGCCGCGAGCGGGACCGGGTACGGGCCGCACGGAGGTACGCCGTACGGGGCGGGGCGCGCCGGGGCACGGCAGGAGCTGCCGCCCGCGCGGGTCGTGCCCCCGACCGGGGTGCCGGCCACCGCCGAGGTGCGGGCGGCCCGGGCCGGGGCCATCGCCGCGTACCGGGCGGGGGCCCGTGCCGCGGTCCGGATCGGCGAGACCGGCTCCCTCCCGGTCCAGCGTCCCGGCACCCCGGCACCTCCGTCCCCGCCCCCGTCGATGCCGTCGGCCCCGGGGCCGTCCGGGCCTCAATGGTGGTCGCAGATGGACGAGGACGACGGCGACCACGACGGCGACGACGACGCGGGCGGCCTCGGCGGGGACCGGACGCCGCCTCCGCCCCCGCGCGCGTACCTCATCGGAAACTGGAGCGACGGGCCGCACGCCTCCCGCGACGGCGGGCGTGCCGTGCCGGCAGGCGGCGGCCCGGGCCCGCTGCCGCCCGCGCTTCCGGCCGGGTACACGGCCGCGGCCCCGCAGCCGCGGCCCGCGCCCGACATCGAGAGCCTGCCCGCCGCCGACGCCTACCGGGGCCCGGTGACCCGGCTCGCCGCCGAGCGGGCCCGGCAGACCCGGATGGCCGTCGTCGGCCCCGTCACCGAGCGCTGGGCGCCCGAGCAGGCCGGCCCCGTGCACGAGCACTGGCGGCTCGCCCCGCCCATCGGTCCCGCCACCGACCTGTGGGCGCTGGGCGCGCTGCTCTACCGGGCCGTCCAGGGGCACGCCCCGTACCCCGAGGACAACGCCGCCGACCTGGTCCAGCTGGTCTGCGCGGAGCCGCCCGCCTTCGCCGAGGAGTGCGGTCCGCTGCGCCCCGTCGTGGAGTCGCTGCTGCGCCAGGACCCCACCGAGCGGCCCGATGTCGAGGAACTGAGCGGCTGGCTGCGGTCCCTCGTCCGGTCGGCGCCCGAGCCGGACGCCGCGACCGGTGCCGTCCCGCGGGGACCGGCCGACGCGGCCCGGCTGCCCCTCGTCCGCAAGCGCGGCGAACTGGTGCGGCGCCGGCGTTGGTGGTCGGGCCGGGGCGGCGACACGAAGAACGCGAAGAGCGCAAAGAGCGCGAAGAACGGGCGGCACCGGCACGCGAAGAACGACGTCCCGGACGAGACCGCCCTGCTCGACGCCGACTTCCGCCAGGCCGACGTCCACGAGACGGACGTCCACGAGTCCGCCGGGTACGTCTCCGCTCCGGCCGACGCCGCTCGCTTTGAGCGGGACGGGTACGACACCGCCGTCCACGAGCCCGTCGGGTACCCCGACGCGTACCGTGAACCGGTCCGTGAGCCGTCGCCCGAGCCGTACTCCGACGCGTATGCCGACCCGTACGCCGATCCGGCACCGGTCGGCTCGCTGGACGATCTGCTCCACGACGACAGGGCATATGACAGACCGCCACACGACGCACCACCGTCGTACGGAGCGGCATATGACGCGATGCCCGAAGAGTCGTACGAGGAGATACCGCAGCGCGCCCCACGCACCCCGCGCCCGCCCCGTACGCCCGGGCGTACGGAGGGATCCCCGCGTTCGCTCGGCCGGGTGCTGCTGGTCCTGCTCGTGCTGCTGCTCGGCGGGGCGGTCGCGTACGCGGTGCTGTTCATGCCCAAGGCGGGCGACCCGGGCCGGGGCGACCAGGCCGCGCGCGGCAGCGCCCCCGCCTCCGCGCCCCCGGCGAAGAACCCGGCCCCGCCGTCCTCCGCGCCCGCGTCCAAGCCGCCGGCCACCACCCCGCCCGCTCCCGGTACCTCCGACCCGGCGCTCGCCTCCGGGTACGTCCTGCGCAAGGACCCCGAGGGCTTCCAGGTCGGCGTCCCGAGCGGCTGGCGGCGCAGCCCGATCAACGACGCCGGGCAAGTGCGCTTCACCGACGGCGCCTTCACGATGATCGTGGTCCCCGGCCGCGACACCGTCAGCGCCAACGGCGACGACCCCCTGCGCTACCAGCGCGACACGGAACGCGAACTGACCCGCTGGCGCGAGTCGTCCTGGTCCGACCAGTACGGTCTGCGGCGCGTCGACATCGGCCAGAAGGTCATGGCGGAGGGCACGTTCAGCTGGATCGACAGCACCGGACACGAGGTGGTCGGACGGAACCTGGCGCTGATCGAGGGCGGCCGCTATCACGTCGTCCAGGTGATCGGACCGTCGAACGAACGGGACCGGATCGCCGCCGTCCACGACCAGGCGGTCAAGAGCTACCGCGTCACCCGCTGACCCGCGAAATCCGCGCGCCGGTCACAGAGTTGTCGCTGATGCGGCCCCGAGGTTCCGTGCCCGGCGCACTGATCCGTACGCTTGCCTCGGAACCGAACGGGCGGGGGCAAGTGGAACACTCTGAGAGCACCGGAGCCGGACTTCTGCTCGCCGGGCGCTACCGCTTGGGCGAGGCCATCGGCCGGGGCGGCATGGGCCGGGTCTGGCGGGCGCACGACGAGGTCCTGCACCGGGTCGTGGCCGTCAAGGAACTGACGGCCGGTCGGTACGTGACCGAGAGCGACCGGCAGGTGCTGCACACCCGCACCCAGACCGAGGCGCGGGCGGCGGCCCGGATCAGCCACCCGGGCGTGGTCACCGTGCACGACGTGCTCCAGCACGACGACCGCCCGTGGATCGTCATGCAGTACGTGGACGGGCCCTCGCTCGCCGACGCCGTCAAGGAACGCGGCACCGTCGACGCGCGCGAGGCCGCCCGGATCGGCCTGCACGTCGTCGGCGCCCTGCGCGCGGCGCACGCCGCCGGAGTGCTGCACCGGGACGTGAAGCCCGGCAACGTGCTGCTCGCGCACGACGGACGGGTCCTGATCACCGACTTCGGCATCGCCCAGGTCGAGGGCGACACCTCGATCACCCGGACCGGTGAACTCGTCGGATCCATCGACTATCTGGCGCCGGAACGGGTACAGGGCGCCGATCCCGGTCCCGCGTCCGACCTGTGGTCGCTCGGCGCGACGCTGTACACGGCGGTGGAGGGCACGTCGCCGTTCCGCCGGAGTTCGCCGATCAGCACCATGCAGGCCGTGGTGACCGACGAGCCGCCGTACCCCGGGAAGGCGGGCGCGCTCGCCCCGGTCGTCATCGCGCTGCTGCGCAAGGACCCGGAGCAGAGGCCGCGTGCCGACGAGATCGAGCGGATGCTGCTCGACGCCATGGAGGGGCGGCCTCCGCTCGCCGCGCAGGCGTACGTGCCGACGCGCCGGATGACGGCGGAGGAGCGGGCCGCCGCCGCGCCGGCCGCGACGACGCCGCTGCCGGAGCCGTACGCCGAGCCGCGGCCCGCCCCCGTCTCCGTACCCTCTCCGGTCCCGGCCCCGGCTCCCGCCCCTGCCATGCCGTCACCGAGCGCCCCCGTGCCTGCCCCGGCGCCCGCCTCCGCCCCGCACCGCGGCCGCTGGCGCCCCGCCGTCCTCGCGGCCCTGGCCGCGGGCCTGCTCGCGGGCGGCGCGGTCTTCGCGACCATGACGCACCTGGGTGGTCTCCTCGGCACGGATGGCCAGGACGACCAAGGCGGCGGCGCCACCTCCAGCGCGACCGGCGCCGCGAACCCCGGCACCGGCCCGAGCACCGGCCCGAGCGGTGATCCGACCGGTGATCCGAGCGCCGATCCGAGCCCGGACGACGGCAAGACCTCCGGCGGCGTCCCGGTCGGCTGGCGCCGGGTCAAGGACCCCCTCGGCTTCAGCATCCTGGTCCCCGACGGCTGGACCCGGCAGGTCAAGGGCGGCCAGGTCGACTACACGCCCGACAACGGCCGCCACCACATCCGCGTCAGCATCGACCCGTCGCCCGACTTCGAGAACCCGTATCTGCACATGCAGGACGTCGAGACCACCCTGAGCGGCCGGCTGCCCGACTACACGCGGGTGCGACTGGACCGGAACATCTTCCGCGACAAGGACGACTCCTGCCTGTGGGAGTTCACCTGGACGGAGCGGACCAACCACCCCGGTCCGCGCCGTGCGATCGACCAGGTGTTCCTCGGGAACGACGGGAGCGAGTACGCGATCTACCTGTCCGCGCCGGAAGCGGACCGGGATCGGATGCGGGAGCGGTTCGAGATCGTGAAGAAGTCCTGGAGGGCCCCGGGGGCTGCCGTAAGCCCCTGATCAGGGCCGATATGCCAGTGATCGCTGGCGCGATGTGGGCACCCGGTGAAAACGCGTTACTCACGGGTACCCAAAGCCGCGAACGCGGCTTACGCTCGGCCCCATGACGGACTCGCAGGCTCAGGCACTTCCCGGCACCTCCACGGCAGCCACCACCCCCTCGGGCGCCGATCGCGCCGCGGGCACCAACCCCGCCGCGCCCGCGCCCGCCGGTGCCCGCGAGGCCGCCGACGTGGTGACCCCCGAGCTGGTCGCCCGGCTCACCCGCGGGTCGTCGGCTCCGGCCGTACCGCCAACCACACCCCCTTCACCGGGGACAAGCTGGCGGACCTGCCCGAGTCCACGCCCGAGGACGTCGCCGAGGCATATGCCCGAGCCCGTGCCGCCCAGGTCGCCTGGGCCGCCACCCCCGTCCGTACGCGCGCGGGGGTGCTGCTGCGCTTCCACGACCTGATCCTCAGCCGCCAGGCCGAGATCCTCGACCTCATCCAGCTGGAGACGGGCAAGGCCCGCCTGCACGCCCACGAGGAGATCCAGGCGGTCACCGTCGCCGCCCGCCACTACGGCCGCAAGGCCCCCGCGTACCTGCGCCCCAAGCACCACACCGGCGTCGTCCCGACCCTCACCAAGGTCACCGAGCTGCGCCAGCCGCGCGGTGTCGTCGGCCAGATCGCGCCGTGGAACTACCCCCTGGAGCTGTCGGTCGGCGACGCCCTGCCCGCCTTCGTCGCCGGCAACGCCGTCGTCATGAAGCCGGACACCGAGACCGCCCTGACCGCCCTGTGGGCCCGTGACCTGCTGATCGAGGCCGGTCTTCCCGCCGAGGTCTTCCAGGTCGTGCTCGGCGAGGGCCCGGTCGTCGGCCCCGAGGTCGTCCGCCACGCCGATTACGTCTCCTTCACCGGCTCCACCCGCACCGGCCGCGAGGTCGCCCGGGGCGCCGCGGACCGGCTCGTCGGCGTCAGCCTCGAACTCGGTGGCAAGAACGCCATGATCGTGCTGCGCGACGCCGACATCGAGAAGGCCGCCGCCGGCGCCGTCCGCGCCTGCTTCTCCTCCGCCGGCCAGCTGTGCATCTCCATCGAGCGGCTGTACGTGCACGAGTCGGTCGCGGACGCGTTCGTCGCCCGCTTCGCCGCCCGCACGAAGGCCATGCGGCTCGGCAACTCCCTCGCGTACGGCGCCGACATGGGCTGCCTGGTCGGCGACCGGCAGCTGGAGACCGTCACCCGGCACGTCGAGGAGGCCGTCGCCAAGGGCGCCACCCTGGTCGCGGGCGGCGTCGCCCGGCCCGACATCGGCCCGTACTTCTTCGAGCCGACCATCCTCGACGGCGTCGAGGCCCCGATGGCCGTCTGTGCCGAGGAGACCTTCGGCCCGGTCGTCTCGATCTACCGGTTCACGGACGAGGACGAGGTCGTCGAGCTGGCCAACGGCACCCCGTACGGCCTGAACTCCTCCGTCTGGACCACCGACTCACGCCGCGGCCACGCCCTCGCCGCCCGCCTGCGCACCGGCACCGTCAACATCAACGAGGGGTACGCGCCCGCGTACGGCAGCGTGCAGTCGCCCATGGGAGGCATGAAGGAATCCGGCCTCGGCCGGCGCCACGGCTCCGAGGGCATCCTCAAGTACACCGAGGCGCAGACCGTCGCCCAGCAGCGGCTGCTGCCGCTCGGCCCGTCCTTCGGGATGGACGACGAGAAGTACGCCGCGTTCATGAGTACGTCCCTGAAGGTGATGAAGGCGTTCCGCCTGCGCTGACCGCTGACCGCCGGCCGCCCGCCGCTGACCGCCGGCCCGCGGTCCGCTCGCCGGGCCGCCCGGCCGGACCGGCCCGTTCCGCCCGTTCCGCCCCTTTTCGCACGAGGAGAGCCATGACCGCGGTACCCCCTGCCCGAAATCAGGACGAGGACGGTTCGTACGACTACGACGTCGTCGTGGTCGGCTCCGGCTTCGGCGGCTCGGTCACGGCCCTGCGGCTGACCGAGAAGGGATACCGGGTCGGCGTCCTGGAGGCCGGCCGCCGCTTCGCGCGGTCCGAGCTGCCGAAGAACTCGTGGGACCTGAAGAACTTCCTGTGGGCCCCCGCCCTCGGTCTGTACGGCATCCAGCGCATCCACCTGCTCGGCAACGTGATGGTGCTGGCCGGCGCGGGCGTGGGCGGCGGTTCGCTCAACTACGCCAACACCCTCTACGAGCCGCTCGCCCCGTTCTTCGACGACCCGCAGTGGAAGGACATCACCGACTGGCGCGCCGAACTCGCGCCGTACTACGACCAGGCCAAGCGGATGCTGGGTGTCCGGCTCAACCCGACGATGACCCCCTCGGACGTCCACCTCAAGGCGGCCGCCCAGGCGATGGGCATCGGCGACACCTTCCACATGGCGCCGGTCGGCGTCTTCTTCGGCGACGGCAAGGACGCGGTCGCGGACGACGCCGAGGACGGAGCCGAGGGCACGGGTACGGGTTCCGGCTCCGGTACGGGGTCCGGCTCCGGTACGGCGAAGGCGAAGCCGGGCGCCGAGGTGGCCGACCCGTTCTTCGGCGGCGCCGGCCCCTCCCGCCGGGCCTGCATCGAGTGCGGCGAGTGCATGACCGGCTGCCGCCACGGCGCCAAGAACACCCTCAACGAGAACTACCTCCACCTCGCCGAGAAGGCGGGCGCGGTGGTCCATCCGATGACCACCGTCGTCGCCGTCACCGAGGACTCGCGCGGCGGCTACGCGGTCAAGACCCTGCCCACCGACAACCGGAAGAAGGGCGCCGGCCGCACCTTCACCACCCGCCGGGTGGTGATCGCCGCCGGCACGTACGGCACCCAGACCCTGCTGCACCGGATGAAGGACACCGGCCTGCTGCCCCGGATCTCGCACCGCCTCGGCGAGCTGACCCGGACCAACTCCGAGGGCCTGGTCGGCGCCCAGACCACCGACCGGCGCTACCGCGCGCGGCACGGCGGACAGCGGGCCGACTTCACCCGCGGCGTCGCCATCACCTCGTCGGTTCACCCGAACGAGACCACCCACATCGAGCCGGTGCGGTACGGCAAGGGCTCCAACTCGATGGGCGGCCTCACCGTCCTCCAGGTGCCCTACGGCGCCCACCGGGTCCGCAACTGGCTGCTCAGCCTGGCCCGTCACCCCTCGCTCGCGATCCGCTCGCTCTCCAACCGGAAGTGGTCGGAGCGCACCATCATCGGCCTGGTCATGCAGTCCCTGGACAACTCGCTGACCACCTACCGCAAGGCCGGCGGGCTCGGAAAGGGCCTGCTCACCGCCCGGCAGGGGCACGGCGCGCCCAACCCGACGCAGATCCGTGAGGCCACTCAGGCCGCCACCCTGATCGCCGAGGAGATCAACGGCTTCCCCGGCTCCAACATCGGCGAACTCATGGGCACCCCGCTCACCGCCCACTTCCTGGGCGGCTGCCCGATCGGCGCGGACGCGGAGTCCGGCGTCATCGACCCGTACCACCGGCTCTACGGCCACCCGGGCATCTCCGTCGTGGACGGCGCCGCGGTCTCCGCCAACCTGGGCGTCAACCCGTCGCTGACGATCACGGCGCAGGCGGAGCGGGCGATGTCGTTCTGGCCCAACAAGGGCGAGAAGGACCCGCGCCCCCGGCAGGGCGAGGCGTACGTGCGGCTCGCCCCGGTCGAGCCGGCGTCCGCCGCGGTGCCGGCCGACGCCTTCGGCGCGCTGCGGCTGCCGTTCCTGGGCGTCCCGTCCGTACCGCCGAAGAAGCCGAAGGCCGTGAAGAAGACCCCGAAGGCCGCGGACTGAGCTCGCGGCCGACGCCGGCACCCGGCCCGACCAGGACGGATTCCGGAAACAGAGAAGAGGCGCTGCACCCCCCTCCGAGTGCAGCGCCTCTCCGGTTTCCGGGTGGTGCTGCATAGATGACCGGTGACCTGGGGATTGGTTGTAGCGCACTCACGGAATCCTTATGTGACGCGCGTCACGTAGGCGGGAGAGTGGGGCGCGCGGGTACGCGGAGGGGCCCCGCACCGCGATTCCGGTCGCGGTACGGGGCCCCTGTGTGGGGCACCGGCGTCAGGGCTGCGGCGGTGCCGAGGGCGGCGGCGCCGGGGGAGGCGGGGCGCCGCGCGGGAGGTACGGGGGTGCGGGGTGGGGGAGGCGGGGGACGGCGGGAGTCTCGGGTCGTTCGCCGGTTGCGACCGGCCCCGGGCGTCCCCGGGACCGACCGCCCTTTCTGGGTGACCGGGCTGCTGTCCCCTGCCGTCCGGTCACATGCGCTGGTGCGAGGTCCCACGACGTACCGAGGTACGTCACACGCCCCAGCCAAGCCACGCGTGGTCTTGTTCGGGCCCGCCCCTGGCTGGCACGGACACCACGACCAACGAACCGGCGCCGGGCCCGGTCACGCTCCGTACGGGTGAGAGGGCGCCCGAACTCGGGTGCGGGACCGCACCCCCGGACACGTCCCGCCGTACTCCGGGTCCTCAGATACGGCCCCGGCACAGCTCCAGCATCGTCATCGCGAGCGCCGTGCCCGGCTTGCCGAGGGCGTCCCGGAAGCGGCCGAGGACCTCCATCTCGCGGGCCAGGTTCACCCGGCGGCCGCCGGAGGAGATCCGGGCCTCCTGGATGACGGCCGAGACGGCCATCCGTTCCTGGATCAGCCCGATGATCCGGTCGTCGAGGATGTCGATCCGCTCCCGCGCGTCACCGATGACGTGCGCGGCCTCGGCGGTGCGGGCGCCGGTCTGCTCGGTGAGGTTCTTCGCGGCGAGGTTCTTCGCGGTGGCGGCGGGGACGGTGATGGCGGTGGTGGTGGCCGTGGTGGCGGTCATGAGGGGCTCCTGTGCGGTGATGGCCGAGGTGAGGCGGCCGGGATGGTCGTCGGGGAGGGGCGACGGCGGGTCCGGGAGCCCTGGGCGGCAACGCCCGGGAAAAGCAGAACGCCCCGGGCCTTGTCGGCCCGGGGCGCCTGGGAAGTCGCTTGTCAGTTGCTCAAGCAGCACGACCATGGCAGCCGGTGGGCCGGTTGCCATAGGTAAAGACGAAGGTCGTGAGCTCGCGCATGGCCCCAGTATGGACCCCTCCGCCCAGTGCGGGCCAAACCGGGCCCGGATGGTGAGACGAGGAGTGCCGTCGCCGCGCCGGTAGAATCGATAAATAGCCCCCCTCACTCGGGGGAACCCTCCTCCCGCCGGAAGGCCGCCGTAGTGTCCTCAGCGCCCACCGCTGGTGCGCCCGACGTCACCAACCCGGACGTAGTCCTCGTTGTCGACTTCGGCGCCCAGTACGCCCAGCTCATCGCCCGCCGCGTCCGTGAGGCGCGGGTCTACAGCGAGATCGTCCCGTCCACCATGCCGGTGGCCGAGATGCTGGCCAAGAACCCCAAGGCGATCATCCTCTCCGGTGGTCCGTCGTCGGTCTACGCGGAGGGCGCGCCGCGTCTCGACCGCGCGATCTTCGAGGCCGGTGTCCCCGTCTTCGGCATGTGCTACGGCTTCCAGCTGATGGCGACGACGCTCGGCGGCACGGTCGACAACACCGGCGCCCGCGAGTACGGCCGTACCCCGCTGCACGTCAGCAAGGCCGGCTCGACCCTCTTCGAGGGCACGCCCACCGAGCAGTCGGTGTGGATGTCGCACGGCGACGCCTGCTCCGCCGCCCCCGAGGGCTTCACCGTCACCGCGTCCACGGACGTCGTGCCGGTCGCCGCCTTCGAGAACGACGAGAAGAAGCTGTACGGCGTCCAGTACCACCCCGAGGTGCTGCACTCCACGCACGGCCAGCAGATCCTGGAGCACTTCCTCTACCGCGGCGCCGGCATCGAGCCCAGCTGGACCACCGGCAACGTGATCGAGGAGCAGGTCGCCGCGATCCGCGCCCAGGTCGGCACCAAGCGCGCCATCTGCGGTCTGTCCGGCGGCGTCGACTCCGCCGTGGCCGCCGCGCTCGTGCAGAAGGCCATCGGCTCGCAGCTCACCTGCGTCTACGTCGACCACGGCCTGATGCGCAAGAACGAGACCGAGCAGGTCGAGAAGGACTTCGTGGCCGCCACCGGCGTCCAGCTGAAGGTCGTCGACGCCCAGGAGCGCTTCCTCACCGCCCTCGCCGGCGTCTCCGACCCGGAGACCAAGCGCAAGATCATCGGCCGTGAGTTCATCCGCGTCTTCGAGCAGGCGCAGGCCGACATCATCGCCGAGGGCGCCGCCGACGGCGAAGAGGTCGCCTTCCTCGTCCAGGGCACCCTGTACCCGGACATCGTCGAGTCCGGCGGCGGCACCGGCACCGCCAACATCAAGTCCCACCACAACGTGGGCGGCCTCCCCGAGGACCTGGAGTTCGAGCTCGTCGAGCCGCTGCGCCAGCTCTTCAAGGACGAGGTCCGCATGGTCGGCCAGGAGCTCGGCCTGCCCGACGAGATCGTCCAGCGCCAGCCGTTCCCCGGCCCCGGCCTCGGCATCCGCATCGTCGGCGAGGTCACCAAGGAGCGCCTGGACCTGCTGCGCGAGGCCGACGCCATCGCCCGCGAGGAGCTGACGGCCGCCGGTCTCGACCGCGAGATCTGGCAGTGCCCGGTCGTGCTGCTCGCCGACGTCCGCTCCGTCGGCGTACAGGGCGACGGCCGCACCTACGGCCACCCGATCGTGCTGCGTCCGGTGTCCTCCGAGGACGCCATGACCGCCGACTGGTCGCGCCTGCCGTACGACGTCCTCGGCCGCATCTCGACCCGCATCACCAACGAGGTCGCCGACGTCAACCGCGTCGTCCTCGACGTGACCAGCAAGCCGCCGGGCACCATCGAGTGGGAGTGACCTCCCCCGCACGCCGATGAAGCCGCCGCTCCCGTTCCCGGGGCCGGCGGCTTCGCCGTTTCCGGGCCCGGGCCGGTACGGGGCGGGACCCGGTCGCGTACGGGCACTGGAGAGTTGACCGGCCGGGCACTACCTTCCGGCCATGACCGAGACACCGGCGCCCGTTCCCGTCGAACGGCTCCACTTCGCCCTGCCGCCCGTCCACGCCTCGGCGGCCGAGGAACGCACCCACCGCCGACAGCGGCTCGCCGCCGCCCTCCGGGTCTTCGGCCGGTTCGGCTACGAGGAGGGGGTGTCCGGACACATCACCGCCCGCGATCCCGAACACGCCGATTGCTACTGGGTGAACCCCTTCGGCGTCCCCTTCGCCGACCTCACCGCGAGCGACCTGATCCTGGTGAACGGCGACGGCCAGGTCGTGCACGGCACCCACCACGTCAACCAGGCCGCCTTCACGCTGCACGCCGAGGTCCACCGCGCCCGGCCCGATGTCGTCGCCGTCGCGCACGCCCACTCCACGCACGGTCGGGCGCTCGCCGCCCTCGGCGAACTCCTCGACCCGCTCACCCAGGACGCCTGCGCCTTCTACCAGGACCACGCCCTGTACGACGCCTACACCGGCGTCACCGTCGACCCGGCGGAAGGCCGCCGGATAGCCGCCGCCCTCGGCACCCTGAAGGCGCTCGTCCTGCGCAACCACGGTCTGCTCACCGTCGGCTCCTCCGTCGACGCCGCGGCCTGGTGGTTCATCGCCCTCGAACGGTGCGCCGAGGTCCAGCTGGCCGCCCGTGCCGACGGCCGGCCGGTGCTCATCGACCACCGCGACGCCGTCGCCACCCGCGAACAGATCGGCAGCGACCTGGTCGCCTGGATCAACTACCAACCGCTCTGGAGCCGGATCAGCCGCGCCGAACCCGACCTCCTCGGCTGAGAGCCGGCGGCCGGCCCGGCGGACCCTCGCCGAAACCCGCCCCGCCCGAGCGTGTTTTCGACCCCCGGCCCCGGGCCGGGGACAATCGTGTCCGGACGGGACCCGAACGCTCGGGTACGGGCCCAGCGGGATGGGCAGCGGGACGGGCACGGAGAGGCGGCCGGACATGGCAGGACCGACGGACGAAGCGGCGGGCGGAACGGCGGATCAGGGGTCCGGCGGTACGGGATCGGGGGCAGGCGCGGGTGCGGCGGCGCGGCCGGGCCCGGGCGGGGCCTCCGGCTCGGGCGACGGCCCGAAGACCCTCGCCTCCCGCTACGCCCTGGTCCCGCTGCGGATCTTCCTCGGCATCACCTTCGTCTACGCCGGTCTGGACAAGCTCACCGACTCGGCCTTCCTCTCCGCCACCGGACCCGAATCGATCGGCGAGGTCATGCGGGGCGTCCGCGACTCCTCGGCCCTGCCCGCCCTGGTCGACGTGGCCCTCCGCAGCCCCGTCGGCTTCGGCTACGCCCTCGCCCTCGGCGAACTCGCCGTCGGCCTCGGCACCCTCTTCGGGCTGTTCACCCGGGTGGCCGCGCTCGGCGGAGCGCTGATCTCGTTCTCCCTGTGGCTGACCGTCAGCTGGCAGGTGCACCCCTACTACCTGGGCAACGACCTTGCCTATCTCATGGCCTGGCTGCCGCTGCTGCTCGCCGGCGCCCCGGTGCTGTCGCTGGACGCCCTCCTGGCCGCCCGCCGGCGTATCCGATAGGCCGTCCAGGACGCGACCGACGCCAGAACCAAGGCCCCGCCGAGGACCGGCAGCGCCACGAACCAGGCGACCGACCAGGCACCGGCCGCGTCCCCCGCGAACAGCGCCGCGATGGCCAGGGCGGCCAGGCCCAGGATCAGCCGGCCGGGGCGGAACTCATGAAGCAGCACGGGTGACCTCCACCTGTCCGAGTCCGACCTCGAGGGTGAGCTCGAGGGTGCCGCCCGGGGTGACGCCCGGCGGCGGGGGGAGCGTCCGGGTCTCGTCGAGATCCGGGGCGATGTCGATGTCGTCCGCCGACGCCGCGGGCGGCGTCGGCGGTACGGGGGCCACCGGCGGCGGGATCTGCCCCGGGGACGGTGTCGCCGGTGCGGACGGCACCGCCGGCCGCACCGCGGTCGTGGTGTGCTGAGGCGGCAGCGCCAGGTCGCCGAGGCCCACCTGGGCCCGCAGCCTCACCGTCGCGTTCCGCGGCACGACCACCTCCAGCTTGCCCGCGCCGACCCGGGCCCGGGTGGTCACCGTCGTCTTCGCCGGGATGGCCAGCTGGGACAGGTCGAGCCGGCCGACTCCGGTGTCGAGCTTGTACCGCGGCTGTACCGCGGCGACCGCCGCCGGCCGCCAGGTCTCCCGCTCCCAGACCGTGGAGATCTCCTTCGGCAGCACCGAGGCCACCGTCAGCAGACCCGTCGTCAGCACCAGCAGACAGATCGTGCCGAACCCGGTCCGGCCCAGGAAGCTGCTGATCACCAGGCCCACGCCGATCACCGCGAGCGCCGCGGCCAGACCGATCTGCAGGCTCGTGCCCAGCGGATGCGTGTGCCAGGTCAGTCCCGTGCCCAGGCCGCCCGCGACCAGCGCGAGCAGGAACACCAGCCCGCCGATCGACGTCCAGCTGTCCTCCGCCGGCCGGGACGGGGCGGCGGGCCGCCCGGGCGTCGGCGGCTTCGGACCCCAGTGCCAGCCGGGCCGCGGCGTCTCGCCGGCGACCCTGCCGTCCTGGTCGACTCCCGCGTGCGGGCCCCACAGATAGCCGATGGCCACCTTGCCCGTCGAACCGTCCTTCACTATCGGGTCCCTCCACCAGGACATCGTGAAGTCGATCACCGGCGGAGCCTTGGTCTCCGGCGGTGCTTCGGCGACCGCGAGCGCCGCCGCGGGATCTATCCGGCCGCCCTCGTCGGCGACCGCGGCGACGGCCGTCCGCCGCTGGGACCACACCGCCGCGCCGCTCACCGCGAGCGAGAGGATCAG